>NZ_BAAGZD010000013.1:0-125227 GCF_054778895.1 Spirosoma fluminis
TTGGAAGCCCTGACAGAAGCTGTTTTAGAGCAAATCGACACTTTGGGAAAAGATCGGAGATTAGTACAAGCCTTCTTCTACAAAAAGGAGATTGGCTTCTTTACAGGTTAATTCACGCATCAATAAAAAAGCCAGAATTATCCTCATTGCGGCTGGTATTAAATTGTTAAATTCAGTTGGGTATTTACTCGATAAGGGCTTTATTGTGTCCTAAAAATCTGTGAATGAAATCTCCAAACTTAACCAACTCTGGTTTTCGTACTGTTGCCGAATGCGTAAAAGCAACATAAAAAATTTGTCCACGCGGGGCGTTCACCCTGTCGCCGGGACATAAAACTCCGTAACAGCATGAACGATTCACCCAACGACCACAAGGGCTGATGGAGTGGACGCCACTTGCCTGAGCTGACGTAGCTCTGACCTTTCCACCCCCTGCCGGTTGGGCTGCATCGGCTGACTTTGCGGCCCGCTTCCTGTCGCCTGTGAGTTACCCCACGCGGAGCGGACGATTACCTACTCTTATGCTCCTTCATAATTATAGTCGATTTCAACTCTTCAATAGAAGTCTCTTTTCTGCTCCTATTTAGAATTGCGTGACAGTTTGGGCAAACAGGTCTTAGGTCTTTTAATGGATCAACAATATATTGCTTTCCAATTTTAGCAATGCCAGTTAAATGATGGACATGAATGAACCCTTTGCCTAAATCACCGTAAAAGCTTTCAAAATTAAAATTACAAACTGAACAAGAGAGACCGTAATGTTCAATACAAGCTTTTCGGGCGAACGGATTACGCTCGTATTTTGTCTGCATCACCCGATTAGACGTCCCTTCTACAAAAACCTTCTCCTGTTGGGGTAAGGGAGGGATGAATGGATTGTGCCTAATATCTTGCGTTACCAAGAAGTCGAACCAGAGGGCTTCCAACTCATCAACTAGTTCGGGTTTGATTGAAATACCTGATGCTTGTGGTGTCCAATTTTGGGAAGAAAGTTTGCCTGTTTTTAGAAGTTCAAGTGACAAAATAGGTTCTTTGTCTGGATTGAGTAGCGTTTCAAAATCTATATCAACATAAAATGCTTCTCTATTGTCGCCATTCCAGTGCCTGTCAGGAAAAGGTTGTGATGTGACAAAACCTGCTCCAATAATTCCTTTTGGTTCAACTCCAACTCGGATGAGGAAAGCCCTGTCCCCTTCAGTAATCGACTTATTTACCCCACAACTCCAACTTTCAGGACAATTTCCAGTTTCATTAACCTCTGTAATATCATCTTCTAAAGTATCCCAATTCCAACGCTTGGGATTCCAGACGAAAAGGTAAGTTTTCATATAAAATAACTTGTAAGCTTGCTGTCGTTCACGACCTGCCGAGCTATACAAATACCGACGCTCGTAGAGTTTCTTGTGTCGACTGAAAGCCCGACTTGCGAATTTAAGAGTCTATCTGTCAATCAAGTGCGATGTGTCGACCGGAGCCGCCAAACGCGCGTGGCCTAGAAAAACACCCAACGACCATGAGGGTTGATGGATGATAACGCTACGCCCTTGAACAACAAGAACTCCCAACCTTTACACCCTCATTTGGTTGGGCTGCCAACTCTCCTTGGGGACGTGCGGCCTGTCGCAAGACAGCCGCCCTTAACTTAACCAATAGGTGTTGTTTCCACTCGGTTTCGCCAGCCTCGCTTTTCAATACTTCGAACATTTTCTACGGATTTCAGCGTCAGTAAGTAATCAAATAAAGCTGTTAATTCGTTATCATTCTCGTCTCCTAGGTACTCCCTAATGTGAATAGCATTCCCATAATTAGCTCGTGACTTCTCCGGTGAGTCATCCACAATTAGTATTTTCTCCAAACGGAAACCCCGCTTTTTCAACTTGTCCAGACGTTTCTCATAACAGTAAGTATCACGTTCAAAATCGCGCCGGTAGCTGCAACGACTCCGCCCCCAAACGATCAGCAAGTTAATATTGTCGTGCATGATACCTCTAACAATCTCCGTTACGTAATCATCATCTGCTGAACTCCAGATACCAATTGTAAAATGTTCGGCTACATTGGTTAGGAATGACCTAAGGTTAGGGCGCTGATAGATAAAATACTTTTCAAATTTCAAATCACACGGCCTGTTCAATTCATGTTCCGTAGCATGAATGAGGGTTTCGTCTAAATCGAAAATTATCAGTTTGTCAGATTTGTCAATCATAAATCGTTGGCTAAAAGGCTATCCCAATTGGGGTGTTCCCTTTGTCACACGCTACGTGGCGAATGCACTTTTTGCCTGCTCAACCTGGACGATTCTCGTGTCGACCGAAGCCGACCAACGAGCAGAACCGCCTTGTCACAGGACGTAACCCTTGTCGCACGACGCCGACCGCTACGTTATTTTTCAGCCTGTTCGGTTCACCCAACATATTATTGTACGCAAATTTACAGAACTATAATGTTTTGATAATCAACTATATTTGTTTCTGCAAACGGTATATTGAGATAAACGAACTTACATTTAACAAAGAAATCAATTGGTTGTATAACGGCCAAATATAATTAGAGCGAAGTGACTAAACGGTATGTGCGGCTACAAATGAATGTGCTGCGGGCGTGGGATGTTGAAGGCTACCCCGATTACTTCTTCGATGACAAAGGGCAATTTTATCGCTTCACCGCAAGGGGCGATGTCAAACCACTGCGTCGGACGGTCAAGCGGTATACGCAGGGCTATACCCTTAAGAGCCGCTTTTATAGTCTGGCGCAATTGCGGCCTTTATTACGGCGACATGAGCCTGATTCTGCTCTGTGGTGATACTGGTTCACCCCATCAATTGCGGCTGCAGATACGTAGCCCGGCGTGGAAGCCGATCCAGCCCGCGTTGTAGTTGTTCCAGCGGTCGAAGCCTTCTCTGAACATCGGCACCTGAACGGACGTAACGGGTTTCGACACTTCGTTCTGGCTAAAGAACCAGTTGACCGTGGGGCCCACGAATATCGCCAGACCGCGCGACAGCTTTTTCTCCAGACCAATATTCAGGCGGTACAACTGGCTGCCTTCGTCGAAGTAACGCCACTCGGCAGGTAGGCGATAGTTGCCCACTACGTCGAAATTCAGCATCCAGCTACGGCCCAGGTTGGCGGCTGTACCCAGGCCATACCCGAAGCTCCACGATGGGCGTTGATCGCTCTCCAGGCGCGAGCCGGCAGTGAAGATGTTGTAAAAGGCGCGGTGACCGGTCTTGAACGTCAGGTTCACCAGATTCACCTCGTCGGTCGATACCTCCAGGCGTCGGTAGCCGTTTTGCTGAACCCAGCTAAACAACCCAATGGGCGGGTGCTGCGAGTAGGTGGAAATGTTGATTAAGCCGATCTGAGTACCTTTGGTGACCCGATGGGCCGTATTGAAGAAGCCGCTGATCTGCGAGCCTTCCAAGTCTTTGCCCGTTACGTTGAAAAAGCCTGCCACTTGCACTCCGGCCGCTTCGTCGCCCGCTACGTTACCAAATCCGGCCACCTGCGCGCCTTTCAGTCGTTCGCTCGACAGGTTGAAGAAGCCCGCCAGTTGGACGCCATCGGTGCGGTGCGCATTGATGTTGGCAAAACCAGCCACCTGAACGCCTTCGGCATCCTGCTCGACTACATTGGCGAATCCGGCAACCTGCACGGCATCGTTCAAGTGCCCCAGCGTTACGTTGGCAAAGCCGGCAGCTTGTATGCCGTGCAAATCCCCTCCGATGGCGTTGGCGAATCCGGCCACCTGTACGCCCTGCATGTTCCAGCGGACGGCATTGGCGAAACCGGCAGCCTGCACACCGTCGGCCTGCTCACCCACCACGTTACCGAAGCCAGCGACCTGAATCCCACGGACATTGCCGCGAACGCCGTTCAGAAAGCCGCCAACTTCCAGACCCGTATTTCCCAGCGAATAGCCGCCCAGTACGTTGAAAGACATTCGGTTAATGACGCGGGCACTCAGCATGCCGTTCGTACCCACAAAGGGCAGCACGCTGATCTGAACATCGCGGTAGAGCGTATCGCCAACCAGGTTCGCTTCGTGAACTTCGGACTTGGTCGACATAAACCAGTCGGTCAACTTACGTTTGCCACGCTCCCAGGCCGAAATCTTAGGCGTATAGGTCGTGTCGGCCGAGGCAATCAGCACCGGCTGAATGGGCTGCTGAACCGCAATGGCAATCCGGCGCGTGGTGTCGACGGACTGGCGGATGGTCAGCGGTTGAAGGTTTTTGCTCAGTGGAGAGGGCTCCAGGCGAATGTTCAGCGTGTGCGACTGCCGCGACGATACCCGTACGGTCTCCCCGATGTAGTTTTCTTTACGTACCTCCAGCCGAAGGGAAGCCAGTTCGGTGGGCAGCTTGATGCGGTAATAGCCGAAGGGATTGCTGATGGTAGAAGCTAATGTTGTTTTCTCGTAGATACTGGCCTGGCCAATTTTGCGGCCCGTTACTTCGTCCAGAATGTACCCGTCGAGGTAAAAGTTCTTGGGGCGTTCGTCAACTGCGGGTAGTTCGGCCCGTACCAGAATGATGTGATTGCCGCGTGATTTATACGTAACGGCCCCTCTGAAGAGCTGGTTGAGGGCTTCCCGCACGGTGTTGTTCGAAAGACGTAACGAAACAAGGCTACCTTCGCTGATGACCGTTGGACTATACGAAAAGTTAAACTGACCTTCGCGGCTGATAGCGGTCAGCGCTTTATCCAGCCGTTCGTTGCTGATGTTGATGCTGATGGTACGCTCAAGGGGGGGCATGGGTTTGGCCGAGCCGATAAGGGGAAAACTCAGCCAGCTAAAAAAGAGAAGAAAGTATCGATGAAAACGCATAATCGTGGGTGCTTTTGCCGATAAGACAGCTCAGTGAATGGCTCCCCCTATCAAAAGCGTAAAATTATTCCGGGCAGCCTTCCCCGTTGAGTAGCACCTGCTCACCATCCCGGCGTACCTGAAGTCCCAGCGATTCGGCGATTACGTTGAGCACCGTATCCAGGGGTTCGTTGTTGTCGAAGCGAACGGTTAACAGGCAGTTGGCCAGCCGCTCGTCGGCCAGCCGCACGTCAGCTTGATATACGTCATTGACCGTTCCGACAATATCGGCCAGCCGCGCTTTGCTGAACACCAGTTGGCCGGTTCGGTAGGCGAACAGGTTGGGTTCTGCGCGGAGCGTTTTCCGGATCGTATCGGCTTTGCTATCGAAGGTCGCCAGCTCGTTCTTAACCAGGGTTACCTGTTTTCTCTTAGCCGTAAACAAAACTTTACCCGTCCGGACGGCTACGCGCACGTCGTTTTCGTAGGCCCGAACGCTGAACGATGTACCGAGCACCTGCACGGTGGTTTGAGCCGCCTGAATTCGGAACGGCTTTGTTGGGTTAGGCACCACCTCGAAGAAGGCTTCGCCGGTTAACGTTACGTCGCGGCTGTCGTCGGCAAAGGTTTGCGGGTAGTTGAGTCGACTTCCTTTTTTCAGCCAGACTTTAGATCCGTCGGGCAGGGCCTTGACCAGCGTTTGGTTGGCGGAGGCTACCGACAGCTGCGCGACGGGCTCAGTATATTGATTTTGTACCAATAGCCAGCCCAAAACTGATACCAGCAGGATGGTGGCTGCCACCTGCCAGTAGCGCGGAAACCACCGGCTGTCGGTCGGCTGAGTTGGGTGAAGTGGCTTGATGACGGGTTCCTGAACGGTTGGAACCGGTGCTTCAGGGCTGGCGGGTGGGGGAGGGGCAATAGGGATAGCCGAACCCGCCTGCATCCGGCTGCGCATCTTTCGCCAGGCCGCGTCGGCATCAACCGGAGCCGCCTGCTGCTGAGCGGGTTGCTTTAATTGAGCGGTCGTTTCCCAGATCCGCTCGAAGCGTTCAAACTCGCGCTGGTTGGTTTCGTCGGCAGACGCATCGCTCTGGCTAAGCCACAGGCGTACCCGTTCCGACTCGGCTGCGTCGGTTTCTCCGGCCAGATACTTGCCGAGTAAGCGATCATCTATTGGCTGTGGGTAATCGTCCGCCATGTTCTGCCCCCTAACTAATCGTAAAACTATTCATATAAACGCACCCCCAACAGAATCAAGGCTGGCAGGTATTCGGCCAGATCGGTTCGCAGGATACGCAGGGCCTTTCCGATCTGGTTTTCCACCGTTTTGATGGACAGCCCCAGCCGGTCGGCTATTTCTTGGTATTTCAACTCATCGAAGCGGCTCATCATAAAAATAAGCCGACACTGCTCAGGTAACCGCTGAATGGCTTCCTGCAGCCGGTCGGACAGCTCGTTGGCCATCAGCACCTGCACCGGAGCCTCGTACGTCTGCACCAGGTTGGCCTCGACCTGATTCCGGTGTTCGGCCTGAACCGCCAGATGTTTGATGCGATTCAGACACCGGTTGTGCACGGCCCGGTAGAGGTATGACTTCAGCGATGCGTTGATTTCCATGCCGTCGCGTTTCTCCCAAATGGTCATAAACACAGCCTGAACGACCTCTTCAGTGTCGTCCCAATCTTTCAGGAACGAGTAGCCATACTGGCACAAGGGGTTGTAATGCTGCCGGAACACGGCCTCAAAAACCCGCTCGTCGCCACGTTGTATAGCAGCAAGTATTTCCTGATCCGATAGTTGCACGGGGTGGTATAAATGACGTTTCCGGTGCAAATCTATCATACTTCTTCCGTTGAATGTACTCCTGCGACTGTAAGACAACCGAACTGTCGAATCCCCCTATTAAGCGGCAATAATTTTTCATAAAAATAAACGAGGGTGCTGTCCTATGCTGACTGAGGCCTAAACCAACCGCAGCCGAACGGGTTAATCAAGCAGGACATTCGTATTGCCCGTATGCTGCCAGCCAAAATCGATTCGCAAACGCAGGACATTATGCCCGAGCTAGCCCCGTTCGAGACGAACAAGCACATCCCGGCCGTCATCAAAAAGAATGTCTTAACGGCCCTGTCGTTCTATCCGGAGTTAAGCAATACAACCATCCATTTTCTGTTTAAGCAGCGAATTTCGACGTCGGTGATGCAGGCTCAGCCGGTATTTCGAACGCTGCTGCTGGGCCGACCGGACCGGACGTATCGAATCAACATCAGTGCGATGTTCAAACTAACCCATACGGCCATTCCGATTCACCAGCTTCCCGATGAGATCATGATTGGCTGGATTGGCCACGAATTGGGGCATATCATGGATTATGAACGCCGGAGCAACCTGGGGATGGTCGGTTTCGGACTCGGTTACGTTTTCTCGCCCCATTACGTCCGCAAAGTCGAACGTATCGCCGACGGTTTCGCGGTTAGTCATGGCCTGGGGCAATACCTGATCGCCACGAAGCGGTTTATCCTCGACCATGCCGAACTGCCACAGGCTTACAAAGACAAAATAGCCCGGCTCTACGTATCGCCCGAGGAAATCGTTGACCAGGTGAAGAAGCTGGAAGAGGAAAAGCTGGCCAGGCAGAAAGAGGGCTTGTGAGTCGCTTTGGTAAGAATTGCTAACTTTTAAAGGGAAACGAAACCTATCTTTTGTCATCCCGACGCCAGGACCGGGCCGCCGGAGCGGGGATCTTCGGGTGAGGCTGAAAACCTCCAGCTACAGTAGATTCCTCTGGCGTCGGGATGACAAAAATGGGTTTACAAAAATTCGACCTTAAAGCGCCCTACACAAGCCGCTGAACGTACTCCTGAAAGGCCAGAAAATCGTCTTCCTTCATCACTCGGGGAATCTTCGTTTGCCCCCCCAGCTTTTTGTAGTCCTCACTCCAGCGATAAAAACTTTCGACCGGAATCACCTCGGCTTCCACGCCTTTTAGCGATTTCGTGCGGGCTACCTTGTAGTTCTTATTTAAGTCACACAGTTCCTCATCAAGCGCGGCCGCAATCCCCTGATTGTCGACGAGCCGGTTGGCACCCAGAAACCATTTGTTGATGTACTCGCCCTCTTTACGAATGGCCGACACGACAAATTCCTTGATCTCGATATCAAATTGTTTCTGCATGTTCTCCATCGCCTGATTCATCTGAAACACAGAAAGCTGCTCGCCTACTACGTTCAGAAAGTGCTTTGTTCGACCGGTGATTTTAATTTCGGAACGGGGCTTATCAGTGATCATGACCGTATCGCCGATCATATAGCGCCAGGTGCCGGAAACCGTCGAGATCAGCAGCACGTAATCCACATCTTCTTCGGCTTCTTCCAGCGACAGCACCTTGGCATCCTGCCTAACCCGCCCATCCTCGTCCAGGTTGTCGTCGGTAAACGGCACAAATTCGAAGAAAATGCCATTGTCGAGAATCAGGGCCATTGACGAGGTATCGGGTCGTTTCTGCGTGGCCAGATACCCTTCTGAGGTTAGGTACGTATCGATGTAGGTCAGGGGCCGGGCAAGCAGCTTCTCGAAGCTTTTGCGGTACGGGTCGAAGGCTACTCCACCGGACGTGTATACCTGCAGGTTCGGCCAGATGTCGTGGATGGTATTCAGGCGGTTATGCGAAATCACCTCTTTCAGCATCATCTCAACCCAGGACGGAATACCGCTCAGGCTGCCAATATCCCATTTCGGGGCTTCCTGCGCAATCCGGTAGACTTTTTCGTCCCAGTTGGTGATGGATGCAATGTCGACGCCGGGTTTATAATACGTTCGGAACCAGGCCGGAATGTTGGCCGCGCTGATGCCGCTGATTTCGCCTTCTTCGTGGTCATCTTTCTGAATGAGACTGACGCTGCTGCCCAGCATCATGATCTGCTTCCCGAAAAAGTCGGAGGGAAGGTCGAAGTTCGTTAGACTCGCCACCTGCTGGATGCCCGACTGACGAATTGAATCCAGCATATCGTCCGTTACCGGAATGGATTTACTGGTACTGGTGGTGCCGCTGCTGAGCGCAAAATACCGTTGTCCACCGGGCCAGGTTACATTCTGATGCCCTTCCAAGAGGTAATGCCACCAGTCATTGTACAGTTTATCGTAATCGTGGACAGGCACCTCCTGCTGGAAAGCTTTTACAACGTTGTCGCTGCTGAGGATTTTCGTGAAGTTGTGCTTCTTGCCGAAAGCGGTGAGCCGGGCTTTCGTTACCAGTTTTTTTAATTCGTCGTGTTGCGCCTTGGCCGGGTCTGGTTCCGACGTAACAAAGCCATAGACATCAATCGCTTTTTTGATGAATTCGCCAATAACTGACATAGGTAGTTGAGATACGCAGAGAGATACTAGCCAATTAACCAGATCATCGGGCCTTTGTTAGCCTTGTTCGTGCCGACGCGGCCAACCTGATCGAATGGTTACGACCCTGGGTTCGCTTAGCAACGGCTTTGTTATCACCTTGTCGGCTTCACCCGGTTTTTTGGCGGCTTCATAAACAATCATAGCGCTGAAATATACGTGGGGCTGTTGTTTTGAGCGTCCATTCCACGTGACTATGAATCGGTTAGTACTTCTAGGGGCGCTCGGCTACGCACTGGTCGGCAACGCCCAGACGGTGATCCCCACGGTGCAGGAGGCATTGGCGCTGGCCAGACGTAACAATCCTGAGCTGGTGAATGCCCGTCGCAACCGTACCGTACAGGATCAACAGCGAACGGCTATCCGGGCCAACGTATTACCCCAGGCGCGGGTGTATGCCAATCTGGATTATAACTATGCGCTGCCGGTTCAGCTCGTGCCCGCCGAGTTCCTGGGCGGGCGGCCGGGCGAGTTTCGGTCTTTGCGGTTCGGCTTGCCGTGGTACGTAACGGCAACGGGAGAGGTGACGGCCCCCATCGTGAACCGACCCGCCCGCGCCGACCTGGGTATTGTTCATCAGAATCTGCAGCTTATCGACGACCAGAACCTGGTATTGCAGGATGAGATTTCGACGCAGACGGCACGGGTATACCACGCTACGTTACTGACCCGAGCCGCTATCGACATTACCCGGCGTAACCTCTTGGCGGCTGATACCTTAACGCAGATTGCCAGGCAGCGACTCGACAAAGGACAAAGCGAACCATTGGAGTACAATCGAATCCGCTCGGTGCAACTGACCACGGCCGATGTCCTCTATCAGAACGAACTGGCCTACACCCGAAATTTGAATCAGTTAAAACTGCTCCTGGGTCTATCTCCGTCCGATAGCCTGTTGCTGACGGAAAGTCTGGCCACGCGTCCGGTTGAGGGGTTCACCCCGGTTGACGCCATCCCGGCTAACGAACGGCCGCAGATAACGCTCCGCCTGGCGCAGGTCGAACTGTCGAAGCTGCAGTTGAATCGGGAAAAGCTGAGTCGTTGGCCTACCTTGTCGGCTTATGCCCGCTATACACAGCAGGCGCAACGGAATGCGTTTAATTTTCTGAATGTCAGTCAGCCCTGGTATACAATCGGGGTGACGGGCCTGCAGTTCAACCTTCCGATTTATTCGGGCGGGTTGCGGAGCAGCAACATCGCTCGCGCCCGATTACAGTTGAAACTAGATGAAGCGGAACTGGCCTACGAACGAAATCGCCAGCAGGTCGACAATGAGGATGTCCGGAACACCTACAGCCAGGCGGTACGCTCGCTCGATCTGAATCGGCAGAATTACGAAATCAGTACGCAGAACGTTCAGATCGCACTCATCAAGTACCGCTCGGGCCTGTTTGCGTATGACCAGTATCTCAACGTGTTCAACGAAGCGCTGACCGCGCAAAATCGCTACCTCAACAACTTATCGAACGCGTTTATTAACCAGACGATTCTACAGATACGTAATGGAAACTAATGATTATAGCGGCCGTTTCACCAGCGGCCGGATAAATTCAGCCGCTGTCGCAAGTAAATGGACTAGGTATGGTGTATGGCTTCTGGCTATGTCGATTAGTGGTAGCTGCAACCGGGGCAGTGAAGGCGTATCACCAACGTACAAAGCGTTAACTGAAGCCGTTTACGCATCGGGCAATGTATATCCACGTAATGAATATACCGTAACGGCCGATGCCAATGGCGTACTGGAACAACGGCTGGTCAACGAAGGCGATTCAGTTCGGAAGAATCAGCTTCTGTTCGTGCTGGAAAGCGCTTCGGAAGATGCGCGTCGGGCGGCTGCGGCAACGGTTTTTCGGCAGGCGCAGGCGAATCTGCGCGGGAACTCGCCTGTGCTGACTGAGCTGGAGGTGCAGGTACGTAACGCCCGTGTCCGGCAGGCGAATGACTCCGTCAACTACGCTCGATTCAAGGAACTGTACCAGCAAAATGCTACGTCGCGAGCCGAATTGGAACGGGCCGAGCTGAACTACACCGTGTCGCGTAACAACCTGCGGGCGCAGCTCAATACACTGGCCCGCACCCGCGATCAGCTCCGGCTCGATGTAGAAAATAACCGCAGCCAACTCGTAACCACCGAAGTAGCCGGCCGAAATACCCGAATCCGCAGCTTCGTCGACGGCAAGGTGTACGAAGTCTACAAAGATCCGGGTGAGGTCGTGCGACCCGGTGAACAGCTGGCCCTGGTGGGCAGCGGCAGTCGGCTGTATGCGCAGCTGGCGGTCGACGAAAGCGATTTTGGTAAAATTCGGATTGGGCAGTCGGTGGTTATCAAGACCGATGTATACGCCGATAAGGTATTCAACGCCCGCGTCACGAAAGTGTATCCGAAACTCAACCGGACGGACCAGTCATTTCGGGTCGATGCTGAGTTTGTCGGGTCCAAACCCGATTCGTATTACGGCCTGACGGTTGAAGCGAACATCATTATCAGCCAGCGCCAGCGAGTGTTAACCATTCCGAAATCGTACGTAGTCGGCACCGACAGCGTCTGGGTTGAGCAGGACGGAAAAGAGCAAAAGATCAAATTTCAGAAAGGAGCAGAAAACTTCGAGTTAGTTGAGGTAAAAGGCGGCCTTACGGAGAGGGCTAAATTAATTGCGAAAGAGTGAATGAGTGAAAGAGCGAATTGCTCCTAATTACATGCGTCAGCTATTCACTCTTTCACTCATTCGATCATTCACTCTTTGATCCATGAATATTCGCATCGCTACTCAAATTGCACAGACGCACCTGCTGGCCAAGAAACGGCAGACACTCGTGGCTATGCTCGGCGTTACGTTCGGCATCGCTATGTTCATTACGATGATCTCGTTCATGCAGGGCGTCAATCAGTTTCTGGAAGATTCGGCGCTCGATGCCAGTCCGCACGTGCGGATGTATAACGAAGTGAACACCCAGCGACCCAGTTTGATCGAGCAGTTGAATCCGGGTAATTTCAATGTCGTTTACCACCAGAAACCCAAGGACGAGCTAGCCCGGTTAAAGAATGGACTGGCCATGGCCCGGCGTATTGACAAAGAACCCGGTGTGCTGGGCGTGTCGCCACAGGTCGCTACGCAGGTGTTTTACAATAACGGACCTATTCAACTGTCGGGGACCATATCGGGGGTAGAGGTGGAACGCGAGAACCGGCTTTACGATCTGAAATCCCGGTTAAAATCGGGTTCGTTAACGACACTGCAAACCAATCCCGATGGCCTGATTATGGGCGCAACGCTGGCCCGTAAACTCAACGTCCGGACGGGCGATAAAGTGACAGTGACCACGCCGGGGGGCGGCACGCGCATTCTGCGTATCGTGGGCACCTTCGGGTTTGGTGTCGGTACGGTCGATAACACCAAGAGTTACGCCAACCTGTCGACGGTGCAGGAAATCCTGCAAAAAGACCCAAGTTACATCACGGATATCCACGTCAAGATGATCGACCCCTTGCAGGCGATCCCGTTCAGCCGGAAGCTGCGGGCTGAGTATGGTTATTATACCGAAGACTGGGCCACGGCCAATCAGGCAATTCTGGCGGGGGAGAAGATTCGGAACATGCTCACCTACGTCGTGTCGATTACGTTGCTGGTTGTAGCGGGGTTCGGTATCTACAACATCATGAACATGACGGTCATTAACAAAATCAAAGACATCGCCATACTGAAAGCGACCGGTTTTGATGGGAAAGACGTAGTCGCTATTTTTCTGTTGCAGGCTGTGTTTATCGGCCTGTCGGGTGGATTAATCGGGCTGGGTATTGGCTTCCTGCTGAGTTATCTGCTGTCGGTAACTCCCTTCGACGCGGGCGATTTTTTAAGTATCAAAACGTTTCCGGTCATCTTCCGGGCCAGGTACTACGTAATGGGGCTTCTGTTCGGTGTAATCACTACGGTACTGGCCGGGTATTTCCCCTCGAAGAAAGCCTCGCAGATTGATCCGGTGGCCATTTTAAGAGGGTGAATCTAAGTTGTGAAGTTGCAGGGGCCTACAGTTATAGAGTTTACTGACAAACGCCTGCAACGCCATCAAGTGGTTAACTAGACAACTGTATAACACATACAACTTTAGAACTTCTCATGCCTGCTGTTCTGAAAGCCAATCACGTCAACAAATACTTCTACGACCCGGAGAAGTTCCAGGTCTTGAACGACATTACGTTCGACGTACAGAAAGGCGAGTTTCTATCGATTGTTGGCAAATCGGGCTGCGGCAAATCAACGCTGCTGTATCTGCTCTCGACGATGGATACCGACTACGAAGGAGAGATTGAAATGGCCGGTACGTCGCTGCGGGGACGTAGTCAGGATTTTCTGGCGCATTTTCGCAACGAACATCTGGGCTTTGTGTTCCAGTTTCATTTTCTGCTGCCTGAGTTCACTACCTTGCAGAACGTAATGCTGCCGGGCCTGAAGCTCGGTAAGTATCCGGAGAAAGAAGTGGAAGAGCGGGCGATGGAAAAGCTGCGGTTGATCGGTATGGCCGATTACGCCCGTAAGCCAGCCAGTAAGCTATCGGGCGGGCAGCAGCAGCGGGTCGCCATTGCCCGAGCGCTTATCAATGAGCCGACGATCATCATGGGCGACGAACCGACGGGTAATCTGGATAAAGCGAATACCGAAAATGTGTTCGAGATCTTTCAGGAGCTGGCCAGCAAAGGGCAAACCATAATTGCCGTTACGCACGACCCCGATTTTGCGGCTGGCACGAATCGCGTCATCGAAATGTCCGATGGAATGATCATCAATCAGCATAAAAATAGGAATCTTGCGTAACGGACGTCTGGATATACCCTTCAATCTTACCAAACCCCGTCAGCCATGAAAATACGGTTTGTCAAAAAAGTGGAGTTGGCCTTTCTCTACATATCCTTACTGGGAATTTTTGGGCGTGAATGGGTGATGCCTGGCATAAGCTGGCAACGTCAGGTTCTTCTGTTTGCTATAACAATGCTGATGCTGAATGTTATCTGGATATTCCATTATTGGTATAATGACTATCTGGATCGGCATTTGCCGTTTGAACGAAGCGTCCGCTGGCGAATCATAGCGCAATCCGTGGGGAGTTGGGCGATTGTAAAAACAGCACTGGTTTGCTGTGGTCTGCTGGTTATTGATTACATCATCCCGGCACTGTCCGATGTCGTGAACCGACTGACAATCATCACAATTAGTATTGGCACCTTCTTCGCTAACGTTGTCATTAGTTTGGGGTTCATTGCCAGCCAATTGTTTCAACGCTGGCAAGCCAACCTGGTTCGGGCGGCCCGGCTTGAGAAAGAAAAATCGCAGGTGCAGTACGACAACCTGAAAAACCAGCTTAATCCGCATTTTCTGTTTAATAGTCTGTCGTCGCTGGATGGGCTGATTGACGAAGACCCGGTCTTGGCGCGCAGGTTTTTGCAGCAACTCTCCCGGGTATTTCGATACGTATTACAGCATAAGGAGAAAGAACTGGTTCCCCTGGATACGGAGCTGACATTTATCCGAAACTACGTATCGCTGCTCAAAACGCGCTTTGATGGGTCGCTGGACGTTGTTTTTTGCGTGGCGGATGAAGCACTGGACCAGGCAGTTGTGCCCGTGACGCTGCAAATTCTGATCGAAAACGCGATCAAGCACAACACCATCAACGAGGCAAAACCGCTAACGATTCGCATCTCCGCAGCCGACGGCTACCTGACGGTGGAGAACCCAATCCAGCGCAAACGGCAGGTCTCGACCTCGAACGGACAAGGACTGAGTAATCTGAAAATGCTGTATCAGTATCTGAGCCCAGTGCCGGTCACTGTTTCCGATACAGAGCAGTTTACGGTCCGGATCCCCTTAGTATCGCTGGAGGTTACCCGGATTGCCGAACGTAACGCTGTTGAACCATTGTCTGCTGCGGAACCCGTATGACTATCCTGTTGATTGAAGATGAACCGGTGGTGGGCCGACAACTCGAAAAGCTGGTGCGTCAGCTGGAGCCGCAGGCCATTATTGATGGACCACTGGCGAGCGTTGAAACCGTTTGCGCGTATCTGAGTAGTCATCCGTCACCTGACCTGATCATTTCCGATATCCAGTTGTCTGACGGGGTGAGCTTCGATGTATTCAGTAAGCTGGCCATATCCTGCCCGATCATCTTCACCACTGCCTACGACGAATATGCCATTCGTGCGTTTAAGCTGAATAGCCTCGATTATCTGTTAAAGCCGATTGATCCCGACGAGCTGCGGGTGGCGTTGAGCAAGTTTCACCGCTGGCAGCCCGACGGTGCTGATTTTCAGCAGCAGTTCCGGGAGTTTTTGACCGATATGGTTGGTCAGCAGACGCAGAAAACCTACAAACGTCGATTTACGGCCCACCAGTTACGTCAGATTATTTCGGTGCCTCAGGAGCAGGTAAGCTGTTTTTGCCGCGATGAACTGATTTTTCTGCACACCCTGATCGGGCAAAAGCTCGTGACCGATTACGCGACGTTAGACGAACTGGAAGAGTTGGTCGACCCTAATGTGTTCTTCCGGGCGAATCGGCAGTACCTGGTTCACCTCGACGCGATCACGGGCTATCAGCCGCACTACAGCGGAAAGCTGTTACTGACGTTACGTCAGACAAATCCACCGGAAATCACGATCAGCAAAGAAAAAGCGTCCCTGTTCAAGAGGTGGTTTGAAGAATGAAAAGTTGTCCGCAACCTCATTATCAGGGTTGGTAAAAAGGGCTATACTACGTACTACACACTCAATATTGACTGACAATCGGTTCAGATCAGCGTTTAGGTAATGCAGATAAGCAGTCAGTGAACCTGACGGATCTGATGTATCAACCATGAACTGTTACTGTCGTTAATATGAGTCAATCAAACGCCCAGCAATTCCTTCAGTCACTATTAGATCGGCTAACGAGTCAGGCAACCGTGCAGAAGGTCTACGGCGAGCCAATCGTATCGGGGGATAAAACCGTCATTCCCGTGGCCAAAGTAATTCTAAGCTTTGGCGGTGGTTACGGAGAGGGTAAAGGAGCAACCAAAAAAGGGTCAGTTAATGCTGCCGACAGTGGCCAGGGCGAAGGCGGTGGGGTCGGTGGTGGCCTTATCGTCGAGCCAGCGGGCTTTGTCGAAATTACACCGGCACGTACCCGTTACGTGCCGGTGCGAACCGGCCGTTACGTAGCGATTGGGGTTGCGCTGGGCTTAATGTTAAGTAAGGTGCTCAGCCGACGGCGGTAGAGCCGCACTAAAAACCGGGTAAACAAACGGGTTGGAAACTGGCCGGTTCGCGCCGGTTCGATGAGAAGTTAAAGGGTAATGAGTTGGTGCTTCGCGAGAGTCGGCACGCAGCGACGAGGTTGGTACGTTCGCTTGCAGATATTAGCGAACGTACTGGTTCAGATCAAGACTTGCGCGGTTCGCCAGGCCTATATTGCCTTGTGCGATTGGTCAGTCTGAAAAGGGGTTGACTCGCTCCGCGAACTTAACCTCATCGATCTATGGTACCAACAAGGCCTATTGATCACGGCCGTTTCGCGGTCGGCTTTCAAGCAGTCCGTCGGCATGTTACGTCGTCACGGAACACTGTCACGGATTGGTTCGCCCCCGGCGATTTCGACCTGAATAGCTTCGACATGGTGCTGACCCGTAAAACCGTAACGAATTACAACCTCAGCTCGAATCGACCGTACATTACCCGAACCTACGCCGGGGTGATGTACGGTCGATACAATACGTCGACGGATAATTACGCATGTACCCTTGATTCGCGCTGGCGTTAATAGCCAATCGTGAAGCGTTGCCGGATGAACGTTGGCGTTTCGAGTTCATTTACCAGAGCAACGGCCAGATCGTCGACTGAAATCGTCGACTCGCCTTTGTCGTTAAAAACGGGCTGGTCGGTACCGATTCGGAAGGTGCCGGTACGTTCGCCGGGTTGCAGCATGATAGCCGGGCTCAGGAACGTCCAGTCTAATTCGGTATTCTGACGTAACAGATTCAGATAATCGCGGGCCGAGGTAGCGCCGGTTTTCCAGGCAGCCGGAAACTCGGGCGTATCAACCAATTGCACACCCGGCGCTATTTCCAGACTTCCGGCACCACCTACCACCAGCAACCGCTTCACACCCGCTTGCTGCGTCGCTTGTTCGATGAGCCTGGATGCTTTCAGGAAGTCATCGTACAGGTTTGGATTATCCCAACCGGCATTATAGGCGCTCAGTACGGCATCATGCCCCGATAAGGCCGTGGTTAAGGCTGCTTCGTCAAAGACGTCGACTGCTTTAACCGTAAGGTTTGGGTTGCTGGCGGTGATTTTCTCGGGATGGCGGACAATTGCCGTTACGGCATGGCCCCGCTGTAAGGCTTCGCTGAGCAGTGTTGAGCCGACAAATCCGGATGCTCCAATGATCGCTACGTTCATGGTTGAATTGATTAAAGAAATTTGTAATAAAAAATGTTACAGTTATGCGTAAAAAAATTAATTGAACTTTCTACTGAAGTCTTCCAAAGTACGGGTACCAAGTTTTTGGATTAACGCTTCTTCCACGTCATTGTACAGGCCGTCGAGATGACGATTGATCTGCTTACCGACCGGACAGTCTGGGTTTGGGCTGTTCCTGGCCGTTCCTAAGAACGATCCCTGGCGGGTGGCCTGGAAAACATCAGATAACCGAATCTGCGAAGCTGATTTGGCTAACATCGCGCCCCCGTTCTTTCCTTCCCGGCTAATTATCAGCCCGTGATTACGAAGGTTGCTGATTTCCTTACGAACCAACACCGGATTGATATTTATACTACCCGCTAAATAATCGGACGTTAACCATTCGCCTTTGCTTTGTTCAAGCAAGGTCAGGATGTGCAGCGATATGGCAAAACGGCCGTTCATTACTGTAATAACCAACGTTACAGTAAAAAGGTTGCGAACTTTGTAAAAAATAAGCCCGAAGAGCAGGCTCTTCGGGCCGGGGGCTAATTGGAATCTCTGGAAAAAGGCAGACTATACTTAACTGACAACAATCAGCGGAGCTACTTCTTCCGGATCATTATCGGGAGAGTCTTTCTTCTTTTTCAGCGCTTTTCGGGCCGTTTTCTTCAGCGTTACGTCGTACAGATCGGTTCGGCGGTCTTTCATTACCTGCACTGATCCGTGTTCATGCAGCTCTTTCAGCAAGCTCAAATCGACATCGGCAATCAACACCATTTCGGTGTTCGGCGTAGCCTCCGCTTTTACCGCGTTCGTTGGAAACTGGAAGTCCGAAGGCGTGAACACGGCAGACTGCGCAAAGTTGATGTCCATGTTGTGAACCTTCGGGAGGTTGCCGACACAGCCCGAAATCGCTACGTAGCATTCGTTTTCGATGGCCCGGGCCTGCGCGCAGTGCCGTACCCGCGAGTACCCATTCTGGGTATCGGTCAGGAACGGAACAAACAGAATCTGCATGCCCTGCTGGGCCAGGATCCGGCTGAGTTCGGGGAATTCGACGTCGTAGCAGATGAGCATACCGATCTTGCCGCAGTCGGTGTCGAACGCCCGAATTTCGTTGCCGCCTACCATGCCGTAGTGACGTACTTCGTTGGGCGTGATGTGAATTTTGCGAAACTCCTCGTACGAACCATCGCGCCGACAGAGGTACGCTACGTTGTATAGTTTTCCTTCCTCGTCGACCAGCGGCATCGAACCGCCCACGATATTTACGTTATACGAAATCGCCAGTTCACAGAGTTTTTCACGTACCGGCACCGTAAAGTCGGCTAACTTCCGAATGGCGACCGGCTCGGGCAGATCGTTGAAATCCGCCATCAGGGGCGTATTGAAGAACTCCGGCAAGACCATGAAGTCAGCGCGGTAGTCGCTGACGGCGTTGGCGAAGAACTCGACCTGATCCAGAAACGACGCGAGATTTTTAAACAGTCGCATTTGCCACTGAATCACGCCCAGCCGGATAATCGAATCGGTATGCGGTTTTTTATCCTTCTCGTCGACGTAGTAGATGTTGATCCACTCGAGCAAGGTCGCGTATTCTTTCGACTCCGTGTCGCCGGGCAGATACCCACGGAGGACTTTTCGGACGTGGAAATCGTTGGAAAGCTGGAAGGTAAGCGTCGGATCGTAAATTTCCTTCTGCTTCACCTTCGCAATGTATTCGCGGGGCGTCAGTTCATTGGCGAATTTATTGTAATTCGGAATCCGGCCACCCGCCAGAATCCCCTTCAGGTTCAACTGCTCGCACAACTCTTTCCGGGCATCATACAGACGCCGACCAAGCCGCAGGTCGCGGAAATCGGGATGAACAAACACTTCAATGCCATAGAGATAATCGCCGTCGTCGCTGTGCGTGCGGAAGGTGTAATTGCCCGTGATCTCTTCATAGGTATGATTGTCGCCGAAATCACTGTATTTAACCCGAATAGCGAGCGCAATAGCGACAACTTTACCATCGACCTCAACGCAAAGCTGACCTTCTGGAAAAAGGTTGAGCAGTTTATTGATCGAGCTTTTAGACCAGTAATCTCCGCCAATGCCACTATATACTTCTATCATCGTCTCTTTGAGATCGTGATAGTCTTCTTTTTGTAAAGTTCGTGTTTGAATATGCATAAATCATTGGTTGTTCAGACCGGGATTTCGTATACAATAAAAGCAACATAGGTATGAGTTAAACTCAACCGTTTTATTGGACCAAATCCATTAAGGGCTTTTACTCAAAGAGCAAAATCTTATAAATCCATTTAATCCTCTCAATCCCGGTTCAGACGGTTCTCCAGTTCCGCGATGAGCTCATCGGTCAGGTCAAGGTGCGTAACAAAACGCACTAAATGCTTGCCAAATGTGACGCTGCGGATGCCCTTCGCTTCTAACTGAGCAACATAATCAACGGCCAAGAGGTTTGTCGGGAGCCGGAAAATCACAATATTCGTGTCAATGGGCAGAATCTCTTCGACTTCCGGCAGGCGTTCGAGCATGGCCCCGATTCTGCGGGCGCGGAGGTGATCGATCTTCAGCCGATCGACGTGATGATCGAGGGCATAGATGCCCGCTGCGGCCAGAAAGCCCGCCTGCCGCCAGCCGCCCCCCATGAGCTTACGGAAACGGCGGGCCTGACGAATGAAATCAGCTTTGCCCAGCAGCAGTGAACCCACCGGACAGCCTAACCCTTTGGAAAGACAAATGCTGATGGAGTCGAATAATTGCCCGTACGATTCCGTCGGTTCACCGGTTTCGACAAGGGCATTGAAGAGCCGGGCTCCGTCGAGATGAAGGAGTAAGCCATGTTCATCGCATACCTGCCGAATGGCCGCAATCTCAGGGACTGTATAATAACAGCCACCCCCTTTGTTGACCGTATTCTCGAGCACCACCAGCCGCGAGAGCGGTTTGTGCGGGTCGGCGGGACTGTAGATGTATTCGCGTATAAGATCAGGGGTTAGCTTTCCCCGCTCACCATGCGCCAGGCTGGCCGAGGCCAGTGCATTAACCGATATGCCACCGCCTTCGTATTGATACACGTGCGACAGATAATCGCAGATTACATCGTCGCCGGGGCGGCAATGGGTACGGATGGCGAGTTGATTGGTCATAGTGCCCGATGCGCAGAACAAAGCGGCCTCCGTGTTGAACATGGCCGCTGCTTTCGCTTCGAGTTCGTTAACAGTAGGGTCATCGCCCAGCACATCATCGCCGAGCTTAGCCGAAAACATTGCCTCGCGCATGGCGGGCGTAGGTTGCGTAACGGTGTCGCTACGAAGGTCAATTACCATACAAAAGAACAGGCTGGGAGTGGCCTGCGTGTCTACGTTCAGGTTTTATTCAAACTGCAATTTACGGACATTGATCGGCTTACACGTTAGCCGCTGCCTGGTTTCTGAAGGCGGATGTGACCTAATTGCCTTCGGTTTAAACCGGGTTTTTACGAAAACCGGGTTTAAACGTTGAAACTCTTGTATTTATACCGCTTACCTGTATTTTTGGAGCACCTTTGTTTGGCTTTCCAGCAACTAGGTGCCCTTTTGCCCTGGCCTAAACGTTTTCCGTATGTTCGCCAATAAGACCCCGTGGATTGTACTTCTGGCACTGTGGATGATTGGTTCTACCTGGTGGCACGTCTGTAAAATCAAGCAGTTATGCATCAATGACGTGCACCCACCAGCGCAAACTTCCGTGCCGGAAACACCTCCCGCAGCCGATGGCTACACCATTGCCGACGGTACGCTGTTTCGCCTGGACTTACCCGGCAATTTCAGCTTTGCCCGATCGGGTGCGAATGCCAATCTGAACACGTTGGGCGGTTCGCTGGAACCCGTGGTTAACTACCTCAAAGCCAATCCCGGCCGGACGCTCGCCATTACAGGCTATTACCTGCCAACCGAACGTAACGCTACGACCTTCACGGACCTGGGGCGCGCCCGCGCCGAAGGCATCAGACAGTATTTTGTCCAGCAGGGCATTCCGGCTTCGGCAATCACGATTACAGGTCAGGAACGTAGCCTGCCCTCTAAACCGGGCAGCGATTCGATCTACGGCGGAATCCGGTTTGCGTTTTCCGGAGCCATACCGCCACCTGCTCCTCCGATCCCTGCAACGGATTCAGCCACGACAACTTTGGCGGTTCCATTAACCCTGGCCGCGGGCATAACCGAGACCGAACTGGCTGCGGCCCAGAAGTTCAAGTCTGTTTTTGAGCCAATTGACCTGTACTTTCCGCTCGCCGAAGCGAATTATATCAGAACGGCCGAAACGCAGAAATTTCTTGCGGAAGCCGCTAAGTACCTGGCTGAACACAAAGACAAAACGTTGTTGGTAACGGGCTATACCGACAATTCGGGGCCCGATGAGGTTAACCTTCGACTCTCCCGTGACCGGGCCAACGAGGTGAAACACCGGTTGCGCCAGTCCGGAATCGAGCCCGGCCAGATTGTAGTAGAAGCGAAAGGGGAAGCCGAACCCAAAGCTTCAAACGATACGCGCGAAGGACGTAAAGCCAATCGGCGGGTATCTGTCGTGGTTCAATAGCCGGATGTGTAGTCGTTGCGGCTGGTAACGGCCGGAAACGTAATCAGAAACCGATTAATTGCTGTCAGTTATGTTTGATATGAATCCCCTTAACCTACCCGATGCCCAGTGGCAGCAATTGATAATGCTCTTCGTTGCTGGTGCGCTGGGATGTATCATTGGTTACTTGTCCAGACAAAGCCTGATCCGCCAGCTGGAGGGAGATTTAGCCAGCACGGAACGGGAGCTGACCGATTGCCTTCGGGTGCCAGTAGCCTCCGGAGGGCCAGTGTCCAGCAATGAAGAAGCCGTTTTGAACCGAATTCGCAGCCGGGCGCGGGAAATTGACTTTACGCGCATTGGCCATGCCTCGGCCACCGAAGCCGACGATCTGAAAATCATTGTCGGCGTTGGCCCGTTTCTGGAAAAGAAACTGAACGCCGTGGGTATCTATACGTTCCGACAGATCGCGAATTTCAGCGAAGAGGACACCGAGCGGGTAAATGACGTTATCGAATTCTTTCCCGGGCGAATCCAGCGCGACGATTGGGTGGGACAGGCGGCCCGATTGGTGAAACAAAAATAAGTGTAGGCCGACAGGCAATCTATAACCAGACGTGCCCTCGGCGACATACCTATAAACTTAACTTGTATCATGTTTGGATTAGATCCGTTTAGTCGTCCGGTTGCTATTGGCGAAATCGTCCTCTTGCTGGCTTTTGCTGCCCTGGTAGGGTGGGTGCTGGGGCGGTTGGTACGTACCGGGCGTGTCAATGCGTTGCGGTCAGCCATCGAACAGAAAGAAACCGAACTGGAAGCCTGCCGCCGGGATAAAGCGGCCGGTCAGTCGTCGGTCGTAGCCGGACGCAGACACGAATCTGCGCGACCGGAAGCCAGCGTTGACAACGCATCGTCGTACGTAGCGGCCGATCCACTGTTGCCCGCCCTTGACCCCGACGATACGCCCGATCTGATTGTGGGAGAGTTGCCAGATAAGCTCGACAACCCAGCCAGGGTAGCCACTGATTCCATTCCGCAGACTCCGCCGATCCTGATGCCTTCCAGCAGCACGGGAGCTACCTCCATTAGCAACTCAGAGGCTGCGGTACTAAGTCGAATTGCGGCTCGTGCTGGTGAGCTCAACTTCGACCGGATTGGCCGGGCAACAGCCACCGAAGCCGATGATCTGAAAGATATTGTGGGCATAGGTCCCTTCCTCGAACGGAAGCTGCATAGTCTGGGAATTTACACCTTCCGGCAGGTTGCCAACTTTACGAAAGAAGACATTAACAAGGTAAACGAGATTATCGAATTTTTTCCCGGCCGCATTGAGCGCGACAACTGGGTGGAACAGTCGAAAGCCTTCCACGAACGTAAGTACGGTGCCAGAACGTAATGGATTCTGATATTTGCCCTGATACGTTGTCGGATGCCTGCATAGGCAGAAACGTAATTGCTAGAAATACCCAGCCTGATCAGGTTGATTGGTTGGGGATTTTCTTTTTAGGGGTACTGCTTAACGTAGCGGTTCCCCCGGACTGGTAAAAATCGCACATATCCCGCAGCACACACTCCCGGCACTTGGGCGAGTACCAGGTACAGATGCGTTGCCCGTGCCAATAAAAATGCTTGTGAAAGTTGAACAGAACAGGAGCTTCCTGCGGCAGAAAAGCCAATAATATCGCATGGGCTTTCTCGGCGCTTACTTTCGGGCCAATGACACCTATGCGTTGAGTCACCCGATGAACGTGCGTATCGACGGGTAATACGGGCTTCTGAAAATTAAAGAGCAGCAGTAAGGTCGCCGTCTTTAGCCCGATGCCGGGTAAATCGGTCAGCCATTTCATGGCATCTTCCGTCGACAGATCACGCAAAAAATCAATGTTGGCCGCGCCGGTTTCCCGAAACAGATGAGCCAGCAAGTTCTGGATGTAAGGCGCTTTAACCTCCGGGTAATTCGCCGTCCGGATGGCGTCGATCAGATCGGGCAGGGTTGCATCCCGCACCTGCTCCCAGGTAGGAAAGCGTTCGCGCATGGTCCGATAGGCGGTTACTTCGTTGGCGTGGGTTGTGCGGTGGGAGAGAATCGTGCCGATTAATTCATGCATAGGATCGGCCCGGCCGTAAATAGCCTGAACCCCATAGTGCTGATTTAGTCGCTCGTGAGCTTCCAGCGTTTTGTTCGCGAAATCCTGGTTTAAAAGAGAGTTTGCTGTCATACCGTGCGCTGCCTGTTCCCATAACCCGCTTACGAACTCCCCGGTTTAATTTGAATGAAGCAATTCAGTTGTTTAATAAATTTGAACGAAATCGTTCATCTTCTATCCTAAGCGCTATTGACTATGTCTTCTTTTTCACGCTATTGCCTCCGTTCAGCCGGTGTCCTGCTTATTTCATTGTTCTCTACCCCGGTCTGGGCGCAGGGAATCAAGTTTTTTGAGGGGAAATGGGAGGATGCACTGGCTTTAGCCAAAGCCGAAAACAAACTGATCTACGTCGATATTTACACAACCTGGTGCGGACCCTGCCGCATGATGGCCCAGCAGGTCTTTCCCGATCGGAAAGCAGGAAAGGTATTCAACGGCTATTTCATCAACTATAAAGTTGACGCCGAAAAAGGAGAAGGCGTTACGTTAGCCGCCAGTTATGGCGTGCGGGCCTATCCAACGGGTTTGTTTATCAATGACGACGCCCAGCTTGTTCACTCGTTCATTGGCTTTAAAGAAACAGGCTCGTTTCTGGAAGAAGGCCATGATGCGTTCCGTCGCAGTGGACCGGGGACGATCCTGGCTGAATACGAGAAAGCGATCAAGGCCGGTAATCGTCATCCCGATGTGATGCGGAGCTTTCTGAAGATCCGTCGACGGTACGGTCAGGACAACACCGCTTACCTGGAAGACTATCTGAAAACGTTGCCCACCGATTCGCTGAAGACGCCCGTTACGTTGAAACTCGTGCTGGAAAGCATTAATTCGCTTGATGGTAAAGCAGTGGATGTGCTGCTGGCGAACCGGCAGGACCCGCGCGTACCGAACCGGTTAATTACGTTGTACGACGACGAACTGGCCGAAGCTACGGCCGAACGGAGTAAAGAACGGCTGAGTCGCCTGGCTGGGCGGATCGAAACGATAGAAGGGGCCGAACAGGGTGCCGTTATGGCCACCAACTATCGAATGCGGTATTATCAGTCGATGAAACAGTGGCAGCAATTTGCGGAGCAGGCCGAGACCTACGCCCGCTCTTATCTGCTCCCGAAACTAACGTCGGAGGCAAAAGAGAAGACTCCGGATCAATTCCGGGATAGCTACGCTCAGTTGTGCGATTTAGGCTGGTATTTTTACCATGAACTTAAAGACGAAGCCCGGCTGAAAACGATGCTGACCTGGATGCAGGCGGTTGGGCAGCTGGCCGAAACGCCACGAGGAACGGGGGTCTGCGCTTGCCTGTTGTACCGAACCGGTGACCGAGAACAAGCCGTACAGCTTCAGAACAAAGCCATTGCCCTGGCGCAGAAAGCGGGCGATGACGTGAACAGTTACCTGGAAACCCTTAAACGCATGGAAAAAGGCAAACCCTTGTAAGGCTGTTCATACAGCAGCTTCGGCTAACAACTGATCGGCCAGGCGGGTGAGGCCAACGGTAGCGGGTTCGGCAATGAACGTCGTGTTCGAGCGCCGGTGCATATCCGGAATGTTTGGGTCTACTACGTAGATTGGCGTTCCCGGCCGAACCGAATACACCAATCCAGCGGCTGGATATACATTTAGCGACGTACCCACAACGATCAATACGTCCGCCAGTTCGGTAATCTTCTGCGCAACGTCCATCATTGGTACCGCTTCGCCAAACCAAACAATATGGGGGCGAAGCTGTGCCCCTTTTTCGCAGAGGTCGCCTTTCTTCAACTCCCAGCCTTGAATGTCGTAAACCAGGTCAGCGTCTACTGTACTCCGTGACTTGAACAGCTCACCGTGTAAGTGAACGACCTTGGAGGAACCCGCTTTCTCGTGGAGGTTGTCGACGTTTTGCGTGATCACCGTTACGTCGTATTTCGCTTCCAGCCGGACCAGGGCGAGGTGACCGGCATTGGGCTGAACGCTGAGCGCCTGTTTCCGGCGCTGATTGTAAAAGTCCTGCACCAGGTCCGGGTTTCGATACCAGGCCTCCGGCGTCGCTACGTCTTCAATGCGGTGATTTTCCCACAGGCCATCCGACGCCCGAAAGGTCGGAATGCCACTTTCTGCACTGATGCCCGCACCCGATAAAACGATAATTTTTTTCATAAGGTAGAAGGGGGTAAGGGGGAGGAAAGGGAAGAGAGGGAATTAGGGGAAGAGGGGGAGGAATGAGGGGAGGGGGTTTTTTAAATAATCCTTTTCCTCCCACTAGTCCCCCTCTTCCCTTTCCTCCTATTACTTTCTGTTCTCCTCCAATCTATAACTATTCGACCACAATTTCGTCGGTGGCGAACCAGGTTTTTGCGCCTGCGTTTGGGTGACCGGCCGGAGCGGGCCCGGCATTTTTGGCCCGCACCCGAACGTAACGGGCCCGCGCCGTTTTGAAGTCGGCGACAACCGGAAGAATAGCCCACGGACCGGGCAATTCATACGTAACCGGCTGGGCAATAGCTTCTTTAAAGTCCTGACCATCGCGCGACAGGGCAATCTCCACCGAGCTGGGTGGGAAGTTATTTTCCAGGATCACCTTCAGGAAGTTCAGCGATACTTTCGTGACGCTCGTTACGTCGCCTAAGTCCACCGTTACGTCCATGTCCGTACCGAAAAAGTTAACCCACTGGCGTCGGTCGCGGGGTGTTTCGCCCCGGACACCGTCGGTCAGTTTGGCGCTTTGCGCGTCGGATTTGTTGACGACAGGGGCGTAGGTGTACGATTTGTTCTTGGCTTTGTGGAGCGTAAACGTCTGCGTGAGTCGACCGCCCGTTGGGGTCATGGCGCGCAGGGTCGTGGTTTTGGTGAGCGTAATAGGGCCGATATACTCCGCACTCCGTTCGGTAGGCTCTTTTCCGTTGAGCGTGTAAAAAATACGGCTGTCGCTGTCCAGCTTGCTTAATTTTACCTGCAGCTGCCCCTGTTCATTCGCCTGCGTGGTGGCCGAGATGTCGAATAAGCGTTTGGCGTAATTAACCGACATGCCGTCGAGTTTAGGCAGGTGATTTTTCAGGCGCTGGGCGAAATCCTCGAAATTGCGCGGACCAGCAGGCATCCAGCCAATTTCGGCCAACGCCAGCGCACGGGGCCAAACCATGTACTCAACGTGTTCAGATGTCGGCATATACTCTGTCCAGACGTTCCCCTGCACACCCAGGATGTACTGCTGTTCTTCGGGTGTCAGCTCGGCCGGGGTTGGTTCATAGCTATAGACCTTATCGAGTGGCAGGTAGCCACCAATCGCCAGTGGTTCGGTGGCGGGATTGCCCTGGTAGAAATCGAGGTAACACGTAGCGCCCGGCGTCATAATAACCGTGTGTTTCTGCTTCGCTGCGGCAATGCCGCCCTCAGTTCCGCGCCAGCTCATCACTGTGGCATTCGGGGCTAAGCCGCCTTCCAGGATCTCGTCCCAGCCGATAATGGCTCGACCTTTACTATTGACAAATTTCTCGATGCGCCGAATGAAATAGCTTTGCAGCTCATGCTCGTCTTTCAAGCCGTTTTTCTTCATCAGATCCTGGCAGAACGCGCTTTGTTTCCAGGCCGTTTTCGGGCATTCGTCACCGCCCACGTGAATATATTTGCCGGGGAATAAGGCCATCACTTCGGTCAATACATCCTGTAGAAACCCAAATGTCTTTTCGGAGGGGCAAAAGACGTCGTCGAAAACGCCCCACTTCGTCGCAACCTGATACGTTTTGGAGGGATCGCAGCTTAACTCCGGATATGCTGCCAGAGCGGCCAGCGCGTGACCGGGCATTTCAATCTCCGGCACAATCGTCACGAATCGTGCTTGAGCGTACCGCACAACGTCCCGTATTTCGGCCTGTGTGTAGAAACCACCGTGCGGTTTCCCGTCGAACTGCTGCGGGTAGTTTTCCATATACTGACCGACGAGCGATTCACTACGTCGACTGCCGACCTGGGTTAGCTTCGGGTACTTCTTGATTTCAATCCGCCAGCCCTAGTTGTCGGTTAAATGCCAGTGAAAGGTGTTTTGCTTGTGCATGGCCATCAGGTCGATGTATTTCTTGACGAAAGCCACGGGCATGAAGTGACGCGACACATCAAGGTGCAGGCCCCGGTACGTATAGCGGGGTTTGTCGGTAATCTGACAGGCAGGCATGGCAGGTGTTGCTGATTGTCCAGCGGGCAGCAGTTGCCGTATGGTCTGTGTCGCGTAGAAAAGGCCTTTCGGCGTTGCCGCTTCGGCCAGGACGCGGGTAGGCGTAACGGTAAGTTTATAGCCTTCGTTGCCGAGGTTTAGCTTTTTGTTGACCGTCAGGAAAATATGCGCTCCTTTCGCTAACGCCGGACTGGTTGGCGCTACGGACAGCGATAACTTATTGTTGGCTTTAAGCTGGCTGGCAAATGTTTGCCCGACTGACCGGGCCGCAGCGTCGTTGGCCGGACTTACTACGATACGAGTGGCCGCAGCAAGCGTGAATTGGCCGCTTTGCCCGGCAAACCGGGCGGGAAACGGAATCAGGTTGTATTGATTGTCAGTTTGAGCAGCTACGGTGAAAGGAAGTAATAGCAATAACAGGTATTTCATGCAGTAAACCAGATGCGTGAGGTTGAATCGGCAAATTAGCGACGATTTGCCAAATGAAACCAATAAAAAACCGTTCAGCAAAACGACTAAAGAAGTCGCTCACTGAACGGTTGATGGATGACAGAAGAACTACGTTATTTCTTTTTTGAGGTGGCCGGTTTTTTCGTTGCTGCTGTGGCTTTGGCGGGCGCTTTCGCCGTCGATGCCTTGGTTGCTGTGGCCTTCTTGGGAGCAGCTTTGGCCGCCTTACCGGTTGCGGCCGATTTGCCTGAGCTTGCTGCCGCGGGGTCGTCGCCCGCCAGCCGCAGACAATCCTCCAGCGTCAACGTAGCGGGGTCAACATCTTTAGGAATCCTGACGTTACGTTTGCCAACTGCCAGATAAGGCCCATATTGCCCGTTGACCACTTTCACGGCCGGATTATCCGGAAACTCTTTGATATACTTGTTGGCTTCGGCCTGCCGTTTAGCTTCGATCAGTTCAATGGCGCGGTCGAGGGTTAAGCCCGTCAGCGACTCGTTACGTGGAATCGAGATGTATTTATCCTCGAACTTCACGTAGGGTCCAAAACGGCCCTTGCCCGTGGTGACCAGCTTGCCTTCAAACTCGCCCAGCGATTCGCTGACGGATTCCGCCCGCTTCTGCTGAATGAGCTGAACGGCGCGTTCGGCATCGATCGTGTACGGATCATCTTCGCGGGTCAGCGATACGTATTTGTCGTCGTGCTTCACGTACGGCCCGAATTTGCCGATGCCGATGGTCATGGGTTTCTCCTCAAAGAAGCCGACTTCGCGCGGCAGCGTGAACAGGCTGAGCGCATCCTGCAGCGAAATCGTTTCGATCAACTGCCCGTCGCGGAGGTTGGCATACCGGGGTTTTTCTTCGTCGCTGGCTTCGCCGATCTGAACGTAAGCCCCGTATTTACCCAAACGGGCCGAAACGGGTTTACCGCTAACCGGGTCGGCGCCCAGCACGCGCTCGCCGGTTTTGAACGACACGCCCGATGAGCCTTGTATATCCTCAATGTTCTTATGGAAATCGCCATAAAAGCCTTCCAGCATTTTCTGCCAGTTGCGCCGTCCGCTGGCAATTTCATCGAAGTCTTTCTCGACCGTCGCCGTGAACTTATAATCTACGATGTCGGGGAAGTATTCGACCAGGAAGTCACTGACCACGATTCCCGTGTTGGTTGGAAACAGCTTTGCCTTCTCGGAGCCGAACGTTTCTTTACCGCTCGTTTCACTGATCTGGTCACGTTGCAGGGTGAATTCCGTGTATTTCCGTTCCTGGCCGGGTTTATCCTGCTTGACTACGTAGCCGCGGTTGATGATCGTCGAAATGGTTGGTGCATAAGTCGATGGACGGCCGATGCCCATTTCTTCGAGTTTCTTCACCAGCGAAGCTTCCGCGTAACGAGGCTGCGGACGGGTGAACTTCTCGGTCGCTTTCATCTGGCCGAGGTTGAGCGTCTGTCCAATGGTCAGCGGAGGCAGCATGCCTTTCGCGTCTTCATCGTCCTCGTCATCTTTCGATTCGAGGTAAACCCGTAGGAACCCGTCAAACTTGATCACTTCACCCTGCGCAACAAACTCGGTTGGCAGTTTCTGCGGTTCTGCTTTGGGCGTATCGGCGAACGGACTGTCGTCGACCATCGCTACGGTGTTAAGCTGCGTACCATTCGCAAACCGGATGCTGATCGTTACGGTGGTGCGTTCGAGCTGCGCATCGGCCATCTGCGAGGCAATGGCCCGTTTCCAGATCAGTTCATACAACCGTTTCTGGTCCCGATCGCCCCCCGCGTTCCGGTCGTTGAAGTTCGTGGGTCGGATGGCTTCGTGCGCTTCCTGCGCCGACTCGTTTTTGGTTTTGAACTGCCGGGTCTGGACGTATTTCGGACCAAATTCCGTCTCGATTTCCGCCTTGGCTTTCTCAATGGCCTCCTGCGAGAGGTTCGTTGAGTCCGTTCGCATGTACGAAATCTTACCGGCTTCGTACAGGTTCTGGGCAATCCGCATGGTGCGGTCCACCGAATACCCCAGCTTACGCGAGGATTCCTGTTGTAGGGTAGAGGTCGTAAACGGCGGAGCCGGTGATTTTTTGGCGGGTTTGGTTTCTAAGTTCTTGATGGTGAACGTAGCACCAATGCAGGCTTCCAGAAACGCCCGGGCTTCGGCGGAGGTCGCAAAGTTTTTCGGTAGCTCCGCATTCAGCACTTTACTGCCGTCCACGATGAACTGGGCCGTTACCTTAAACGATGATTTCGACTGGTGCTTGTCGATTTCCCGCTCCCGTTCGACCACGAGCCGAAGCGCAACCGATTGCACACGGCCAGCCGATAATCCCTGGCTACCGCCCTTAATCTTACGCCACAGTACCGGCGACAATTCGTAGCCGACCAGCCGATCGAGTACACGCCGGGCCTGCTGCGCATTTACCAGATCGACGTCAATGGTGCGGGGTGATTTAATGGCGTTCTGGATGGCGTTCTTGGTGATCTCCCGGAAAACGATCCGCTTGGTATTGTCCCGCAACCCCAGGGCTTCTTTCAAATGCCACGAAATCGCTTCGCCCTCGCGGTCATCGTCCGTGGCGAGCCATACCTCATCGGCTGACTTCGCCAGCGACTTCAACTCGCTGACCAGCTTCTTTTTGTCGGGCGATATTTCGTAGGAGGGTTGAAAGCCATTTGTCACATCTACCGCTAATCCATCTTTAGGCAGGTCCCGGACGTGTCCGAAACTGGACTTCACCGTGAAGTCTTTTCCAAGGTACCCTTCGATGGTTTTCGCCTTCGCCGGTGACTCCACAATGACTAAGTTTTTCGACATAATCGGTGTTCAGGTTGATGATCCCTCCGCTACCATGCTCCGCACGTTTCGCGTCAAATATAGACGCAAAAGCCCTGACTTCTGCAACTAATCAGGGGACACGTAACGAAATGAAAGGAGAGGAGGAGTTATAGGATAGTAACAACTTGTGTGGGCGCAACGTTCGGAGAACAGCCTTAAAATCCCTATAAATGAGCGTTTAGTGTCGATGTTTTCAGAACTCCGAAAAACTTTATAGGTTGTGTGGATTATTGGTCTGTTCAGCATCTACTGGGTATGAATAAATTTGCCTGCATCGCTGTTTTGCTCGCCATGGTGGCCTGCCAGTCGGGGTCCGACCCGGCTGATTCGGCCAAGCCGGAGATGGCTTTGATGAAATCGCCCGCTCCCGAACAGGAGGCTCCCCAGGAAGAATCTGATGAACCCGCCAGTCCACAGACGCAGCCCCGAGCTACCGCCAATCGGAAGATTGTTCGGAATGCCCAGCTTCGTATCCGCGTGAGTGACTTCGCCCAATCGGGCCGGGCGATTGAACAGGCCGTGCAGCAGGTGGGTGGACAGATTGCCAATTCAAACGAGACGAAGTCCGACAACGCCATTGAGAATGCGTTGACCATTCGGGTACCCGCCAGAAGTCTTGATGCCTTCCTGAACCTTGTCCTGAAAGAATCCATTTATACCGATGTCAAAACCATTACGGCCGAAGATGTCACGCGCCGTTACGTCGATGTGGAAGCGCGCATCAAGAGCAAAAAAGCCGTTGAGGAAACGTATCTGCAACTGCTCAGGAAAGCCCGTTCCGTTGAGGACGTACTGAAGATAGAGGAGCAACTGGGCCAGCTTCGGGAGGAACGGGAAGTGCAGGAAGCCGAGCTTCGTCAACTCAAAGAAGATGTAGCCCTCAGTACCATCAATTTAACGTACTATCAGGAGTCGAAAGCGGCTTTGCGACCCGAAGAACCGTTTTACACCCAAATTGGCAACAACCTCGCCGACGGCTTTCGGCTACTGGGCAACGTATTGGTAGGCGTGTTTTACTTGTTGCCGCTTGGGTTAGTCATAGCCGGCGTAGTCTGGCTCGTTTCCCGATGGCGCCGGAGTCGGCGAAAAGCGGCCTGAGTAAATCTTGTCGGTGAGCTATTCCGACGCTAGGCCCGAATAATCAACGAAGGTCAGCAATAGCGGTCATATCCATATCCGCATAATCCAGGTTTTCGCCGGCCATACCCCAGATGAACGAGTAGTTGGCAGTGCCACAACCCGAGTGAATCGACCAGGGGGGCGAAATAACGGCCTGTTGATTAGCCACAAACACATGACGCGTTTCGGTCGGCTGACCCATCAGATGCACTAGACGCTGGGCCGGGTCAAGATCGAAATAAAAGTAAGCTTCCATCCGGCGGTCGTGAACGTGAGCGGGCATGGTATTCCAGACGCTTCCCGCTTTCAGCATGGTCAGGCCCATCACCAGCTGACAGCTCTGTAGGCCGTCGCGATGAATGTACCGGTAAATGACGCGCTCGTTTGCGGTCTCAGCCGCACCCATCGGCGCAGAAAATACGTCAGCCTGTGCGGCTTTCTGGGTTAGATATTCCTTATGGGCGGGGGCGGAAAGCAGATAGAACTGAGCGGGTGAATCTCCCGATTGACTACTAAACGTTACGTCTTGACGACCCCGGCCCACATACAAACAATCCAGTCTGTTCAATTCGAAATGCTGACCGTCAACTTCAATCGTGCCTGCGCCCCCTACGTTGATAACACCCAGTTCCCGCCGTTCCAGAAAGTAATCACTCCGCAGTTCCGGATACGTTGGCAGGTTGACAGACTCCTTCGCCGGTTGCACACCGCCAATAATGACGCGATCAAAGTGGCTATAACAGAGCTGGATGCTGTCTGGCTGAAAAAGTGATTCGATCAGAAAATGTTGTCGAAGCTCGGCGGTCGTAAATTGACGTAAGGCATCGGGGCCAACAGCGTAGCGGACTTCCATAGAGGTAACTTAATGATCAGGTTGTGAAAGCTGGTTAACTAACAAGCCAAGGTGGTTATGAATCGAAATCTACTCACACCCCCATCGCCTAAAAAGCAAGAGCCCTAGCCAACGTTGGCTAGGACTCTTGCCGTAAACGGGAACGCTGCCTTGACTTACTGACCTCAGATTGTTTCGCGCAGCTCGAGCGGATTGTGGTGTTATACAAATTGCCAAATACCCGGGGATAGTCCTATAATTGAGTGAATGCCCAGCCTGAACGTACGCGTAGCCGGAGTGAATTTATGGCTGTTACCCACGAAAAAGGCCCTGTCGTGATGGCAGGGCCTTTTCGATCTGATAAGCTGTACGCAGGTTATTGCTTCTTGATATCTCCGCGAATTTCACCGGCTGGATAGGCCGTCGTATGGAGATTCGCGTAATAAAATCCATTCTTCATACTGTCAATTTTGCTTTGAGCCAACAAAACTGTGTTCGAATAGGGAGAAGTGAGTGTACCTGTAAATGGAACATCTACGCCACCTGTGCCATCCGATTTAGTGATTCTGTGCAAGTGTCCCATGGTGGGGGTCAAGCCAGTATACGTCACTGTATAGCTCATAACGCGGGTAGATTCGTTCAGATTACCTGCGAATGTACCCGTTGCCGTTGAGGTCGTGGATGTTGGTTTTTCCTGCTGACCGTTCAGTGTAGCCGTGAACTGTGTCGTTGGGGATGCAATGATCGGATTATCGTTGTCTGTTGTATTGCAAGCGGAGAACGCAAAACTTAACATGACAACAGTTGCCGAAAGCAGGCTTTTCGTGTTCATACATTTTAAAATTTATGTGTCGATTTAATGGTATGTATTTATTACATACGCAGTATGAATCATTAACGATTGAATGACTAAGTAGTTTGTCTATGTATTTGTTGACTAATCTTATTTAAAACAGAAAAAAGGCTTACTACGTCCCAGGCAAACGCATTATTGAATCACGAATCCACTCCGATACGAACAATATTTCCAAAACGGATGAGAATCTCCTAATTTTGGCCCACCAACCGGAATTCATTTTACGAGTTTGTTGGTTAGTTCTATAGAGTATTCGTTCAGTAACCCGTTATTCCCTATCAGCTATGGCTTTTGATTTGGACATGATTCAGCGTGTGTACGCCAACCTCGGCGAACGCGTCGAAGCAGCCCGGAAGGCAGTGGGCAGACCGCTGACCCTGTCGGAGAAAATTTTATACAGTCACCTGTTCGCCGGAGTTCCTACTCAATCGTTTGAGCGGGGCAAAGCGTACGTCGATTTCGCTCCTGACCGCGTGGCCATGCAGGATGCCACCGCGCAAATGGCCTTGTTGCAGTTCATGCAGGCAGGTCGGCCACAGGTGGCCGTTCCATCAACGGTTCACTGCGATCACCTGATCCAGGCCGAAGTCGGCGCTGAGCAGGATCTGGACGTTGCCAAGAACAAGAACCGGGAGGTATATGATTTCCTGTCCTCGATTTCCAATAAATACGGCATTGGCTTCTGGAAGCCCGGAGCGGGTATCATCCACCAGGTAGTACTTGAAAACTATGCCTTTCCGGGTGGAATGATGATCGGTACCGACTCACACACGCCGAACGCGGGTGGTCTGGGTATGATCGCCATTGGCGTCGGTGGGGCCGATGCCTGCGACGTCATGGCGGGTCTGGCCTGGGAACTGAAAATGCCGAAACTCATTGGCGTTAAGCTAACTGGTAAGCTGAGTGGCTGGGCGTCGGCGAAAGATGTTATTCTGCGCGTGGCGGGTATCCTGACCGTAAAAGGCGGGACCGGCTGCATCGTTGAATACTTCGGCGAAGGTGCAGAAAGTCTGTCGGCAACCGGTAAAGCAACCATCTGTAACATGGGTGCTGAGATCGGTGCTACAACTTCGGTGTTTGCTTATGACGATCGGATGGCTGCTTACCTGAACAGCACCAGTCGGGCTGACATCGCCGAAGCGGCTGAAGCGGTTAAGGCGAACCTGCGTTCTGACGACGAAGTCTACGCTGACCCCGCTACGTATTACGATCAGTTAATTGAAATCAACCTGTCGGAGCTGGAACCGCACATCAACGGTCCGTTCACGCCCGATCTGGCGTGGCCGCTGTCAAACTTCGCCAAAGCCGTTAAAGAAAACAACTGGCCCGAGCGGCTCGAAGTCGGTTTGATCGGCTCCTGCACCAACTCCAGCTACGAAGATCTGACCCGGTCGGCATCAATAGCTGAGCAGGCCGTAACCAAAAATCTGAAAGTTCGTTCGGAGTTCACCGTAACGCCTGGTTCGGAGCTGGTGCGGTTTACGGCTGAGCGCGATGGACTGCTGCAAACTTTCGAAAACATGGGTGGCGTCGTACTGGCCAATGCCTGCGGTCCCTGCATCGGTCAGTGGGCGCGGCATATGGACGACCCAACCCGTAAGAATTCGATCATTACATCGTTTAACCGGAACTTTGCGAAACGGAACGATGGTAACGCCAGCACGCACGCGTTCGTAGCTTCGCCCGAGATCGTAACGGCCTTTGCCATTGCCGGTGACCTGACGTTTAACCCAATGACCGATACGCTGACCAACGAAAATGGGGAGCAGGTGAAACTCGACGAGCCGCAAGGCATCGAGCAGCCAATCAAAGGGTACGCCGTTGAGGACGCAGGCTATCAGGCACCCGCCGAAGATGGTTCGGGCGTAGAGGTAATCGTTAGCCCAACGTCGGATCGTTTACAGCTGCTGGCTCCATTCTCAGCCTGGGAGGGCACTGACCTGACCGGCCTGAAGTTGTTGATTAAAGCCAAAGGAAAGTGTACGACGGATCATATTTCGATGGCGGGTCCGTGGTTGAAATACCGCGGTCACCTCGACAACATCTCAAACAACATGCTGATTGGTGCGGTGAACTACTTCAACGAGAAAACCAACAGCGTGAAGAACCAACTGACGGGTGAGTACGGCGAAGTACCGGCTGTACAACGGGCCTACAAAGCCGCTGGCATTGGTTCAGTTGTGGTTGGTGACGAAAACTACGGGGAAGGTTCATCGCGGGAGCACGCGGCCATGGAACCCCGTTTCTTAGGCGTTCGGGCTATTCTGGTACGTTCATTCGCGCGGATTCACGAAACGAACCTCAAAAAGCAAGGTATGCTGGCCCTAACGTTCGCTAATCCTGCCGATTACGACAAGGTTCAGGAAGACGACGTAATTGACATCGAGGGCTTAACGGAGTTCGCACCGGGCCGTCCGCTGGAAATTGTGCTGCACCATGCCGATGGCACGACGGAAGAGTTCCTGGTAAATCACACCTACAACGAAGGGCAGATCGAATGGTTCAAAGCCGGTGCCGCTCTGAACATCATCCGGATGAAGCAGAACGCGTAACGGTTAAGGGATAACCCTAGCGTAAACCCGTTCTATACATAACCCGGCTAACTACCTGAACAGGAGTTAGCCGGGTTAATTTTTGATGAGAGTTAGCAGGGCGACTGGTTAGCGTCGGGAGGATGAAAAAGCAGGTGTATTTCTCTCGCTATCAGTGGTTTGGCGCAATGTTTGTCCTCTGTTTACATTAACTACATAACCCATGGCTTAGTGCCTCAATGATTAATTCAGTTTTTCCATCGCCTGCTTCATGCTGCTGAACTGGCGCTTTTTCTGAAGTACGATTGGGGCGGCAACGCGTTCGCGGCAGTCGAAAATCCCGCATCGCTCACAGGCTTCATTGACCAGGCGGTACGGAATATCGTTCGCGGGCATACTCAGAAACTTCATCTTACTTTTGAGATTGTCGTTCACGGCAAAGCACATCGAAACACTCATGTTCTGCTGCGTAACCGGTTCGCCCGACCGTGCCTGAAACGGATGCGCCACCGAGACGATCAGGTACTGGTGGCCCGAATCGGCATAGTCTGACAACTGAGCCCGGCAGAGCGTTCCATCAAGACCTTTGTTAAGCTGCAAAAACGATAATTCCTGTAGAATCGTCAGGGCTATCCATCGGCGGCAGTAGTGCTCGTCGACCATACCTTTCGGGCCCTGTTGCCGCGACAAATGCATCTCTTTGGTGAGCTGAAACGTTGTCTGCCCGGTCGTGTGATTAAAGCGGTAAAAAAACAGCTGATCGATGCCGAACGAGCTCGGTAATACGTTGCTAAGCCGATAGAAAAAACGTTCGGGCGTAGCGCCGAAGTCGGTAATCAGTTGCAGAAAGGCATCGTTGCTCCAGGTGTCGCGGGCGAACAGGTCGCTGAGTCGGGCCACCAGCGCGTCGCGCCGGATCAGGATGGCACCGGCAAAATAAGACGCTTTGTAATTATTGAGAATCTGCTCAAACGAGTCCGCTTCAACCCACGAGTACGTATAAGGCCGATTTTTCAAATTCATAAACTGAAACCCAACTTCCCTCGCCAGAATAAACAACCGCTGTTCGGTCGACAGACCGGCGTTGAGATGCAGCTTACGCTGTTCCGGCCGAAACACCGACCGCAGCGACACCAGTTCGGGCTGAGTGAGCGGGTCGAAGTAGTCGATACTGACGGCATAACGGGTTTTCAGCAGGTTCATCAGCAGCGCTTCGCTAACCGATTCGCCCTGGGACGAATAGTCGGCCAGAAACCGGTCGGCGTCTGCTTCAATGTCGGGAAAATGATTGTCGTGCATTTCCTGATACGACCGCAGCATAGTCAGGTATAGCCGCTCAACGCTCATGTTGTAGCTGAGGGCAATATCCATGAACGTGCGGATCATGGCACTTACCTTAGCCGGAGCCTCGGCGAGTAATTCAAGGAGATCGGACGGGTCGATGCCAAAGAGTTCGAGGGGAACCTCCGTCAGAAATTTAGACCGCAGCAGGTCAGAGATTGGTTCTAGTTTTTTGCTTAGCCGAAGCGATACCAGCGTGTCGTAATCGACCTGCATGGCATTGGCCAGGGCGGAAATCTTATCGGCTTTCGGGTATTTACGCCCTTTTTCTATCTCCGTTACGTACGATACAGACAAGCCCGATTGCTGAGCCAGCTCGCTGACCGACAAGCCTTTGTCGATACGTAGCTGACGAAGTTTAAGGCCAAACAGCAGGCGAATATGATCGGCGGGAAGGTTCACGCTTGGGCGGTCAGTTGTCAATGAACTAGAAAACTAATAAAAAAAGCCTTGCCAACCGCAGTTGAATAAGGCTTTCTGAACAAAGTACCTTAAAAATAACTGGATCCGTTCCGGTTTCAGAACGAATTTATCCACTTCCTGATGATTACTTAAGATCCAGCTTCCTGATTCTTGGGTTTACGTCCCCGGGGTTTACCGGTATACTCGCTTTTAGGCGCGTCATCGCTAAGCTGAAGTTCAAAAGCAGTTACGCCGGCATTATAGTCAAACGGCTTTATCGTAAACGTATACTTTGTATTTGCATAATCAAGGCCGTTATTCTTCAGGATTAATGACAAAGAGATCGTGTAACTTTTAGCGGCTTTTACCAGTTCAAACGACTCAGATTGCTCATCGTTTGTTGGTACCAGATACAAGGTTTTGATTTTACGTTTGCCTTCCTGAATCCCAATTCTGAAACGGGTATTGTCGGGGTCGATGTCTAACTGCGCAATTGACTTTTGCGGAAAAACGAGTTTGCCGCCACCCGAAATATAGCCCGTAACGGGCGATGGATTAGACGTTTTTTTGCTTTTAGGTTCGCTGTTTTCTTCGAGAGAAAAGAACCGGATTGCTGTCGCCTTCATGTTTTATAAAGTAAATTTTGGTACAAACATACAGATTCCAAGATTTCAAACAATAACGAAGTTCAATATCTAGTTAAATCTAATTACTGAAAAAAAGTTTTAGAATTCATTGTAAATAGTCGGCAATTTGATTTTCTATTCCGTTTTTTATCAAAACGGTTTTATCTAAAAAACAAAATAGAGAAGCGCAATTAGTAACCGTATATAAACAAATGAAAAACCCCTTCACCGAAAAACTGGGTGGAAGCCCGCAGTTCGGTGAAGGGGTTTTTCGAAAGATGTCGGTAAAGGAGACGTTAGAACAGGGTGGAAAGCTACTCTATGGTGTCCTCACTACCAGACGAAGCAGGAACACTGTAAATTTTCCGGCAGACGGCCCGGTTACTTCCTCATTTGTATTCTAAACCCCATTCCTGGCAACGGCTCACAATGGCCCATAGGTTACGGACCATGGTAATCTCTCCGCCACATAAACTCACAATATTACCGGTTTCGGTACGGAATACCGTTTCCAGGTGACCGGAGTAGACATGGATGCCTTCATCCCTCAAGCTAACGTCAAATTCCCAGGTATCACTTGTCGCATGCGCCAGGCAGTGGAGTTCAATAAGTTGTGTTTCAGTTAGTTCGGCGTATGTTTTCACCGTTGTTGGGTTAGTCATAGGCTGTTTGAGAGCATTTATGTTGAGTAGTTTCGGGCAATTAAAGTGCCAAGTCTGTGCGTCCATCTAGAGTAGGGTCATATCGAACATCTGTATGTAACTTAATTTGATAGAATACGCTATCAAAGATGGGGATAGTCTACGTAAGGTTATGTAAATTAATAAAATAAGCAAATGTGGCTATACAGGTTAAGCTATAATTTACCAAAAAACTATATAATGTGCTATTTAGATCTATGTTTTGTTACACAGTCGCTTATGGGTAACTAAGTAGTAGATTAGATGGCCCGTGTAAAAACATAGTATGAAGGTATGGGCGTTAGGGTGAGCGACTTGAACGCTAGCCTGCTCAATTGCGTGATTCTGACAATAATTAAATAATGGCTGGATTTAGTTGTAATAAATGGCTATAAGCGAGAGGTTAAGTGGATTGCCACACGCCAGAACCCTGATTTGTAGCCGGGCGGAATTGAAGCAGGTACGAAAAGTTTGGGTTAAATCGGTGCAGAACTGCCCACTTGCTTCGTTTAAAAAATATTTTTTTGGTAACACAAGCCTATTCGCCCAACGAACCTGAATTTGCTTACCGGTTTGCCATCGGCCCGATACTTGTTTACGAAGATTACAGCGTTTATAAGACGTACTGAATACCGAAATAAGAACTGGCGAAAACGACTACCAGCACCAGGCAATTGATAAAACCGCTGCTCGATTAAAAATCCGATCCGGATTCTATGTTTTGCATGTTTCATTACTACGCTGCCACGACTTAACTCGTACATAGCCCATTCTGAAAGCCAAATCCTAAACTCTTTTTATGAACCCGAAACAGCTCCATACTGGCTTAGGTATTGTTCAATGTATACTGAACTGATTAACGGTTTGACGAACTCCGTTTTTGGCGCGAAAATGTTTATTTAATGGTCGATGTCTGGATAATATACCTGGCCTTTTTCCGGAAATAAAGTCACTATTTTTCTGATGAGGTTTATAACTACACGTGGCAGGTCAATTACGAATCAATAAAACATGACAATTTCAGGAGAATAGTTTCAGAAACCGTTTTTGGAAGTTAAATCTGAGACAACGATCATTGGAAACCTATTCTTTAAGAAATGATATCGGAAGACTCGACCAGGATGACCCATGTTTAAAGCGTTGTATTCCGATTCGATTACGCTGCATCTGATCAATCAAGATAACGTAGCGGATGTATATGCGCTGTTTCAGGGCTATCCTGATTCGGATGAACTGCTGGTGGAGATCGCTGAAAACTACCTGCCGCGTTACGTGGACGGGAAACGAACGAATTACGGATTCTATACAACGCTTAACGACGAACTTGCGAGCTTGAGCCTGTTGATTGTTGGCAGGCACGGAAAGGATCAACGGGGGCTGATACGCTTAGGCACATGCGGGGAAGGGGAGTGGCCCCGCGCAGCAAACCGCACCTGTTTTATCTGGCCTTCGAGCTACTGGAGTTAAACCGGGTAGAAACGGGCTGTTTCGTCTCGAACCTGGCTTCGAAACGGTCGATTGAGAAAACAGCTGGTTTTATGCTGGAAGGGGTCATGCGCGAATCGGGACTGAACGACCACGGGGCGTTTGAAGACGAGTATCTTTATGCCATTCTGCGGAAAGACTGGCTGACATTATACGACAAAACGCAGATTGAACTCGTTTACTAGTCGGGCACGGCTAAATCCGGCAGGGCAACGTACCGTTGGTAAAGTGTAAACACGCTCGTTATTGTTTAAGCTATGCGTTATCTGTTTGTCATTTTGAGTGTACTGGGTTCGGTAGCGGCAATGGGCCGACCGGTTAATGCGTTTGGGAGTGTTGGTAAGGCCAGTTTGTCTCCTGCGTCTACTGGAAAATTTTATTCGAACCGGCAGTTGGTTCTGGCTGCGCAGCTCGATACCAACATCCGAAAAGGCGTGGCGGCTAAGCCTAAACCGGCTACCGCGTCTCAAAAGGCTGACAATGCCCAGCGCGCGACCGCTGCGGCTCTGGCCAACCGAACCGTTCATGCTTCGCTGTCGTCGATTCGTGCCTTTAAGGGGGCGGCCCCTAAAGCGTTTTACCTCATCGACCGCGACAAAGGCGGTATTTTTGCCCATGATTCGCTGGATTCGTCTTCGCCCGACGATGGAGCCGTTACGTTGGTCGACGGCTCGAAACGGCGCTACAAACGAAAGTTCGACGGACCGGCTAACCTGATCTGGTGGGGTGCCAAGGGCGACAATTCGGCCAACGACAGTGCGGCTGTGCAACGGGCCATCCGTTACGTATGCTCGGCCGCCCGACCCACGAGTGGTGAGTTGCCGACGTATAGCGGCAATCCCGGAACCTTGATTTGCCCGGTCGGTACGTTCCGCGTCGCCAACATCAAAATACCGGGGTCTATCCGGATTATTGGGCAGGGTGGTGGTACGTATGCGTCAACGACCTTTGTGCAGAGCCGCCCCGGTGCCAATATTTTCATGCTGGAGCCCGATGTAGATGGCCTGAGCAACTCCACCATTTTCGAAAACATCGCCCTGAAGTCGGGCTCTCGCAGTCGTAACCCCAACGTAGCGCAGATCAAAGTGCGGGCGGGCCTGTCGAGCAACAGCCTGTATTTCCGCAATGTCTGGTTTAAATCGCCCGAAAATTTGGGCGTCGATATTCCACAGGGCGACGATATTCAGTTTACGGACTGTAAAGCCGACGTGGCTCCGTTCGATGTAATTCGGCTGGGTTCGGCCAAGGGCAGAGTCACCAACGCCCGCATCACCGGCATGACGTTCTACCGCGTAGCAAATGCAGCCATAAGGCTGGTGAACGTGCGGGGGCTGACCATCTCGAATAACGTATTCTACACCAACGACGACGGCAGTTTCAACGTACCGAATGGGATTTGTATCGATGGCCTGAACGCGGCCGACATCGACGCGGTGAGCATAACGGGAAATACCGTCAACAACGTACCGGACTTCATCCGGCTACCGACGCTGACCAGAACCGTATCGGTCGTCAGCAATACGCTCACCAACGTAAACGGTACGTTCATCAACCTGTTTGGGGGCGCTGTGGCGTATGGCTGGACCATTGTCGGCAATTCGGTGTCGACCTCGCCAAAGTCGGGCTTCGCTACGGCACCCATCACCGGCGCGGGCTGCGGCTTGCAGGGATCGACCATAATGGGGAACAGTTTCTTTTCGGGAAAGGCCACGGCGCTGGGCATCAACCTGCCCGACAGCCGGGTGTTCAGCAACGTCATCAGCGGCAATACCGGGATCAATATCACCAACATGTACAGCCTGACTAATCTGGCGTTAAATGGGCAATTGCTGCCCGACGCCATTGGCAGCCTGAAAACGGGCGACCTATTTTATTATGATGGGACTAAACTGCACCGAATCGGTATCGGGGCCAACGGGCAATCGCTAAAAGTGGTCGGGGGTGTTCCGGCCTGGTCGAACTAACGGCGTTACGTAGAAACTGGCTTGAGAATCAGCATTCAACAGTATTAGGGAATAGGAGTTGTTGCCTTTTATGTACTGACTAGCAAAACGCAATGGCTTGTAATCGGTGATTGCTGAGGCTTAGCCCCCGTCACTCAAGGGCTAAGCCTCAACGTTTAATACGTACTATCTCCGTGGTTTGTGTACCTCACAAACCACAAATGCGTCAGCAAGGCCAAAACTATCCAGACAGACGGTTTGTGTCCCCACAAACCAAGGTAACGTAATACGTAATAAACAACCCTTCCTATTCCCATGACAAAGTCCAGCCCATATCTTGACGTAAAAACACACAGCGCCCTGCCGATCATGCTGCGGGCGGGATTGATAGCCGGTACGCTCGACATTACGGCCGCCAGCATCCAGTATCTCCTGTCGGGCGGGAAGAGCGTAGTGACGCTGCTGCAATTTGTGGCGAGTGGCTTCTTTGGCAGCGACGCGTTTACCGGCGGACTACTCATGGCGGGCTGGGGACTGCTGTTCCACTACGGCATTGCGCTCAGCTTCGCGGCTTTTTTCGTGCTGATCTATCAGAAGCTGCCGCGCTTACGGATCGACCCAATCCTGATGGGCGTATTGTACGGGATGTTCGTTTGGGTGGTGATGAATTTAATTATCGTACCGATGAGCCAGGCCGCTACCCGGCCGTTCACGCTGAGCCGCGTAGCGATTAGCATGGGTATTCTCATCGTAGCCATCGGACTGCCCATTTCGATACTGGTACACCGCTATTTTTCCAACAAACCATTGGCGACTCATTCGCGATAGAACGATACGTAATAAACAGGACGTAACGGATTAATAAGCAGGTCAGCGGGTAGACACTGAAATGGTTCGTCAGCCTGACAAAAAACGTCACTATAGGATGTTCTAAACAATTGCGTTGAGTACTTATGTAACAGGTCTAGGTAAAACTACAACGCAAAAAGACCTCCAAATTCCGAAAAATTTGGAGGTCTTGCAGAGAGAGAGGGATTCGAACCCCCGGACCTGTTACAGTCTTCGGTTTTCAAGACCGACGCAATCGACCACTCTGCCATCTCTCTTTCTGGGTGCAAATATACGAGCGTTTTAAGATTTGTCAACCCCCAACCCGCCATTTTCGCTCAAAAGCCGTAGTTTTGCGATATTTAAAGAGTGAAAGAGTGAATGACCGGGCCGCCGGAGCGGTGAACGAGCGAAGTTAATCGCCTGTTACTCATTCACTAGAAAGCCAGTGCTTTCACTCTTTCGCTCATTCACTCTTTCGCTCTTTCGCTAAGCTAAGCATGGACGCTACTGAATCTCTTCCCACGCTCGAAACCGCCCGTAAACTGGGCCTGCTCCCCGACGAATTCGACCGTATTGTTACTATCCTGGGCCGTCAGCCCAACTTTACCGAGCTGAGTATCTTCTCGGTGATGTGGTCGGAGCACTGCTCGTATAAAAACTCGATTGTCTGGCTGAAAACGCTGCCCCGTGACTCGGATCGGATGCTGGCCAAGGCCGGGGAAGAAAACGCCGGGCTGGTCGACATTGGCGATGGGCTGGCCTGTTCCTTTAAAATCGAATCGCACAATCACCCGTCGGCGCTGGAACCCTACCAGGGGGCCGCTACGGGCGTTGGCGGGATCAACCGCGATATTTTTACGATGGGTGCCCGGCCTATCGCCCAGCTTAACTCGTTACGTTTCGGCGACCTGAATCTGGCGAAAACCAAGCGGTTGTTACGGGGTGTTGTCAAAGGTATCGGCGATTACGGCAATGCCTTTGGTATTCCGACCGTGGGGGGAGAGCTATATTTCGATGAGTGCTACAATACGAACCCGCTCGTTAACGCCTTCTCGGCCGGTATCGTTGAGGTAGGCCAGGTCGCCAAGGCTACCAGCTACGGCGTGGGTAATCCGGTGTTTATTGTCGGATCGGCAACGGGCAAAGACGGTATCCACGGCGCTACGTTCGCGTCGGAAGATATCACGGCCGCTTCGACCGATAAGCTGCCTGCCGTGCAGGTCGGCGACCCGTTCATGGAAAAACTCCTGCTCGAAGCTACGCTCGAAATTATCGCTACCGGCTACGTAATCGGTATTCAGGACATGGGCGCGGCCGGCATCATCTGCTCTACGTCGGAGATGAGCGCCAAGGGCGAGCACGGCATGATCATCGACCTCGATAAAGTACCGACCCGTCAGCCCAACATGGCCCCCTTCGAGATTCTCCTGTCGGAATCGCAGGAGCGGATGCTGGTCGTGATCGAGAAAGGCAAAGAAGATGTTATCCAGCGTATTTTCGACAAGTGGGATCTGAACTGCGCGCAGATCGGTGAAGTAACGGCTGCTCCCGAAAACGGCGTGGGTCGTCTGCATTTTTACCGCTACGGTGAACTGGTGGCCGACGTACCAGCCCATGACCTTGTGCTGGGTGGTGGCGCTCCGCAGTACCACCGCGAATACCGCGAACCCGCTTACATTCAGGAATACGCCAAGTTCGACTCGTCGGACGTCGAAGATCTGGAGAAAGACGAGATCAAAAAAGTCGCCGAACACCTGCTCACGCACCCGAACATCTGTTCGCGTCGGTGGGTCTATGAACAATACGACTCGATGGTCGGCACCGCCAACCGCAGCACCAACGCGCCATCCGATGCGGCTGTGGTACGTGTCAAAGCGCCCGGTCTGCCCGCTACCGACAAATCCATTGTAATCACCGTCGACTGCAACAGCCGTTACGTAAACGCGAATCCGCGTCAGGGCGCTATGATTGCCGTGGCCGAAGCCGCCCGCAACATCGTGTGCTCAGGGGGCGAGCCGCTGGCCGTTACCAATAACCTGAACTTCGGTAATCCCTACGTACCGGAAGTGTACTGGCAGTTTGTGGAGGCTGTGCAGGGCATGGGCGAAGCGTGTCAGCGGTTCAGTACGCCGGTAACGGGTGGTAACGTCAGCTTTTACAACCAAAGCTCTGACGACGGGCCGGTTTTCCCGACGCCAACGATCGGGATGCTGGGCCTGATGGAAGACCCCACCCACCGCATGACGCTCAATTTTAAGAACACGGGCGACTGGATTTATCTGATCGGGCCATCCACAGACGACATTGCTTCGTCGGAGTACCTGTATTCGTACAAGGGCATCAAAGCGGCACCCGCGCCGTATTTTGAGTTCGATACCGAATGGCGCGTTCAGGAAGGCATCAAGACCATGATACGTAACGGCTGGATCGAATCGGCCCACGACGTATCAGACGGCGGTTTGTTTGTAGCCCTGGCGGAGTCGGCCATGGCGGGGGACAAAGGCTTTATGATCGACACGAACGATCGCTACCGGCGGGATGCGTTCCTGTTCGGCGAAGGCCAGAGCCGCGTCGTGATTTCGGTATCGCCGGATAAGCTGCACCTGGTAGAAAGCTACCTCGATGAAGGCTACAACGTCTTCACCCGCCTGGGTACTGTTACCGATGCTAACTTCGTGATCGACGAAGACCTCGTGCTCACCACGGCCGACGCGAAAGCACTGTACGATAACGCACTCGGCAACATCATGCAGTAAGTTCGCTTAACCAACACGTAGATATGCTGGCTGCTCAATCGAATCAACGTCCACAGTACACCGTTGAGGAATACCTTCAGCTCGAAGAAAAAAGCGAAGGACGCCACGAGTTTTACAGAGGTGAGATGTACGCAATGGCGGGAGGTACCGTCAATCATAACCTGCTCATCGATACCGTAAAAGACTTGCTCAAGGCTGGCCTTAAGGGAAAGAGTTGTCGTGTCTTTTCGGAGAATATGAAGGTGGATGTACTTTCGGATGGGTACATGCCATACCCCGATGTGGTACTTACCTGCCATCCGTTCGATTTACGCGGAGATAATTTGGTAGTTCGCCAGCCCCGGTTACTGGTTGAGGTGTTGTCGAAATCAACGGCCAGTCAGGACCGGGGTTTCAAATGGCAGAAATACCGCAAGATTCCTTCGCTCTGGTATTATATGCTGGTTGATCAGTATACGACAACGGTTGAGCTATACAGCCGCATCGAAGAAACCAGTGAATGGATCAACTCGATCTACGAAGCCCTGGAAGACCAGATCGTACTGCCCCGACTGGGCATTGACATGACCGTAGGCGCTATCTACGACGGTATCGAGCTAGTTCCCGAAGCTGGCGATGGGACAACGGATAGCAATCCAGCAGAATGAACGTAATGCGTTACAAATAGTATAGGTGGTGTTGGGTCCAAGAACCTGACACCACTTTTTTGTACGGTGTATTATTTGCGAATAGTTGCTGGCGCATAGCAGTATCATACGTAAAACTTTTACTAATCAATTCATTATGACTCAGGATTTAGCTGATCTTACCGGGGAAATCTGTACCATCGCTACTGAGGCCGGGGCGTTTCTACTTCAGGAACGAAGCCGGTTTCAGCGGGATGCCATCGAATACAAAGGATTAAACAACCTCGTCTCGTACGTCGATAAAGAAACCGAAAAACAACTGGTCGAACGCCTGAGCGCGTTACTGCCCGAAGCTGGTTTTATTACCGAAGAAGGGACAACCGGTCAGGAGGCTGACCCGACGGCGCTGAACTGGATTATCGACCCGCTCGATGGTACGGCCAATTTCATCCACGGCTTACCCGTCTTTTCGGTGAGTATCGGGCTGGCGCAGGGGAAAATGCCCGTTGCCGGTGTCGTTTATGACCCCAACCGCGACGAGTGTTTTTCGGCCTGGCAGGGTGGGGGTGCCTACTGCAACGGGCAGCGTCTGAACGTATCGCCCGCTACCCAACTGGGCGAAAGCCTGATTGCGACCGGATTCCCGTACTATAGGTTCGATCAGATGCAGAAGTATCTTCAGATTCTGGAGACGCTCATGCAGCAGACGCACGGATTGCGCCGGATGGGATCGGCGGCTATTGATCTGGCCTACGTAGCGGCTGGTCGGTTCGAGGCTTTCTACGAGTATAATCTCAACTCCTGGGACATGGCGGCTGGCGTGTTGCTGGTGCAGGAAGCAGGCGGTATCGTTACGGATTTCGACGGGGGCGACGAGTTTCTGTTCCGGGGCGACGTAATTGCCAGCAGCGGCATTCACCCCGAGTTAATCCGGGTTATTAAGACGTATTGGCAGGCATAATCATTGATTTGGAATTTGTAACATACTGTTTAAGAACTTGGTCTTTCCGTTCAGCAGCGATACATTACGTCGCTATAATGCAGCGGGGTATATGGAGACAACGCAGAAAAGCAACTGACAATCAGTCAGATCCTACCGCATAAAGCATGTTTAAGAAGTGGTCAATGGCAACGTAGTGTGGCGTCAGAAGGTGAAAGAAAGCCTGAATTTACTGGAGTCGTCCACCGAGGTTCTTGAAACAACAACCAGCCGGTTTGACCTCCAGATCTCCGGCCTGCGGAACCCGTATACGTTTCCGGGTACTACCAACCAGAATCTGATTCGCAGTTCCCAAACAACATCCGACAACGGAAAATGGTTGTACTCGGAAAAGTACCGCTATGAATACGATGCCAAAGACCGGGTCAGGCGCTACTTGATCACGAGTGATAGCTACATCACCGTGGGTACAATTGACTACATAAACCCCTGAATTAGTTCGATAAAGCCATGCAAGACTTTAATGCGCTCCGGTATCCCATTGGGAATTTCGATTACGGACAAACCTTCCCGTTCGATAAGACTAAACAGCAAATCAACGAGATCGATCAGTTCCCCATCAAACTCACCGAACTGACGGGCAAGTGGGGCGATGATCGGCTCGATACCCCGTACCGCCCCGAAGGCTGGACCATCCGCCAGTTAGTTCACCACATTGCCGACAGCCACATCAATGCATACGTGCGCACGAAGCTGGCCCTGACCGAAGATAACCCAACCATCAAGCCTTACGAAGAAGGCGAATGGGCGAAGCTGCCTGATGCAACCCTGGATATAGCGCCCTCACTGGTCATTCTGCGAAACCTGCACCAGCGCTGGGTTGTGCTGCTGTCGTCACTTACGCAAAGCGATTTACAGCGGACGTATTACCATCCCGGCAGTCAGCGTACGTTCACGATCGGTCAGTTGATTGGTCAATATGCCTGGCACGGCGAACATCACTACCAGCAGGCGTATCGGTTAGCCGATCGGAACGGATGGCTGGAAAATAATGTATAATACGTAGCGGATACTGAACGACAGTGACCGGCCGAACAGACCGTGATCCGGTATCCCTACGAACGTAATTGTCAGTACGCCATGCAGGAATTGATCATCTTCGTAATCTTCGCAGTAGCAATCGGTTATCTTGGTAGCCGGGCTTACCGGAGCTTTAGCCGGAAACAGGCGGGCTGCGGGAAAGGATGCGGCTGCGCAACGGATACAAAGGCAATTCATGTGAAAAAACCTATATAAACTATAAAATTTGTAGTCTAACATTTTGATACTCCGATGGTTTGTTGTGCAGTGAATACGCAACGAACCATCGGTTTTCTTTTTATTGCCGCGGCTTTAGTAATTTCCGTGGGGTGCCACCGTGTGCGTCCTAAAGCGCCATTTACCGCCGACTTCGACCCGGCCATTCCGGACCCGGTTTCGTACCTGGCTGGCAACATTACGTTCAAAATACCGGAGCTGGAGCGGAAAATTAACCGGGCACTGAAGCCCATACTTGTTTCCGAAGAAACATTTAAGGGAAAAAAAGGCGAAGCCTGGCGGCTACGGGTCGAACGAACCGGGCCGGTACGAATTCAGTACGCCAATGGGCGCGTTACGTTCTCAGCCCCCTTGCAGGTATGGTACAGCAACCCAATCGGTCTGCGTAAACACCGGAAACGGCGTCCTTTATGCGCGCTGGCCGTCGACTTTGCCAGTCCGCTGACCATTGCGTCGAACTGGCGACTGACGACACGTTCCCGCTTCGAAAACTATCGCTGGATTGAACGCCCCACCATTCGGCTGATCGGGATTAAGGTTGGCATTACTAAACTGGCCGAAACCCTGCTCGATAAGCGCCGGGCTGATATTGAAGCTGCGATCGACAACGCGGTGCATTCTGAACTGCGGCTCGACCGCTACGTTGGGCGGGTGTGGCGCGACATTCAGAAACCGTTACGGATCAGTAAAAAGCCCGAAGAAGTCTGGATTATTCCCCGCCCGTTCAGCATAGCGGCTGCGCCCGTGAGCGGTAACAGCCAACGCATTACGGTACCGCTGCAAATTGCCTTTAAAGTCGATACGCGGATTGGCTCTAAACCAGACAGTTTAGTGTTGGAACGCCTGCCCCGGCTGCTTCGGCGTGCTAAACTACCCGAAGCTTCGCGCTTGCAGGTGCTGGCACGCATTCCCTATGCCGACCTCAACCGGGTACTGGACCGTACCATACAAAACCAGAAAATCAATCTGGCAGGGGGAAATATAAAGGTTGGCAAAATAAAGGTATACGGTGGAGGACGTTCGCTGTTCGTGAAAATGGACGTAGGCGGGGCCGTAAACGGAACCTTATACTTCCACGGCGAACCCCAATACGATACCCTGACAAACACGCTGCGCGTTCAAAACCTCGATTTTGACGTCGATACGAAAGAGCACCTGTTCGCCACCGCCGACTGGGTGTTGCACGACCACCTGCGCGATACGCTTCAGTCGGTTATGGTTGTGCCGCTGCACCACGAAATTTCTGAGATTCCGAACAAGATCGAAACTGCCTTTACCCGCGCGAAAGCAGGTCGTAAAACCGCGCTTGACATTGACGCCTTTCGAATGGTACCGCAGCGGCTGGTGGTTCGTCCCGAAGGCATTGAAGTGCTGATTAAAGTAGAATCGAAGGTGGCCGTCATGGTGAAAAAACTATAAACTGGTGGGTTGAGCCCCTGGCTTCCAGCGCCACAGATAGCGACAGGCCGTGGTTCGATACGGCCGCCAGGCGTCGGCAATGACGTGCAGTTCCTTATATAACGGTCGATTGGTTAATCCCTGCGTGCGTTCAGGGTAAGCCAGCATCATCCGCTGACGTATCACCAGATCATCAATCGGAAAAACATCGGGGCGGTTGAGGACAAACATCAGCAACATCTCCACCGTCCAGCGTCCCACGCCTTTAATCGGAATCAGATACTGCACAATCTCTTCATCGGTCATTGAGTCGAGATGCGCCCGGTCGATGGGATGGGCTTGTGTAAACTCCGCTACGCTTTGCAGGTACTTAATTTTCTGAAACGACAAGCCCGCGCTCCGCAGCTCTTCGGCTGACTTGGAAAGCAGGAGTTCAGCCGCTGGATACCCGTTGGGAAACAGGGCCCGGAACCGGGCGAAGATGGCATCGGCGGCTTTGACCGAAATCTGCTGCGACACAATGCTTTCCAGCAGGGCTAGATACACATCGTCGGCGTAGTCGTTGAAAATTTTCGGGGCGGGCGTTTCGGCAATAAGCCGGGCCATGATCGGGTCCTGAGCCAGGTGAGCCAGTGCAGAGTCGTTCGGTTGCATAAGGTATTGGTCAGCCACAAAGGTAAGCGGCTCAGCTAGTTGGATGGCGATATCTATGGTGAGTTGTGGATAATTAGGTTGGTGCCTGGCCTTTCTACTAATCACTAACTCTTCAGGTCAGCAACTATCTTCGAATGATCTAACACTGTTAGATCATTAATCGGTGGCATATTTCTGCCGGATTCGACGTACTACATCGTCGGCGAGTTCGTCGCGCATGCTGTCGTATAGCTGCCAGCGCGAAGGTGGGAAAAGATCGGCGCTTTTCAGACTCTGCCCATTCAGGGCCCGATTGTCGCCACTGAAGGTTTGCCATTCGGTTTGCCAGTTCCGGCTTTCCCAGATGCTGTCTTCCCAGCGAACCGTACCGCTTTGGGTATCAACGGCCCGCATACGTAACGATAAGCCCGCCGAAATCTCCCGACGGTACGTGGTTAAGGTGCCGCTGACCTTCTCCATGACATCGACCTTGGTCGAGTCGTTGATTTTTTTCTCGCCAACCTTATACGCCTGATTGCTGTATATCGTAGTACTCGACGACGATACGTTCTCCCGAAAGGGCGAATAATCGGTTACCTGCATATGCACGGCCTGGTGAATTTCCCAGCCGTCCCCGGCGCTTTCGTCGGGTAGATACAGCCGCACAAAGGTTGACGGTGCTTCGTTGCGCGTAATCTGCCGGAGAATGCGGGCCTGCAATTCCTGGTTATCACTTAGGCTGATTTCGTGGGTAGGGCTGAGCGGTTCGATAACAACCCGAAGAATGGCCAGTTGCAGCGCATCTTCGGCTTTGGCACGTGACTGCCGATAATCGGGCACCCACTCATTCGCTTTTCGATAGTTCAGATAAGCGTCTTTAGCCGCCAGCCGGTTTTCTTCCCGGTAGGCAAAAGCCTGTTCGGCAGCTTCGTAGCGGTCGGCTGCGGCCAATTGGCGGGCGTCGAGCTGCCGATCCTGGTACGAAGCCGGATAGGCCGATAACCACTCGGTGCAGCTTGTGCACTGCCTGGCAAAGCCCAGCCGGGCGTTATCAGTCAGCGCCTGAAGCTGTTCGTATTCGCGGTGTACCGTTTCCCACCGAAAGGGCTGCGGATTGGTTGGGGCGGATAACCGCCGGATAGTGGACTGGTGTTGCTCATACGCCTGAACAAACGCCTGTTTCAACACCAGCGGAGCCAGGGTATAGCCGCGATCAGTCAGGCCATGCCGTTGCTGAAGCCGTTTGGAGGCTTTCTGAACGGCAAGATCGAAGTGGCCGCGCCTGAGGGCGGTATGGCCGCTGCTGCACCCGATCAGGAAGACAGCCAGCAGGCTAATAAGGATGAAGATCGGGCGGAACATAGTCGGGATAGAAAGATACGTTTTTCTGAACATTCGACAATGCCCGGAGTAGTTGGTTTATCTTTGTGGCGGAAAGAAGAGCCACTCTTTTTATCATCAGGTTTGTCGGAAAGTCGTGTTCAGACGGCGGATTCGGCAACTGTTCAGGCAAAACCGCTTTATGTCCAGACGCCGACGTTATCGTTCCGCCGAGAAAACCCTTGGCACTTCGCCCGGTACGCTTACGTACGTGGGGGAGGAAATCGAACACGCTACCCGGATCAAACGCATCCAATATAACGAAGCGGAATACCATGTCGATGACTCCAGCAAGCTAAGTGCCTGCCGATTACCCAGCGCAGCAACGCCCTACGTGAACTGGATTGATGTAGATGGCATTCACGAGCCCAAAGTCGTAGCCATGCTGGGCCAGCAGTATCACCTGCATCCATTGCTGCTGGAAGACGTAGTGAACACCGAGCAGAAACCCAAGATCGACCTCTACGATGACACCATTGTGTTTGTGACGCTCAAGATGCTGCACCACGGTCGCCAGCGACCAGATATTGATGCCGAACATGTTAGTCTGGTGTTGGGAAAGAACTTCCTGATTTCATTTCAGGAAGAGCGGACGCAGGATATTTTCGAGCCGGTTATCCAGCGAATCAAAGCCTCATCGGGCAAAACCCGGCGCAACGGGGCCGACTATTTGCTGTATGCGCTCATGGACGTAGTAGTCGACCATTATTTTCTGATCACCGAACGGGTCGGCGAAAAAATGGACCAGCTCGAAGACCAGATCGTGCAGGAACGGGCGAATCAACAAACCCTGGCGGCCTTGTATCAGATCAAGCGGGAGCTGGCGTTTATTCGACGGATGGTGTATCCCCTGCGCGACATTGTTGGCGTTCTGCTGCGGGAGGAGTCAGACCTGATCCAACGGAACACCCTGCCGTTTTTGCGCGATCTGTCGGACCATGTCAATCAGGTGATTGAAACGCTGGATTCGTACCGGGAATTAATCGCGGGGCTCATGGATGTCTATTACTCGATTGTGAGTAACCGCATGAACTCGGTGATGAAAACGTTAACTATTTTCTCCGCGATATTTATGCCCCTGACCTTCATTGTGGGCGTTTACGGGATGAATTTCGACAACATGCCCGAACTGCACACGCGTGATGGTTATTTTGTTGTCTGGGGTATTATGGTTGCTACGTTCGTGGTGATGATTATGTATTTCCGCCGACGGGGCTGGATGAATTAAGTATGACAACACAACCTTTATCGATTACGGCCACCCATTGGCTGACGGACTCCCGGCAGGTAAGTGGTGAGGACCTGGATTCGCGGCTGGCCGACGCCGTTTTTTTTGCCATTCGGGGTGAACACCACGATGGCCATGCCTTTATCGGCGAACTCTATACCAAGGGCGTTCGGCAATTTGTCGTCGAACGGGCGGCTCTGACACCGGACCGACGGGCCGAACTAACCCGCTATACCGATGCGCAGGTTATTGAAGTAGCCAGCAGCCTCCAGACTTTGCAGCAACTGGCCGGCGACCATCGTCGGCAGTTTCGTATACCGGTCATCGGGGTTACGGGCAGCAACGGCAAAACCATTGTAAAAGAGTGGCTGGCTCAGCTACTCGCCGACGATTTTGTGGTTGCCAAGAGTCCAAAGAGCTATAATTCGCAGTTGGGCGTGCCGTTGTCGGTGCACGAGCTGAACGAAAGCCATACGCTGGGTATTTTCGAGGCTGGTATTTCCCGAGCCCACGAAATGCAGGCGCTGGAAGCCGTGATCCGGCCAACCATCGGCATTTTCACGAATATTGGTACAGCGCACGATGAGGGATTCCGAAGTCATAAGCAGAAAATTGCCGAGAAGCTTCGCTTGTTTATCCATGCCGATACGCTTATCTATTGCAACGACTACGCCGATATTGACGATGAGGTGAACATGCTGCTGAAAGCGGTGAACCCGGACATGCGGCTGGTGACCTGGTCGCTGACCGGTAAAAACGCTACGTATCAGGCCGTGCTGACGGGCGATGAGCTTACGTTACGTTCGGCCGGAGAGCCGTTACGTGTACGATTACCGTTCACGGACCCCGCTTCCGTTGAGAATCTGATCCACTGCCTTATGGCGATGCAGTGCCTGCGCGTTCAGACGAGCGAAGGTTTGCAGACGCGCCTGAATCGACTGCGCCCCGTGTCGATGCGGCTGGAGCAGAAGGAAGGTATCAACAACTGCGTCCTGATCGACGATTCGTATAACAACGACGTAGCGGGCCTGCAACTCGCCCTGCGCTTTCTGAATCAGCAGAGCACCCGCGCCCGCCGGGTGGTCATTCTGTCGGATGTGCTGCAGTCGGGTCAGCGCGAAGCCGAACTCTATGAACGGGTGAGCAATCTGCTGCGGGCCAATCAAATTGAGCAGTTCATTGGCATTGGACCGGTGGTGAGCCGAAACGCGCATCATTTCGCCGATAACAGTTTGTTTTACGCGGATACGGATCAGTTTCTGGGGCAGTTTCCGTTTGACGTTCTACGCGACAGCGTCGTGCTGGTGAAAGGTGCCCGGCCATTTTCGTTCGAACGTATCGTGAACCGGTTACAGCGAAAAGTACACGGAACCGTACTCGAAATTAACCTCGACGCCCTGACGCATAACCTGAATTATTACCGCGAAAAGCTAAGCCGTACGGAATCGGCTAAACCCACCAAAATTATGGTGATGGTGAAGGCCTTCGCCTATGGCAGCGGCAGCGCCGAAGTGGCCCAACTGCTCCAGTTTCACCGCGTCGATTACCTGGCCGTTGCCTATGCCGACGAAGGCGTTTCGTTACGTCAAAACGGGATTGAACTGCCGATTATGGTCATGAACCCGACCCCCGAGACGTTTGTGACTCTGCTCGAATACGAACTCGAACCCGAAATCTATAGCCTGCGGCTGCTGCGGGAATGGGGTCGGTTCGTTGCCGACGGGAGCGCGCAGAACGTAACCGTACCGTCAACCGCGCAGGTGCCTTGCCCAGTGCACCTGAAAATCGACACGGGTATGCACCGGTTGGGCTTTATTGAGTCTGAACTGCCCGAAGTGGTTATGTACCTCAAAAACCGCCCGGACTTGCGCGTAGAAACGGTATTCAGTCACTTGGTTGGAGCCGACGACGCACAGTTCAACGCGTTTTCGCAGCAACAGTACGAAACCTTTCTGCGCTGTACCGCCCGGCTGGAAGAGGGCCTGGGCTATCGCCCGACGCGTCATCTGCTCAATTCGGCGGGCATTGTCCGGTTTCCGGCGTATACACTCGACATGGTTCGGCTCGGCATTGGCCTGTACGGGGTCGAAGCCAGCCAGCTCGACAAGTCGGCGTTACGTTCGGTGGGTACGTTGCGGAGTGTGATCAGTCAGATAAAAAACGTCCCGGCTGGTGACTCGGTGGGCTACAGTCGAAGCGGAGTGCTTGACCATGCCGCCCGGATTGCTACTGTGGCCATTGGCTACGCCGATGGGTATGACCGACGGCTGGGCAATGGAGCCGGACATATATGGGTGAACGGTACACACTGCCCGACGGTGGGTAACGTGTGTATGGACATGACCATGATCGACGTAACGAACGCGTCGGCCCAGGAAGGTGATGAAGTCATTATCTTCGGCAACGAGATGCCAATTACCGAACTGGCCCGGCAGATCAAGACGATTCCGTATGAGCTATTAACGGGCGTCAGCGAGCGGGTGAAACGAGTTTTTTACAAAGAAGAAAACTAACCCGGCTCATCCTGTTCTTCAGATTACACCAGGGAATCGGTTCGGTTGGCACAAACGCGTTTGTGCCAACCGAACCGATTCGGCGTTCGTGACCGGGTAAAGAACAGCAGATTCGCTAACTTTCCGGGCTGCTGTTTGTTAGTGATAGACATGAGAACGCAACGGTTAATTCCTTTGCTGATCTATTCCACTACACTACTACTGATTGGTTGCAAAAAGGTAAAGCCTGACCCGCCAAAAGCGGAAGGCTTTGATACGCCGATTACACCCGAACGATCGTATGTAGCCGGACCGATCAGCTTTGAGCTTCGAGCGCTGGAAAACAAAATCAGCCAGGCACTTGACCCGGTTCTGCTCGGCGACTCGTCGAACCTGGGTAATTTCAAGCCCCTGCCCGAGCTAAGTGTTATTCGCTCCGGCCCGGTAAAACTACACTATAAGGCGCAGCAGGTCAGCATCTCGGCGCCCATCGACCTATGGCTGAAAAGTCCGTTTCACCTTGGCAAACGGAAACCGCCCCGCCTATTCTGTTCGCTGGAAGTAAACTTTCAGAGTCCACTGACCGTAACGCCGACCTGGCGATTAAATACAAAGGTAAAATTGTCGGATTATCAATGGGTTAGTCGCCCTAAACTACGTATCATTGGCAAAAACATATACCTCACCGGCCTTGTCGAAAAGGTCTTGGAAAAGCTACAGCCTTCCATCGAAACGGCCATTGATTCGGCCGTTTACAAAAACCTCCGGCTCGACAGGATGGTCGCGCCAATCTGGGCTGATCTTCAACAACCACTCGTCCTCAATAAGCAGTACGGACTCTGGCTGTTGCCGAAGCCAATCAGCATTGCCGCCGGTCCGGTATACGGCGACAAGCAGATGATTTCGATACCGCTGCGGATGGCCTTCGAAACCCGAACCGAATTAAAACCCAGCGAACCTGAAGTCGTTAAAACCCCCTTGCCGTTGCTGCAGCGACGGGCTCAACTGCCGCAAACCTCCGAACTGCACGTAACAAGCTTTATTCCGTTCGATGATATCAACCGGATGCTGGCCCTTACGCTGAACCGACAGCCCGTCAAACTGGCAAAAGACCTCATTACGCTCAAAAAGGCGTTTGTCTATAGCGGTCAGCGAGCCGTCATTGTGAAAGCCGAAGTCAGCGGACTGGTCGATGGGGTCATCTATTTGCGCGGACGCCCTACGTTCGAAACCAAAACGAATACCTTACGTGTCGACCAGCTGGTATTCGACGCCGATACCGAAAATGTACTGTTAGGTAGCGATAATGAGCTGATACAGGGCGCTTTACAGCGTTTTCTGGGCGAGCTGCTGACGTTCCCGCTCGGCGAAGAAATTCACAAACTGCCCCAAATTATCGGGCAGGCATACGAAAAAAGCGGAGCGGGCGAAAAAACGGATCTTGACATCCGCTCGTTTCAATTTACGCCCCGCCGAATCGCCGTTCTGGCCGATGGAATTCAGGCGCTGATTGACGTAAATTCAACTATACACGTGAAGGTCAACCGGCTATAAGCCAGCTTGGAAAGTGAGACATGGTAAGCCTGATTATTGCTTTTTGGCTTTAACGGCCTCTACATTTTTCTTGCGGTTCTCCAGCTCCGTTAGCGCTGTTTCCTGGTCGGTTTTGTTGGTTTCCAGGTCTTTCTGAAATTGTTCCAGCTCTTTGGCATTTTCGTCGATGCGCTTAAGCAGGCGCTCCTTTTCTTTCGCATTAGCTTCTATCTCGCGTTGAAGTCGTTCGCCGTTACGTACCATTTTCTGATGATTCCGCTGCGCTTCATCGAAATTCAGCTCGGCCGTTTTTACTTCCTGATTGAACGTCGTTTTCGTCGCGAAATCTTTCAGCAGGCGTTCGGCGGCTGCGTAATGCGAGTCGCCGGCTTTTACGTAGTTGCCGCTGCCCAGATCAAAGGCCGCAAAGATTGTCGCCGAAGTGCGCGAGGACTTCACGGTGCTGGTCAGGTTGATTGGCTCCGGCGAAATGTCCCGCAGGTCGGCATTGGTAACCCGGTACGTACCCCGCGAGGCCGTTACCCGCCCGAACGTCTTGAGCTGGTCTTCCCAGTCTTTTTCAATCTGCTTCCCATCGCCCTGCAACGTCAGGTACAAACCCGACAGCTTGGTCCGGTCAACGGTGCTTTCGCCAGCGTACACAGTCTGGGCGCGGGCAGCGACTGGAAGAACGAAACTAAGCAGCACGATAAGGCGAGTAATAAAAGTCATAGGTATATAAAGTTTCTGCGGATACATAACGTACCGTTTCCGGAAATATTAAGGCTGGCTGGACAGAGCTTTATGCGTTAATAGCAGTCGTTTGTCGCCGTTCAGCAGCGTAGTGGCAAGTATATACAGATTCCCGCCTTCCTGCAAGGCCAGTTGCTTCCGTAATTCGGCCACGGACTGCGGGAAGTTTCGCACCGTCAGGTTGGCTTTGCGGCCCGGAACCAGCGCCTGCAACGCCTTGCGGTCGGGTTTAATTACGTTCTGAACGGCGAACGTGCGGCCCGGAAAATCAGGTTGCAACTGATCACTCGTGTACAGGTGGCTGTGCGGAGCCAGTTTGTGCAATCCGTAGCGGGCCGCTACCAGCCGAAAGGCTCCGGCTTTCAGCACAGCTGCGTTGGGCTCGTATACGTAGCGTAGTGGATCGCTGAACGTAACGTCGCTGGCGCGTTCCTGCTCTTTTCGAAACGTAAACGAATGATCACCCGTTAAGCTCAGGTTTACGGCCGTTATCGAAACATCGTCCGGCAGTCGGGCTTGTTTGTCAAGTACAAACAAAACTTCTTTAACCTCAGCCTGCACCGCCACAATGTGTACCGCTGCTACGCTGCTGATCGCTGCCTGGTTCAGTTGCCGCAACGCAGCGTCAATGTCGATCAGGGGTGACGTTTTAAGCAGAAGGTGCTTCGATTTTGCCAGTAACCTAGCCCGCACGTCAGCTTGCGATATGTCGGGTTCGCAATCGGCCAGGCGAACGACCTTGCCACCCCGTTCGTCCCGTCGGTGGGGGTCCAGATACAGCCAATCGACTCCACCGGTCAGACTATCCACAAAGGCTAACCCATCGCCGGTCTGCACCGTAACGGTCGGCGCGTCCAGCACAGACAGGTTGTATGCGGCCAGTTCCGCCAGCGGTGGCTGCTGCTCGACGTAGATGACCTGCTTGACTTGGCTGGCGAAAGCCCAACTGTCGACGCCCATTCCGCCCGTAACATCGAGCAGCCGATCTCCGCTGACCAGCGATGCTTTGTAGGCAGCGGTACGTTCGGAAGACGCCTGCTCTACCGACAGGGCCGGTGGAAACACGACCGCATCGTTGGCGTACCAGTTCGGTAGCTTATGCCGGGCTTTCTGCCGGGCGGCAATCTGGCTGGCTAGCTTTTTGATGTCCAGCCCCGCAGCGGGCGCTTTCAGCAACAATGCACCCACGTCTTCTGCAAGGTGGGTACGAATAAATTGACGTTCAATTTGCGACAGGTTAATCAAAATGATTATAAATTTGATTTTAATGTCTTTTTAATGTTCTGAAACGTTGTCAGTAAGATGGCCGTTACCGGTCAACCTAACCAAAACCACTCATGCAACGAGTTAACCCTGTTACAACACTTAAACAATATAAATCGGCTTGGTTACGCCAAGACATACCCGCTGGCCTATCCGTGTTTCTGGTAGCGCTTCCGCTTTGTCTGGGTATTGCGCTGGCTTCGGGAGCACCTTTATTTTCGGGTTTAGTCGCGGGCATGATTGGAGGAATCATAGTCGGGCTTCTGTCGGGGTCCGAAGTCAGCGTCAGTGGGCCAGCGGCCGGGTTAGCCGTTATTGTTGCAGACGCGATCACAAAAGTAGGTTCATACGAAGCATTTCTGGTGGCTGTAGTGCTGGCCGGCGTTATCCAGTTGCTGCTGGGAATTATCAAAGCGGGACGGTTCAGCTCGTTGTTTCCCGATAGTGTGATTAAAGGAATGCTGGTGGCGATTGGCCTCGTTATTATTCTGAAGCAGATTCCGCACGCCCTCGGCCGGGATAAAGATTACGAAGGTGAGTTTGAATTTCAGCAGCTGGCTGATGGCGAAAATACCATCTCTGAAATCTACCGGGCCATTGAAACGGCTAGCCCCGGTGCGGTACTTATCAGCGGTATTTCGTTACTGTTTCTGATCGTCTGGGAGCGTACGGCGGGACGTAGCAGCCGGACTTTCTTTAAAAACTTTCCGGCAGCGCTGGTGGTGGTTATTTTTGGCGTAGCGCTCAATGAATTCTTTCGGGTGGCAATGCCAGCCTGGTACCTGGGTGATACGGCGCATCAGCACATGGTTCAGATTCCAACGATTGATCCGGGCAAGAGTGTCTTCTCAATTTTTGATTTTCCGGACTTTTCCGCGCTCAGCAACTATACCATTTACAGCGTAGCCGTTACGATTGCCATTGTAGCCAGTTTGGAAACCCTGCTGAATCTGGAAGCCTCCGACCGGCTGGATTCGCAGAAGCGGGTATCGTCAACGAACCAGGAGTTAATTGCTCAGGGGGTAGGCAACATGCTGTCGGGGTTGATCGGCGGGCTGCCCGTTACGTCGGTAGTTGTGCGGACGTCCGCCAACGTTTACGGTGGAGCCAGATCGCGCGTGTCAACTATTCTGCACGGGTTATTTCTCCTGATCGCTGTATTTCTGGGTGGACCGCTGCTTAATCTGATTCCGCTGTCGTGTCTGGCCGCCGTGCTGATTATGGTGGGGTATAAACTGGCGAAACCCGCTATTTTTAGGAAAACGTACAAAGACGGCTGGAGCCAGTTTGTACCGTTTATTGTTACCGTGCTCGGTATCGTCTTCACAGATCTGCTGATTGGTATTGCCCTGGGCTCGGTTGTCGGTATCTTTTTCGTGCTGTACACGAATTTTCAATCCTCGCTCCGTATCAACCGAAATGGTAGCAAGGTCACGATTGAGTTCGAAAAAGACCTGTACTTCCTGAATAAACCACAGTTAAAAGAAGTACTGGGGAGCCTGAAGCGGGGTGATGAACTCGTGATTGACGGCAGCAAGGCCCCTTTTATAGATCACGACATTTACAATATGTTGCTCGATTACAAAGAAATCGCGGTAGCGCAGGGCATTACGTACGAACTCCGGGACATAGCCCTGAACGTGCATAAGCGGAAGCCGAACACACGCGAACTGACGAACCAACAGAAGTAACTTTGGACGGAAAAGCAGCTGACTCGAAGTGAGTACTGGTTCACTTCGAGTCAGCTGCTTTATTCAGTAGGTGTGCCGGGCCCACCGCTTCAATGGCTGGTACACCATCGGGATAGTGCCGAAAGCTTGTGTTCGCTACCAGCGATGGGTAAGGCTTAAACGTTAGCCAGCGAAGCGGCCATTTCCGAATCCACAACGCCGTATTGAGCAGCGAGATAAACCAAGCCGGTGGTCGTCTGTAGCCAAACGCCAGGGCTAGTTTTTCGTCGATCATACCCGCTACGGCTGGGCGAACGAACGGGTGCAGTACGGTTGGAAACCACCCCTTGACAATCTGTACCGTTGCGTCGGCAATGCGACGGTTACTGTCCGTGAACCGAAAATGCCGCGCTTCGTACGCATCCGTAAACGCACGTAAGTCGGCTAAGGTGGCCGGAATATCGACCAGGTGCATTCGTTTGCCTACCTCACAGAAGAAGTAAAACAGAGCCAGCTCTTCGGCCGGGCTGAGGGCACGCCAACCGTAGCGGTTCACCCACGCGATCGGATAGAAGATAAACGTAGACAGCACGAACAGGTAATCTTCGTTCGCGATCCGATAGTGACCGTGAATATAGTTCATGTGGCTAATGGCCCGCTGCCCTGGCTCACTCTCGTAACCAGCTTCCATAAAGGCTGCGATCAGGCGGCTCGTATCATCGTACCGCTTTTGACCGTGCCGCTCAAATTCACCCGTCTGGGCGAGTAAGCCAGACACGCGGGGGCTGGCATAGGTATGAAACAAGGCCAGTTCAAGCGCTCGGGTGATGTCGAAAGGGAATTCGTAGGCCGTCAGTAAGTGAACGATGCGCTGATTGTCGCGGACGGGATCAAGCCGCTTAAGTTCACGTTGAACGTCTGGGTTTCTAAACAGACCCAGACGTTTATTATACACAGCAGGCATTACAGACAAACAAAAAATAAGGTCAGACAAGTTGCTGCGCCAACTGCTGAGTTAGCGCAATTAATTGCGTGAAGCTGGCGGGCTTCGTCACAAATTGGTCGGCACCAAGCGCCAGGGAACGTTGGCGGTCATCTTCACTCGACGACGTCGTGAGCATAATAACCGGCAGATCGGCGTATTTCTGACTGGTGCGCAGCTGCCGGAGCGTATCAAAGCCATTCTGATAGGGCATGTTGATATCCAGCAAAACCAATTGGGGCAACTCTTCATGTGCCGCCAGCGTCGACAGGAGTTCTTCGCCGTCGGTAAGCACCAGTACGTCGATGGGTGGGGTAATGCTTTTAAAGGCCGAACGGATAAACAGCCGATCGTCTTCGTCATCGTCAACCACCCAGATGGGCGGTACGGGGCTTAGAGATGGGATATGAGCACGTCGGTTGGTCATCATCGGGCGGCTTTAGCAGTCTTGGTAAAAAAAGCGGTGAATAGCCATACCGACTGATTACGGCATAATGAATACAGCAAGTACTGAACTCGAAAGGCGGCCATAATCAACTACTTAGCTGCCTTTATGAGGTATACATACACTGTTGAAAAAGTAACAGTGATCTATATACGTTAGCTGATAACAAATATATAACAGAACAATGGATTCAGCAAGGATTGATAAGGCCGTAAGCGGTTTGTTAACTGTTTCTTAATAATTGATTTTGTTAACTACAGAACCATACCGATATCTGAACGCTCCTTTGACTGGTTTACCGATAAAGAGGCTGATTGATCTGTTGTATGCGGTGGACACTATTAGAAATCTTTAATCTCCTTACGGGCTTTCCACGGCTGTTTGGTAGCCTGTTTTGCGCCTTTTTCGCCCGAGCAGATGCGACATAGAAACATGATCTCCAAAGACCACCCTTTGTCGGCATTGCCCAGTGAAAGGCTAATATGGGTTCTTGGGGTTAGCCAGGCCACCTGCCTGATGTCGCTAACGGAGGACGTTTTGCCGGAGCCGTATTTCTCGGTCAATAAAGTTTCGAACTCGCTGGCGGCTGCCCGCACATCCGCTTCCGTTACAGATACCGTGCTGTAATAGAAATAAGTAGCCGACAGCAGCGAATCGCTGGTAAAATCATATTCAAGACCAACCCGGCGGGAAGCCAGTTCGATACCGGTATACACTACTTTTTCGTTTTTAATCCGGTTCGGCTTAAGTGGTAATTCAGCTTCACGAACTTGCTTCGGCAAGTACCCCCAGCGTATCTGGCGGAAGTCGGGGGTTGACTGCGCCTGACCTATAGCGGCTATGCTGATCAGCAGTACCCCAAGCTGAAAAATCAGAGAACATCCTGAAGTCGATTGCTTATGCATAGCGGTGCGTTTAGAAACTAAAAAAGCACTTACGCTTTTAGGGTAAGTGCTTAACGAAGTATGTGTTTGTGACCACGGGGAGACTCGAACTCCCATGCCGTGAAGCACCACCCCCTCAAGATGGCGTGTCTACCAGTTTCACCACGTGGCCGGTCACAATTGCATTGTGTTGAATGCGGGTGCAAATATAGCCGTTTGGTCATTTTATCCAAAACAGGAAGCAGAAAGATTCCGCTTTTTCAGACTTATATAGGCTAAAAGTGAGCAAAAATTCGTAATTTTATCTTTCTAAATTATTAATAAAAGCCCAATTAACATGGCACTTGAACTAGTCGGAAAACTTATAAAAGTATTGCCCGAGGTAACCGGCCAAGGCAAAAATGGTCCCTGGAATAAGCAGGAGTTTGTAATCGAAACGCTCGATAGTCAGTACCCAAAAAAGGTGTGCATGACGGCCTGGGGAGAGAAAGCGAGTGATTTGAAGCAGTTTGCGGATGGCGATACGCTGAAAGCGACCTTCAGTGCTGAGTCCCGTGAGTATAACGATCGCTGGTATACCGAGCTTCGCGCGTTTCGGATCGAACTGGCTGAGGGTGACGGTGGTCCGGCAGTAGGCGCTCCCTCTCGTTCGGCAGCCGCCCAGACGGCTCGTCCAGCTCAGCAAAGCCAGCCTGCCGGTATGCCGTTCAACACGACATTTGAAGACGAAAGCAACGATCTGCCGTTCTAAACGCCACTAACACAAAAAAGCCGCTAGATAGCGGCTTTTTTCGTGATTCGGCTGGGATTCGAACCCAGGACCCATACATTAAAAGTGTATTGCTCTACCAGCTGAGCTACCAAATCATTCAAACGATTGGCGATAGATGATAGCCTTTTCGTTTATTGTGGTGCAAAACTATAGCCTTTTTTAGTTCATTGCAAGCCCTACATCTTAAAATAAGCCTATTTTTTTGTTTTTGGGCGGCTATGGCTCAGGCGCAGTCCACTTCAGCGGATTCGCTGCGTTTGGCCGATTCGTTGTTTTCCACTGGAGATCAGGCAAATGCGGTACGTCTGTATGAAACAACTCTGGCGAATGGACATACGGCGACTGATCCGATGCTGCTGAAGCTGGCGAGTGCCTACGAAAAGCTGGGCGACACGCCAAAATTGTTGTATTACCTGGAAGTATACTTCGATCGTCATCCCGACGATGCCGTGCTTCGTAAAATGAATGACATCGCCAGGGCCAATAACCTCAGCGGATACGAAACGGATGACCTGAACTATTTTTACCTGTTCTACCGCAAGTACGGTATTTACTTTCTGCTCTTCCTGCTGATTCCGGCGGGTTACGTCTTTAGCGTACTGATTCTTAAGCTCGTTCGCAAACAACCCATTTCTACGCGGCAGAAGTGGACCACGCTGTTGTACCTATTTCTGCTGTTGATTTTCGTGAATTTGCCCGAAGGCGTACAGTCAGGAATAACCAGTCACGATCGGGTACTATTGCGAACAGACCCGTCAGCGGCTGCGCCCGTGGTGGAGGTGATTGGCCGTGGAAACAAAGTTAACATCTTGGGTACCAGAGATATTTACCTGCGCGTACTCTGGCGCAATGAGTTGTACTTCATTCGTCGGGATAACGTCTGGATTATCTAATGGGCGGATACAGGCGGCTTCATCCGCGGCTTTTTCGTAAAGGATTGTTCTGCATGAACAACCATCGCAGGTTTGGACAGTCCCGCAGGGTTGTTACGTCGGTAATCCGATTGTTGGACACATCCAATCGGTCCAGGCGTTCTGAGCGGAGGCTGCTCATGTCGGATAGTCCACAGTTTTGGAGAAACAGATCACTTAGGTAGGGGAGTTGGCTAATCGGTTGCAGATTGGTAAGTGTATGCCCCGACAGGTTGAGTGCGGTAATGTGTCCCTTTTGCACGCAGATGCGAAAGGGAGTTGTCGAGTCTGCTACGTGCCAGTGTTCGGTAAAGACGGCATCCGCCAATTGAAGACCCGTCCCCGCCAGTAGCTCGGTAAGCCTCTCTTTTTCGGCGGGTCAAGTGACTGGAGATCGTAACTGTACTGACCAGGAGCGGCCCGGCTTATACCAAGTTCGAGCGAAATGCCGAGTGCGTATACTCCTACGCCAATCAGGCAGAAAACGAGCGATACCAGCGCGGCCAGTTTGTGTTCGGCAAAGCCTTTGATACCCCACCAGACGGCCAGCATATAGAGGAATGCGCAGCCGAAGATGGAAACGGAAGCGAACCAGTCTGGGAGTTTGTGCAGGAACGAGGTCGGCTCTGTAATACCAAAGGTGAACGTGTAAGCCAGAAAGCCGGTTACGGTGGCCGATACGAGTAAACTTCGGAATGCCATATCCATCATTGCTGTATAAGCGGTCGACTGAATATTACCAACTCAGCCGTAGATAAGTTAATTGGGTACCATCTGACCCGACTGGTACGTTCTGTTTTTATCCTTCGCCTGTAAGTAGCCTGTTTCCTCAAACGTAGCAGGATCGACGCCGGAAATGCTTTCGCTACCGAAATATACCCTGCATTTATCGCGGGCATAATACGTACCTACACCCTTAAACGTCTTGACGTCCTCGTCCGGAATAATCCGCCAGCGTGTTGCCCGGCCAAGTGTAATCCCCATACGTTTTGTCCGTCGGTGAATTGAAAACCGACACCCGTACAAAGGTCAGGCTGTTTACACCGGCTAGTGGCTCGTCATTGACGTATACGTGCCTGGCATCCCGTGTCAGATACATCCCATTAAACATGGGTACGAACGTAAACGGGGCGGGGTCGACTCCGCCAAGAACGCGAGTGTCCTTATAGACCCGGCGATTGTCGCGGGCGTGTAGGCAGTGCCCCCAGCCGTTACGTGGGTGAGCGTCTCTTCCGGATTGGGAACAATGACAAAGGCCGAACCATCGTCGCTGATGGGCTGGCCCTGACAATAGCTGCGTTTGTGGTCTTTCGCGTAGCTGCCCGCCAGGTAAGTGAAAGTGGTCGGTTCCGCGCCATCAACAGCCTGATTTTGGTAATAGACGTGCGTTCTATCGGTGCCGTATTCTGCCGTAAGGGCCTGGAAGGTGCGGGCATCAGATTCAGGAAATTTCCTCCCCTGAGCCGGAAAACCTACATGTAGCACGACCCGCCCGTCTTCAATCCGGTACCCTTGCAAGTCCCGCTGCCGCAGCTGTTCAGAAATACGGTGGCTACGAACACGCTGATACTACACACAACAATGGGCACACCGGGCTGCGATAAGTTCATTGGAAATGGATAAAATCTGAGTTAGTAAAGATTCATGCAAATTCTGGATTGCTGGTGATTATCGATTCACGTTAAAGATTAAGTATCACCAGTACGCTCAGGATCAGCAACGCAATGGCAACAAGGGCAATCCAGTCGAATCCGCGTTCGAACAGGTGTCGTACTTTCTTTTTGATCAGTTTCCTTGGCTCCGTTCGGTCCATATACGCTCCTCGTTTCATACCCATCCTGATTTAGGCCCGCCTTTGATAAATGACGTAAAACTGGCCTTAACATTCAGGGTATATCGACCTACTTGATACGTGGTAAGAACGGCCAAAAAAACGGCGGACCTGAGCTAATATCCGGTCAAAATAACGTAACGACTGCTCAATACGTACCAGGAAAAGCAACAGGTTCACCGGCTAGATAGGCCATTCCGACCGGTTTTACGGTGATCTCCACCGCTTTTAAACCAATTCCTGCCAGCCATACAGTCTCAATCATGAGCGCTTCCCAAATGTATTTGCTTTGAATTGTCAAACGGCACACACGTCAATTACACCGCCTTCGTAAAGACACCGGTTTCTGGCAATGTGGAGTGCTGATTATCTGAAAGTCACTCAGTATTCACGTTCAAACCAATCAATGTCAACCATGAAAAATGTACGCCTACTCGTTCTATTCTCTATCCTTGGTCTGTTTACAGTATCGTCCTGCAGCAAAAAAAATGACGATGTTACGCCCAATCCATCGGGCCAGCAGCAAAATCCGAACGGGTTCCAAGTAAAGATAGATGGCAAAAGCTACGCGCCTGATTTTCAGTACGCCCTGACATCCATGCCCGGTAAAGATGGGTACTACGGTATCTACGGCCTGGACAGCAAGACCGACGATGTGGTGGTAATTGCGCTGCCCAACACGGCCGCTGAGGGAACCTACACCCTGAACAATGTCAACATTGGCATGCTTAATTACGCGAAAGAATCATACTCGACCGTCGTGGAAGGCGGAACGGGCACGGTGACCATTAAGAAGAAAACCGCTACCGAAGTATCGGGCACGTTTAGCTTCACCGCCTTTGAAGGGACCGGTAAGAAAAAATTAACGCTGACGGAAGGGACGTTCCAGGTGGCTTTCCGGTAAGAGAGCAACCTGCTCCTGACATACATGCCAATTTCGCTGTGCCTCGATCCTGTCGATACGTATTATAAACGCGTATCGACAGGATCGAAGCGTTAGTTTACGGCCAGACGTCAATAAAAGGTTTCCTTTTTAAGCCGCTCCTCTTCAACTGGAACCGGCCGACGCCCGGCCAGGAATCGATGTAGTTGGCGAAGAGCTTCCCGGTAACCCGCCCGTACGTTTTTGTCAAGGCGGCTTCTCGGGTGAATATGCAGCGTATGGCGCAGAGCGTAATACAGTGGTCGTCGCAGCCAAAAGTACCGTAACGTATCGCGGGTTAACAGATGGGTGCGCTGGATTGTGCTACGCACCGGGGAAGGAAAATGATAACACACAACATCTTCGGCGTACGTCAGACTCCAGCCCTTCGTCCGCATATCGGCCGAGAAGAGTCATTCTTCTCCCGCAATCGCACAATCTTTATGGAACCCGCCAGTCGACCAGAAAGCGTCGCGACGAATAGCGACTGCGCAGCATACAAATTCTAGAATGGCCGGACCGGGCAGCGGCCGCGAATCGGTTAAGGGACTGTCGCATGGCTTCGCAAAGGGGCTCCAGACGTTGTTCGTCATCCAACAGCACTTTCCCGGCCAGCACTCCCAGTTGCGGGTAGGCATCGAAGTACTGGACGGCTGGCGTCCGTGCGCCGGGGACTCAGTACGAATCGTCGTCACAAAAGGCGACGAGTGGCTTTTGGCAGGTTTAACCCTTCGTTACGGGATATGCGGCCTAATACGGGCGGTAACCATGTTATGGTAACGGCCGGAAAGTAAAGCCTGACCTGCTCGGCCGTGCCGTCAGTTGAGCCATTGTCGACGACGAGGGAGGGTTGTTGAGGCAGCGCCTGTAAGTGCCGTAATGTATCAAGCAACGTATCGACCCGATTGTGCGTAACGAGTATAACCCAAATGCGCGTACTAAGCATACAGACAGCGAGGTGTATATTCCGGATGAGGTACGGCAGCCAACAGATAGGAAGCCGCCGTCTGCTGGCATGATGGTTTACCGACACTACTGACGAAGGTTTTAGGCCGATTAGCTAACAGTCCAACCTGCTCGTAACCTGTTGCTGCGCTTCGTTAGCGCATGGTTAAGTAAACTAAGGGCGGTCAAGAAATGCACAATTGCTTTTATTTTAATGTATATTGTTTTTGACGACCTGTGCAGGAGATTGTGTTGTAGAATTTAGATTTTATGGTAACTTGCGTGCAAACAAACTGTAAGTAACCATTTGTTACAAAATACAGTGCTTACGTATCGGAACCGTATCTTGTCGAAGTAAATCGCTTAGCCTGGCTAAAATGAATACCATCAAAATCAACCTCGATACGCTGTTGAGGTATAACATCACACCTAATCAATACATATTCCTGTTTCTCACCCATACCCGTCAGTACGCTGCCATGTATAAATTCGGGCAGGAAGGACCGGGGTTTTCGGTGGAGGAGATCGGCAACCTCGTCGATCGGGGCCTGATTATGGACCTCAACAAAGAAGGGTATTATTACATGGACTTTTTTGTGCTGACGGACGAAGTTGGGAAAGACCTGTTTGATACCGACCGCGAGAAGGCCGCAATGGAATTCTGGAATGCCTATCCAATCTTGTTACGGGACGCGAAAACAGGTGAAAATTATTCCCTGTTGAATACCGATAAGCAGCAACTGCTTAAAGATTACTACATCCGGGTGGGCTACTCCGAACAGAAGCACCACCGTGTGATGGAAGCGCTGGACTTCGCCATTGAGAACAACATGATTGATATGACCATTCGGCAGTGGCTCGACTCCGAGCAGTGGACGATGATGTGGGAGTTAAAGGAACTTCAGCAAACAAATTAGTCTACCTCCGAGCATATCTGAAATCAGCGCAAAACGCTGATTTTTTCGTATAACGCCGTTGTCGCTCGCTCAACTTTCATCAGAATCCCGCTGGCGTTCGTTCCCCATGTTACTCACTTTCAATGAAAATTGCTTAACTTGGCCATAGTTGCTCTTTTAAAATAAGTGTACGCAGAGTAAGGTCAGCTCAGAAAAAATGGTGGAAGGGATGTCGAGCCACACTCACTAATGACCGCACTGCTGATCGGGTGTAGCAATTCAAACGAGTGTTCGGATGGCTGCTCATTTGTTATAGTAAAGTAGACTTCATGTTACCGTTTACACAAAAAAATGGGACGGCAGCTGAAATAATGATAATTTGCTTATTCTACTTCATCAAGGGAAATAATTGGCTGATTTACAGCAGATAATTTTGTATTCTTGCTTTTTTCCTTCTGTTTCAACTATAACATCACTCCATCCTTCTCGTTTATGACAACCCTGTCTTCCGAATCCATTTTACTAATCGACTCAACGAATGCTCAGCCGCCGACTCATTCTTTTCCGGCTGACTGGCCTGTGGCGGGACCGATCGACCTGGCTATTCATGATCTGCCCCATAGTTCGTCGACACTTGAGTGGTGGTATCTGAACAGCCACCTAACGCTGGCAGATGACCGGCCATGTTCATTATTTGCTTCGTTCTTCCGGATGGCCATTGGGCGCGATGAAACTACCGGGCAAATACAGTATGGACACACGCTTACCTGGGCGATAAGCGATGTGAAATCACAACAGTATTATACAGACTCACTAGTCGATCCAAGAGCTCCTAAAATAGGGCTCGACACCATTGATAAGGGAGAAGATAAAACCGATCCGCTGCTGCAACGGGCACTTCGCGAGGTGCTTGTCAAAGGAAACGTAGCACTTCCGGACCGGATGCTTTCTAAAGACGCTTTCGTCAGTCTGGAGTCTTTGTCGCTTGACTACGACGGAAATACACTGGTGAAAGAAGTAGACGGCAGTTACCGCCTGACCCTGGTAAACGTTGATGGATCGGTCGGGGCGGAATTATCTTTTTATGCGCAAACCCCACCCGTTCGGCAGGGCGATGAAGGGGTTGTTATGGGAACCTCGGGTGAGGATATGTTTTATTACTTCATGCCGCAATGCCGGGTAGAAGGTACCCTCACGCTAGATGGGAAAAAAGTTGACGTCGCTACGGCAAGCGGGTGGTATGATCACGAATTTGGCAAGTCGACTGATGAGGAAACACCAGAAGCGCGCCTGGACCACAAAGTCGCCTGGAACTGGACGTCGGTTCAGCTCGTCAACGGGTATCAGATCAGTGCGTATGAATTGTTCGATAATAACGCAGGCGAAGAGATCTGCGGTCGCTGGCTTGTGCTTATCGACCCGAAAGGTAACTCCCGTCAGCATGACGACTTTACCTTACTGCCCCTCAAATACTGGACGAGTTCACGCACCTTCACCAGTTATCCGACAGTCTGGCAATTAACGATTCCCTCGGCTGATATCAGTCTGGTAATTGAAGCCGATTTCCCGAAACAGGAGTTCAATACTATTATTGCCAAACGGGCGTTCTGGGAAGGCCGTATGTCGGTTACCGGTACGTTTGCGCAGGAGCCCATTTATGGATTGGCTTACCTTGAGCGCAGTGGCTTTGGCTTGAACGAGAAGTTAACCGACTTTTTTAAGGCCGTCACCAAAGAAACGCGGAAGTCGATCGAAGCGCTGCTGCCGCTGAATCCATCCGATGCGCAATTACGCAAACTGGTGGCGAGTGACGAGAACGGGCACTATCTGCAAGGTCTTGATCCGGGTCAATACAGCCGGGCCCTGATCAAGCCTATTCGTGAGATGATCGATCGGGGTGGAAAATCCTGGCGTTCATACGCAGCTTTAGCCTGCCTGGACCTGGTCGGTGGCGATTCGCAGAAATACATGAACTGGCTGGCCTGGCCTGAACTCCTGCACACGGGTTCACTGATCGTGGACGACGTACAGGATAAATCAGATATACGGCGCGGGGGCCCGTCCTGTCATGCAATCTATGGCGAAGCAACGGCGATCAATGCCGGTAATGCCTGTTACTTCCTGGGAGAACTGCTCGTCGACTCAACACTCTCGGATAGTAAAAAATTAAAATTATATACGCTTTACTTCGAGACACTGCGGGCGGCTCATGCTGGTCAGGCCATTGACATCGACGGCTTTGACGCCATGATGCCCGAGGTAGTCGGCTACGGCCGGGGCGCTTTGCTGGAAGACCGCATTTTATCGGTACATCGCCTGAAATCGGCCGTTCCTGTCAGTTCACTTGCGCAACTGGGTGTTATCATGGGCGAGGGTACGCCCGAGGAGGCTCAGCTTCTGGGCAACTTCTTCGAAGCGATGGGGCTGGCTTTTCAAATTATTGATGATGTGCTCAACCTGCGCGGGTTTGAAAATAACCTGAAGAGTCGGGGCGAAGACATTACGTGTGGTAAGATTACACTGCCCGTTGCCAAAGCCATGGGGCGGTTGGGCTGGCCCGCGCGTCGCGACCTGTGGGACACGATTCAGACCAAACCATCTGATCCGGCCGTGATTGATCATGTTATTGATCAGCTTGAAGCCTGCGGAGCCATTGAAGCGTGTAAGAAACAGGCCGAAGAGCTGGTTGAGGAAGCCTGGCGTAAGCTGGATGCCCGAATCCCGGATTCAGACGTAAAGATCAGGCTGCGCGCCTTCAGCTGGTACGTGCTTGAACGCCACTATTAAGCCCGCGTTCTTTACGTGCTGACGTTATGATACCACTTGATACGATGCTTGAAGGGCTCACACCTGAGTTGGTGTGGGGCCTTTTTCTGCGTGGGCTGGGATTCGTATATTTCCTGGCCCTGGTGCAACTCTATCACCAGGCAATCCCATTAGCCGGTAGTCGGGGGATATCGCCTGTCCGCGAAAAGTTAAATCGGATCAGGGCCGATTATCCGGGCTGGCGGCATTGGGTGTATTTCCCTACTTTGCTCTGGCTCAACGCGAGTGACCGGTTTCTGAAAGGGCTGGTTCTGTTGGGGAGCACTGCCGCTGTGGTGGTCATGGTTGGCGGCCCGTTTTCGACGGTGGCCTTGTTCATTTGCTGGATCAGTTACTTATCCCTCGACATTGCCCTTGGCTTTACTTATCCCTGGGATAGTTTACTGCTGGAAGCTGGTTTTTTAGGACTGTTTCTACCTCCGCTGGCGGCTCTTCCCGAACTGACAGTTACCAGCCTGCCCATCCCCGCGGTGGCCTGGGCGTACCGCTGGCTTTTTTTTCGGGTCATGTTCGGATTTGGCAAGTACAAGTTCATCGGTGGGAGCCTGCGCGATAGGGGCTATTTCCGGAATTTTATGGTAAATATTCCCTTGCCTAACTATCTGGCCTGGTATGCCAGCCGCCTTCCCCGCTGGGTATTTCAGATCGTTATTATACTCGTATTCATCTCGGAGGTCATTTTGCCGTTTGGCGTTTTTGGCTCGGAAACCAGCCGTTTGGTCGTTGCCGTCACAATTGCCTGTTTAATGGTGGGCATTCAGCTCGTCAGCAATTTCGGGTTCTTCAATCTACTGACCATCGTGCTTTGCATTATGCTGCTGGATGGGCAGTCCTCGATTTTCGATACGTCGCTCGCGATGATCCAAACGCACTGGCTTACCCACGGCGTCATTCTCATGCTGGCGATAGGGGGCTTGCTGAACCTGCCGTTTAACAGCTGGTGTACGCAGACCTGGCCTCACTGGCCCTCGCTGGCCCGTATTCCGTCAAAAGCAGTACAAGGGCTACTGACGTTTTGTCGGCTGCTCAACCGGTTTCGGGTTGTTAATTCCTACGGAGTTTTTCCACCGAAAAGCAGCCCGCCTATTCACTGGGTACCCGTTATTGAAGGCACGCAGGACGGTCAGACCTGGCTTCCGTATGAATACCGGTATATGACCACGACGGAGATGACGCCCCCGCGTTTCATCGCTCCGTATCATCCTCGGGTCGATCACGGTATTTTCTATGAATCGTTCGGAACAAACGACTCTAATTTTGCCTGGTCGACGATTGGCAGTGGAAATCCGTATGATTATTCCCATGTCAGCGGGGTGGAATGTCTGATGCAGCGACTGCTGGAAGGAGAACCAACTGTACTGCCTTTGTTTCGCCATTGCCCGTTTCCGGCTGATAACCCGCCTACGGCCGTCCGGATGAATCTCTATCGCTTTGTGCCGACAACCGTTGCCGAACGCCGACGGTCGGGCCGCTGGTGGATACGAACATTCGCCGGGACTCATTTGCCGCCGACGGGAATAGATAAACGGGTGTGGCTGCAACGCTACCCCAAGCCCGAATTATTCCACCCCGACGCCAGAATCTGGAAACGGCGGGCTCCAACTATGCAGGTGCTGCAATCGGTAGCCCGGCAGGGGGAAGCGGAGAAGCTCTGGCCAGTTATTCAGGCAGATTTGTCGATGAACTTATCCTGCTTTTGGGATGAGTATTTACCCATGATCGAAGCGGGAGGGAAAGACTGGAAAACGATGCCGCAGGTGGTCGCTACGTTCAGAGAGCGGTACAACTGGCAGCAGCGGGAGCAACTGGAGATCATGCTGAACCGATTAAGTCTGGCCCTGTTGACGAAACTCGAACCTCATTTTATAGGTAAAGCCGTTCCTCATATTGACGTTAGCGAGTATTTTCAGCTCTGTTTGTTTACGCACCACATCATCGGTAAAGGACCAAGTACGTATGCTTCCGTCCTGGCTGATTCTGTCCTGGCTGTTCAGCACATGGCAGATTTCAGCGTGGAGCAAAGTTTCTATTACGTAGGCATGTTCCGGTTCGATACGCTCGTGTATCAGGCCCGCAAGTTCCGGTTGGCTATGCAAATTTCAACGGTGATCTGGGGAAATGGTCTGCCGGGATTCCTGGAGTTGATACCGTTTGTCAGTCAGCAGTTTGCCGAGATTGGTGAGGAGAACCTACCCATCCTGCACCGAAATCCCGCCAATGGCGAGTGGTTGGTATGCGAGACGCAAACCAGCGGTGAACTCGTCGATGAACTCGACGCCGGACCGCTCCGGGTCTAGTGCCTGACAAGTACTGGTTAATACCGGCCGTTTAGTTCGTTGCCCGTTGCGTCACCAAGTGTGGCGGTACCCGCTGTAACTCAATTTTTACTAAGTATGAATACCCTGGCGTCTGCCCCGCAAACAGATTCAAGTATCTCACAACATATTGTGCTGGCGTCCTATGGTACGTTAGGCGACGTATTTCCATTCATCCAGTTGGGTAACGCGTTAACTGAGCGGGGGTATCGGGTTACCCTGGCCAGCAGTGAACTCTACCGCGCACAGGCTGTGGCCTGTGGCCTGACGTTTGTTCAGCTCCGGCCCGATTTGACAGCCTCGGGCCTACCGCTGGAGGAGTTTGCGGGTCGGGTAATGGACCCGGCCAAGGGGATGAGCTACGTATATCGAGAGCTGCTGATGCCCAACTTACGCAACAGTTACGCGGATTTGATCGCCGTCACCCACGATGCTGACCTGCTCGTGACGCATCCACTGGTATTGGCGGCTCCTCTCGCTGCCGAAAAAACAGGCATTCGCTGGATATCGACGGTGTTGTCACCCCTTTCATTTATGTCCCGCTATGATCCGTCCATTATGACGGCAAACCAATTTCCTGATCCGCACCGGCTGAGTCCGTTCCTGGTTGGCCTGATTATACAAGGTATCAAGTGGGCGCTTCGGTCATGGACCACGCCAATTCAGCAATTTAGAGCCGAGTTAGGTCTTCCAGCCCGCCCGAACCCGTTATTTGAGGGACAACATGCTCCAGACCGGGTTCTCGCCTTATTCTCTTCCGCCTTTGTGGCTCCGCAACCTGACTGGCCCCAACAGGCCCGGACTACCGGTTTTATCTTCAACAACTACGCACCAGCGGAGCCGCTGTCGCCTGCCTTGCGCGACTTTCTGGCGTCTGGGCCAGCCCCGGTTGTGTTCACGCTGGGATCGTCAGCCATATTCACAGCGGGTCGTTTTTTTGCCGAAAGCGTAGCTGCGGTTCGCCGGATGGGTTGCCGGGCCGTATTGATAACCGGGGGCTTTTCGCACGAGGGCCTCGACGACGTTGAAACGGATCCTTCTATTCTGGTTGTTGATTACGTACCCCACGGAATTATATTCGATCGGGCTTCCGTTATTGTTCACCAGGGCGGTATTGGTACGGTCGGACAGTCGTTACGTGCCGGTCGGCCTATGCTGGTTGTACCTCATGCGCATGACCAGCCCGATAACGCACTTCGGATCCAACGGCTGGGCGTCGGACGAATGCTACCCGCGAATCACTACTCCGCCGATCGGGTCGTAACCGAATTGACGGCCTTACTGCAGCAACCAACGTATCAGCTTCGCGCGACTCAGCTTCGTAAGCAGGTTATGACTGAAGATGGTGCTCAAACCGCCTGTCTCCTCATCGAAGAGCAGCTTACCGCAACTCGTTAATACTATATGGCCGTTGTACCCGAAATTAAGCTGTTTGGCGATTCATCCGTGTATTGCCTGCAACCCAAGGAAGCGACCTACCTGGCTGGTGAGGTGAACGATTACTTGACGCACGGCATTCAGATCCGACCGGGTGATACCGTATTCGACGTCGGGGCCAACATTGGTATTTTTTCGTTGTGGATATGCCGCCTGCAGCAAAATCAGGTTACGGTGTATGCCTTCGAGCCGATTCCGGCCATCGCCAACGTACTGCGGTTAAACGCCCAGCGGTTCGCACCTGACCAGCTGCACGTAATGCCGTACGGCCTGTCGCATTCGAGCCACACGGCCTCGTTTACGTACTATCCTAAAGCCACCGTGTGGTCTACGGCGTATCCTGATGTTGCGTATGAGGAGCGTAGCCAAACGAAACAGGCTACCCTGCGCAGTCTGGAAAAAGCTCCCCGCTGGGTTCGCTTTGTGCCCACCCGCGTCTGGTCTACTTTGATCGACTACGTATTGAATTGGGTCATGCACAAAACCCAGACGGTTACGTGTACGCTGAAAACTATTTCCGCCGTCATCCGCGAGCGGAGCATTGCCCGGATCGACCTGCTCAAAATTGATGTTGAGCACGGCGAACTGGACGTATTACAGGGCATCGAAGATGCGCACTGGCCAATTATTCAACAAGTTGTTATGGAGGTACACGACATCGACGGAAAGCGGGCGCAGATCGAGGCATTGTTGACCAAACACGGCTTTAGCCAGATCATTACCGATCAGCAGGACGTGCTGACGAACACCAACATTTACTTATTGTATGCTGTACGCTGAAACCCCCACTACGAAGCGCGTTGTCATTATGTATTTTGACGCAGCCTCCGGGCATCGCTCGGCAGCGGCTGGTCTTAAGCATGCCCTCAGCGAGCGCTACCCGCACTGGCTGGTATCTCTGGTGAATGTGGTCGATCTGTTCGACCGTCACGAGCGTTTTGGACGTATCGTCCGGCTTGGTATCGATCGTTTCAACGGGCAACTTATCCGGGATAAGGTGTTTGACCTCGGCGGCCAGATTAATTTATCGCTTTTGTTTCATGATCTGCTGGGTAAAAAAGGAATACAGCTGTTATCGACGTTCTGGGCCGACGCTCCGCCCGACGTAGTGGTATCGGTCACGCCGATGTACAACCCCGCCATTTACCGGAGCGTCCGTCTGGTTAATCCCAACGCGGTATGCATTACAATTCCCGTTGATTTCGACGAGGTGAAGCCACGCTACTGGTTTACCCCCAAGGTAGAGCAGCATTACCTCAACGGGACCGACCGGCTGGTGGAGCAGGCTCAGGCCGCGGGCATAGCTGCCCGGTATAACCACCGGATTGCGGGTATGATCGTTGACCCTGGCTGTTACCAAGTTCCGGCTGTTGACAGAGCAACTGAACTGAGCCGGCTGGGACTTGACCCCAGTTTGCCAACGGGGGTTCTTTCCTTTGGCGGGCAGGGGAGTATCTACGGGCTCCGGGTCGCCCAGGCTCTGATTCGGTCAGAACTTAAGGTCAATATGATCTTCCTGTGCGGACGTAACAAAGCGGTCTACGAGCAGATTAGTGGCCTCGATACTCCTTATCCGAAGCTGGTGCTGGACTATTCTCCTCAAACGCCGATCCACTATTTACACCTGGCCGACTTCGCCATTGGTAAGCCGGGGGCGATGACGATCACCGAAGCGCTCATTACCAAAACGCCACTTATTGCACTGAAAAGCAGAGGGATGCGGCCGGTACAGCGGGGCAACGAAGCCTGGCTGGTTAAGCAGGGGGTTGGCATTTTAGCCAATGGGGTTGAGCAGATTATACCGGCAATCCGGCAAGTGTTGGCCTCTCCAGTCTATGCCCAGCGAGCGGCCCAGGAGGCTCACCCGGCCGTTTTTGAAGCCGCTGACCTGCTGGGGACATTGGTGCATACCGACCATTCGGAGGCCAGTCTACCGGCTTGACGACACCGTTGTTTCGTCAAATGAACGCCTTGTCCGTAGTTCAATTCCTTTACGGTGCGATTAAAAGGCAATACGTGTCGGTTATGGCTGGTTGATGAAAAACAAATAACGAGTGCCGGATAGGCTAACTGCTCCGACACTCGCTAGTATTAATTACTCAGCAATCAGCCCTTTTTCTGCTCTTTGGCCCAGCCGTCTTTCAGGGTTACCGTCCGGTTAAAGATTGGACGATCGGCCGTTGAATCGGGGTCGAGCACAAAATAGCCTTTCCGCATGAACTGGAAGTTAGTCTGCGAGCCGCTACGTGCCGCTTCCACCAGGGCGGGTTCAACAAAGGCCCGCACTACCTGGAGCGAGTTCGGGTTTAACAGTTCACGGAACTCCCGTTCGTCGGCTGCCGGATTCTCGACGGAGAACAGCCGGTCGTAAAGCCGTACTTCTGCTTCCACAGCGTGCGGTACCGAGACCCAATGAATAGTGCCCTTTACGTTAATTCCCGATGTATCGGAACCACTGCGGCTCTCCGGAATGTAGGTGCACCGAAGTTCAATAATCTCGCCCGCATCATCCTTCACAACCTCCTCGCACTTGATGATGTACGCGCCTTTCAGACGGACCATGCCGCCCGGAAAGAGTCGGAAAAATTTCTTGGGCGGGTTCTCCAGAAAATCGTCGCGCTCGATGTATACTTCCCGGCTGAACGGCACCTGACGGTACGTCATCTCCGCTTCTTCGGGGTTGTTCTCAACGTTTAATTCTTCGACCTGGCCTTCCGGATAATTTGTGATGACCAGCTTCAGCGGCTTCTCATCTAGTACGGCCATGACACGGTGGGTCGATTTGTTCAGTTCCTCGCGGATGCAGAACTCCAGGAGGCCGACGTCGATCAGGTTGTCGCGCTTGGCAATACCGATACGGTCGCAGAACTCCCGGATGCTGGCGGGCGTGTAGCCCCGCCGGCGAATTCCCGCAATAGTTGGCATCCTGGGGTCATCCCAACCGCTGACGTGCCCGTCTTCTACCAACTGCTTCAGCTTACGCTTACTCATGACCGTATAGGTCAGGTTCAGCCGGGCGAACTCAATCTGGCGGGACGGGAAAATCTCCAGCTGCTGAATGAACCACTCGTATAGCGGCCGGTGCACCTCGAATTCCAGCGTACAGAGCGAGTGGGTGATGTGCTCGATGGCATCCGACTGCCCGTGCGCGAAATCGTACATTGGGTAAAGGCACCAGGCATTGCCCGTACGGTGGTGGTGCGCGTGCCTGATGCGATAGATGATGGGGTCGCGGAGCTGCATGTTGGGCGACGCCATATCGACTTTAGCCCGCAGCACTTTAGCCCCGTCCGGAAACTCACCGGCTTTCATCCGACGGAACAGATCAAGGTTTTCGTCCACACCCCGGTCGCGGTAGATACTCATCCGGCCTGGTTCCGTAGGCGTCCCTTTCCGGGCGGCAATCTCTTCCGGTGTAGAATCATCGACATAAGCCAGCCCTTTCTGAATCAGCTTCTCGGCAAACTGATAAATCTGCTCAAAGTAGTCGGACGCGTAAAATTCGTTTTCCCACTCAAAACCAAGCCAGCGTACGTCGTTTTTAATCGAATCAACGTACTCAGTATCTTCGGTAACAGGGTTTGTATCATCAAAACGGAGGTTGGTTTGTCCGCCGTATTTATCGGCCAGCCCGAAATTCAGACAAATGGATTTCGCGTGTCCGATGTGCAGGTAGCCGTTAGGCTCCGGCGGAAAGCGGGTGTGAATACGCCCCCCATTTTTACCAGCAGCCAGATCATCTTCAACAATTTGCTCGATGAAGTTGAGTGACCGGTCTGAGGATTCTATTGGTACTTCCGTCATACGTAATGTCGATGCAATAAAAGCCCGAATTTACGGCGCTTGACCGGGTTTGACAAACTTTTGCCCGTGTAGCTCCGACTTTATACTGTTTGGAGAAACGTAAGTACCGTTACTTAAGTGGAAGTGCTCAAAAATGAATTATTGGCAACGTGTTATGAGAAAAACTACTCTGTATCAGCTTACTAGATTCCTCAGGCCCATTCTTTTTTTGCGAGTGAACTGAACAAAAAGGACTACAATTCAGGTTTCTTCCAACATACGGCTCTCAACACCCGTCGACGGTAACACTTGGCGCATAGGTTCTGCCAACTGGTTGTATTCATCCCCATCATGAAAAGTAGGTTTATTGGTGTACTGGTTTATGCGTGTCTGGCAGGATTTTCGGTCGCGTATGCACAGGTTAGTCCAGCAGGTACGCAAACGACACTTCAACAGGCTACATTGCCCAATTGCATTCAGTACGCTCTGGACCACCAGCCTCTCATTCGGCAATCGCTTATCGATCAGGAGATTGCCGACCGAACGGTCCGAAGTAGTTTATCCGCCTGGTATCCGCAGCTGAACGCGGGCTATAATGTCCTGCATTATCTGAAGCTGCCCGTTACGCTTATTCCCGACGCTACTACCGGCGAGCGACGACCGGTTACCCTCGGGGCGCAGAACACATCGACAGTATCGTTCTCCCTTACCCAGAGTGTTTTTAGCCGCGATCTGCTGCTGGCCAGCCGAACGGCTGATGCGTACCGGTTGCAGGCGAATCAGGCTACGGTCAGCAATAAAATCGACATCGTGGTCAACGTCAGTAAAGCGTTCTACGATTTAATTCTGACCCAACGCCAGGTTGACATTCTGACCGAAGATATTGCCCGGCTACAACGGAGTTTACAGGACGCAACCAACCAGTACCAGGGTGGAATTGTCGATAAGACGGACCCGCAACGGGCGCGCATCGCTCTGAACAATACCGTAGCGCAGCGAAAGCAGTACCACGATCTGGTGGGAGCGAAATACCAGACGCTGAAGCAGCTGATGGGGTATCCGCCTACTTCGACCCTGAACGTAACGTACGATACGCTGCAACTGGTCAACGAAGTGGCGCTGGACACTACGTTGCTGGTGAACCCCCAGAATCGCATTGAGTACCAGCTACTCCAGACGCAGGGGCGGCTGCTCGAAGCCAATGTGCGCTACAACCGCTGGGCATACCTGCCAACCATCAACGCCAACGCGAACTACAACCTGCTCTATCAGAATAACTTTTTTGGCCAGCTCTACAGCCAGACGTTTCCGAACTCGTTGATTGGCTTATCGGTCAATTTGCCGATTTTTCAGGGAGGGCGACGTATCCAGCAGCTAAAGATTGCGGAGCTGCAGGTCCAGCGACTCAGCTGGGATCTGGCGGCACTGACCAGCGCCGTCGATGCAGAGTATGCACAGGCCCTGGCCAACTACAAAGGAAACCTGGCGAATTATCTGGCGCTGCGCGAGAATCTGACCCTTGCTGAGGACGTATACCGGGTGATCAACCTGCAGTACCGGTCCGGCATACGAGCCTACCTGGACGTAACGGTTGCGGAAGCCGACCTGCGAACGGCCCGGCTCAACGTGTTCAATGCGTTGTATTCGGTTTTAATCAGCAAGCTGGATGTGCAGCGGGCATTGGGCGAGATTCGTTTTTAAGTACAAAAAATTTGGGAACTCTACACTCTAACGGAAGTCGATACAGTCAAGGCTTCGGCATTATGAACCAGTCAGTTAATTCGCTTCTTGTCGTTAGTATTCTCTTGGTTCTTTCGGCTTGTGGCGGCAAAAAAGAAGAACAGCAGCAGGCTCCTCCGCCAACGGCGGTTACAGCCGTGAAGGCCACCAAAGGAAATGCTACGTATTACGATGAGTTTCCGGTGACGATTACTGCATTGCGGGAAGTCGAAATTCAGCCGCAGGTAGCGGGCAATATCACCGGCATTTTCTTTCAGGATGGTCAGCAGGTGAAGCGCGGGCAAAAGCTGTACACGATTGATCCGCAGCAATACCGGGCTTCGTATGATCAGGCGGTAGCGAATCTGAACGTGCAGAAAGCGAACCTGAACCGGGCTCAGAAAGATGCCGATCGGTATAATACGCTGGCTCAGCAGGATGCTGTGGCCCGTCAGTTGGTCGATAATGCCGTTGCCACGCTGGAAACGGCGAGGATGCAGGTCGAAGCCGCTCAGGCTAACATTCGGCAAGTTGCCACGAATCTGAAATACACCACCATTTATGCCCCACTCGACGGAACGATTGGCATTTCGCAGGTGCGGCTGGGAGCCGCTGTAGCGCCCGGCTCAACGCCCTTGAACACCATTTCAGCCGATGACCCGATCTCGGCCGATGTGCAGGTCGATGAATCGCAGATTTCGCGATTTATTCAGCTCCAGAGTCAGAAGAACATCGCGCGGGATTCGGTCCTGACGCTGGTTCTGCCGGGGGGCGGTCAGTATCCGTATCCGGGTTCGGTACGTATCGTTGACCGGGCCGTGGACCCGCAAACCGGTACGTTACGCGTCCGGATTGCTTTCCCTAACCCGAAAAAAGAGTTGAGAGTGGGTCTGAACGGCAACATCCGGGTTAAAAACAGCACCCCGCAGCCTCAGTTGATGATTCCGTACCAGGCGGTTACCGAGCAGATGAGTGAGTATTTCGTCTACGTAGTCGGCGACAGCAGTAAGGTCGTACAGAAAAAGTTGACCCTGGGTGCCCGCATCAACGATAAGGTCGTCGTTCGCAATGGGTTGAATGAGGGGGAACTTGTGGTGACAGAAGGTACCCAGAAAATTCGTGAAGGGGCAGTCGTGCGAGTCAGTCAGCCCGGGCAGGCAGCCGCCAGCCCCGACGCAGGTAACCGTCAGTCGGCCGCCGTAAAATAACCGCGATCGGTAACCGGCTAATTATTCATAGTAGCCGTCGGCTACAACCACACCGAACCCTTGTGCGGGGCTGATGTGGGCAACATGACCAAAACTATGTTTGCAGAAATATTCATTAACCGACCCGTCACGGCTATAGTTGCTTCAATCGTGATTGTGGCGCTGGGGGTGTTGGCGTTATTAAGTTTACCCGTTAGTCAGTACCCTGACATTACGCCCCCCGTTGTTCAGGTCACGAGTACATACACCGGAGCTGATGCCCAGACCGTCGAACAAACCGTGGCGACACCCATCGAAACGCAGGTGAACGGAACGCCGGGGATGAGTTACGTGCAAACCAACGCTACCAACGACGGCCGGATGAGCATGAACGTTACGTTCGACGTGGGTACGGATGTGAACATTGCCGCCCTCGACGTGCAGAACCGCGTGGGTATCGCCCAGCCGCAGCTACCCGAAGAAGTGACCCGCCTGGGCGTAACGGTTCGGAAACGGAACCCGTCGCTGTTCATGCTGGTCGCGATTTATTCGCCCAAGGGTACGCACAATGTTTCTTTTCTCGATAACTACGCCAATATCTATATCCGGGATGCCCTGCTTCGGGTAGAAGGGGTTGGGGATATTTTCAGCCGGGCGGATGACTTCAGTATGCGGATCTGGCTCAAACCGGATCGGCTGGCGCAGTTAGGCATGACCGCCCAGGACGTAGTGGCCGCCCTGCAGGAACAAAACCTACAGGTTGCCGGTGGGTCGGTGGGGGGGCCTCCTCAGCCCACGTCGCAGGCTTTCGAATATACGGTCTTTACCAACAGTCGGCTGAGTAAGGAAGACGAGTTTAATAACATTGTTGTGCGCAGTGACCCGTCGCGGGGATCGCTGGTGTATCTGAAGGACGTAGCGCGGGTTCAGCTCGGTAAGTTTTCGTACACGAGTAACTCGTTCGTTGACGGAAACCGGGCCGCCTATCTGCTGGTCTATCAGTTGCCGGGTAGTAACGCCCTGGCTACCGCCGAGGGGGTGTACAAGGCGATGGACGAGTTGAAAAAGACGTTCCCCAAAGATCTTAATTACGTAGTGCCGTTCGAATCGGTATCCGTAATTCAGGTATCTATTTCCGAAGTCGTCAAAACGCTTATGGAAGCGTTGGTTCTGGTGGTTCTGGTGGTGTTCCTGTTTCTGCAAAGCTGGCGGGCAACGCTTATTACGCTCCTGGCTATTCCGGTGTCGATTGTCGGTACGTTTGCCTTGTTTGTGCCGCTTGGCTTTACCATCAACACCCTCACGCTCTTTGCTTTTGTGCTGGCCATCGGGATTGTGGTCGATGATGCCATTGTGGTGGTAGAAGCCGTGCAGGCGAACATCGACAAAGGAAAATCGCCCAAAGAAGCTACGGTGGAGGCCATGCGGGAGATTTCGGCTCCGGTAATCGCAATTGCGCTGATTCTGGCGGCCGTTTTCGTGCCGGTCGGGTTCATTCCCGGTATTGTCGGACGACTCTATCAGCAATTCGCCATTACCATTGCGGTATCCGTGCTGATCTCGGCTTTTGTGGCTCTGTCGCTCACGCCTGCGCTCTGTACGCTGATGCTGCGGCCGATGCACATCGACGAAAAGTCTACGGGCCTGAATAAGTTCTTCTACAAGTTCAACCAATGGTTTGAACGGGTCACCAATTCCTACTCCAATGCGGTACTGCGGCTCATCAAGGCAACGCCCCTGGTTATCGTTGGACTCGTCGTGCTGTACGTGGGCACGGGCCTACTCTTTAAAACTAAGCCGACTGGGTTTATCCCGACTGAGGACGAAGGTCGTTTGATTGTGACTTACGAAATTCCGGAAGCCGCGTCGACAACGCGAAGTCTGGCCGTACTTAACCAGGTGATGGACATTCTCAAGAAGCAGCCCTACGTAGCTCACTTCTCGGCGCTTGGCGGTCTGAACGCCATTACGTTTGCTTCCAAATCAAACAGCGGTACGGTATTCATTCAACTTAAGCCCTGGGGAGAACGTAAAGAACGGGGTATGCAGGCCGATTCGCTGGTGCCAAAACTGCAACGGGCTTTTGCTGGCTTGAACGATGCCCGGCTTCAGGTGGTGCAGCCCCCGGCTATTCCAGGTCTGGGCCAAAGCTCGGGGTTCACCTTTCAGATTCAGCAGCGCCAGACGAACGACGACGTGCGAGCCTTCGACAATGTCGTTCAGAACTTTCTGGCCGAAGCCAACAAGCGGCCAGAAATCGCCCGTGCGTTCACGTATTTCACGGCTAAATCGCCCGCTTACCGCGTCGAAGTGGACCGGGATAAGTGTAAGAAGCTGGGGGTAAATGTGGCCAATGTCTACCGGACGATACAAACGTATCTGGGTAGTCAGTACGTCAACGACTTTATTATTTACGGTCGCAAATTCCGGGTGGTGGCTCAGGCTGATACGATGTACCGGTCCGACATCAAAGAGCTGGGTAAGTTTTACGTGCGCAACGAAGCAGGGCAGCTGATTCCGATCAGTAACTTAATGACAACCAAAATTATTGAGAATGCACCGTTAATTTCGCACTTTAACCTGTTCCGGTCTGTAGAAATAAACGGGGGCGCAAAACCGGGTTACAGCAGTAGCCAGGCTAACGAAGCGTTACGTCAGGTTGCCGCTAAAGTGCTGCCGGCGGGTTACTCCTATGATTTCTCGGGATTGAGCCGCGAGGAGATCAATGCGGGCAGCAGTTCGATCTATATTTTCATGCTTTCTATTGGGTTCGTCTTCCTGTTCCTGGCAGCCCTGTATGAAAGCTGGTCGGTTCCGTTTTCGGTGTTGTTGTCCGTGCCGATCGGTGCGCTGGGGGCTATCCTCGCCCTGACGTTGTTCCCGTATCTGAGCAATAATGTCTATGCGCAGATCGGTCTGATTACCCTGATCGGGCTGGCGGCCAAGAACGCGATCCTGATTGTGGAATTTGCCAAAGAGCGGGTCGACCGGGGCGAAGACCTGCTGGAGTCAACCATCGAAGCGGTTCGGCTGCGGCTGCGGCCGATCCTGATGACCTCACTGGCCTTTATCTTAGGGGTTGTACCGCTGGCCATTGCGAGCGGAGCAGGGGGCGTAGCCCGCGTTACCATTGGCCGTACCGTGTTGGGTGGCATGTTGGCCGCTACGTCGCTGGCCATCTTCGTAGTTCCGGTATTGTACATTGGTATTACGCGGCTCGCCTACGGCAAAAAAGGATTGGAAGCGCTCAAAAAACAGGCAAAGCCTGTGCAGGAAGAGGAGGAAAGCCACAGTCCGGCTTGAGGAGACAATTCGGTTAACAACGGTAAATAGCTTGTTGATCAGGCTAAGAGGTGTGAGTGTCCTACAAGGATGAAGGAAAGGCGGGGCTGCTAATCGACTAGCAGCCCCGCTTTGTTAGTCGATGTGGGTTAACTCGTACTTCAAATTCCAATAGGGAGACTTAGGCATGAAACGGATCGCAGAAAGGACTATTAGTCAGCTAGCTTTAAAAAGAATCAGACACCCTTGATAAGCCTGGGGGGAGATGGGGTAACCAAGCCACCCAAAGCCGGTGTTGATGAGTTCAATACGACTGTCGTATCCCCAAGCTGATCCCTTTTATTAAATACTCTATCGAGATTAGGGATTGATTGTCAGTGGGTTGTGTAGGTTAATTTTTGCTAATATTTCGCAAAGTTTTTTTAGAAAAGCTTGCGAAACAAAATTTTGATTTTCACCTTTGCCCATGAACTTAATCGGCTAACGATTCAGGCAGCCCATTTTCATGAACTATACGCAAACCATCCGACCGGCTTTTTCGCTAGAAATTTCTGTTTCCCGGCTACGAATGTGCGTCACCCTATCTGTTTCCAAGATGGCCTGCTGCTGTTGCTAGTCTTGCTGGAAACCCTAAAAACTGAATCCCTTATTGATCCAATAGACAGTGCTGTTGAGGCAAATGTGCCGAACTGCCTGCAATTATAGTCACGTTTTTATTTACAGTATTAAACTACTAAATTGATAGAATAGATAGAATGATGGGGCTATATAAAAGAATGAAGTTGAAAATTTGGATATGGTGAGAGCCGTAGAAATTAAAATTTCACACAAAACAACACATACAATGACACTCGAATTTGAAAACGAATTAGGTGAGATCCGATCCATAGTAACTAAGCCGCGCCAGGCTCATGTTTCGGTCAGTCCACTAGTAACCGGCGACACTGCGCCGTTCTTAAACCTGACGGGTGGTTCGGGTGACTGGCGGTCTTCGCTGTTTAATTACCCAACCCCGGGACCAGCTGTGTCGCTGTTGGACCTGGTCAATACAAAACCCGTAGCGGTAAGTTTCTATTGCCCTTGCTGGGGACGTTACGCCGGGCCTTACCTGGAGTCACTTAATAAACTAAACGAGTCATTGCAGGAACTGGGCGTAGAACTGGTCGTGCTGTCCAATGAGTCGCCCAAAGCCCTCCGGCGGCAGGGGAAAGACCTGAACTTTCTGTTCGCGCACGATACGGATCTACAGGTATCGCGTCAGTTCGGGGTGTATAACGAAGACAGCCCCGTCTGGGATCGGGTGTCGGGTATTTCGGATGAGGCCTTTATTCCCGCTCTATACATAATTGATCAGGACCGCCGAATCACGTATCACCATCTGGACGAAAATTTTGATACCCCGTTCGACCTGGAGACCGTCGTTGAGCAGGTGGAGTCGCTGAGTTTGGAAACGCCCGCGTTCATTAAGGAGCCCGAGGAGTCTTTAAACCCGTATTCACGAAGCTTTTTCGCGCTCTGGGCACTCACCATGCTGGCCATTGCCGGTTTACAACTTATTAACCTTTAAAGTAAATGGCAAACGAATCGATAGTATGCCCGGTGGATGGCATACCAGTTAATGAAAATAAAGTACGTACAGTCGCCTTTCTGGTACTTGCCACTACCCTGGTTTACCTCGTAACGAATGCCGTCTGGCTGATAGGCGTACTGACCCTTGATTTTGGGCTACGTGCCTTCAACGCGGGTAAGTTTAGTCCGTTCGGAATTGCGGCTGATGGGTTCGTTAAATGGCTTCATCTGCCGTATAAAGGTACCGACCAGGCCCCTAAACGATTTGCCGCCCGCATTGGGTTGGCGTTCGCCTTAAGCCTTATGCTATTTCATTGGTTCGGCTGGGACACCGTTATTTTGAGCAGCACACTGGCCGTGTTTGCCGCTTTAGAATCATTAGCGGGCTTTTGCGCGGGTTGTTACGTATACACATACTACCACCGCTTGTTTTCAAGGAGTACCATTAGCTCTTAGATCTCATCCATTCATTCACTTTCAACTCTTTGAACATCATGGCCTTTTGGTTGATAAGGCCGGAGCCTTCTGGAGGTTCCGGCTGAACATGAATCCCAGAGAAAATGTTGGCAGCGCTGACGGCACGACCTGAACGAGTTAATAAGCAGTAGGTATTTGGTGAATCGGCTGGCTGCAACTGGCAGACTGACCAGAAAAAGAAAAAGCCAGGATGGCTGCAACCACCCTGGCTGGTTTAAAACAAGGCTCTGACAAGCCTCATTCTATCACAAACCAATACAAAGTAATGCAAAAATTTTTATATGCATGGGCAGTTTGGCTGCTCACGTATGGTTGTTTGCTGGCACAAACGACCGCACCTCAAGAACTTCAGCTGACGGGAACTGTCCGAACGGAAACGGGTGAGCCGCTGCCAGGAGCTAATGTGGTCTTGAAAAACCAGGCCAAGGGCACCTCGACCGACGCCAACGGGCGCTATATCATCAGCGCTTCCCCAAACGACAGACTGGTTATATCGGCCATTGGCTACCAGACCGTAGAGGCCGCCGTTGGTAATCAAGTAACCCTCGATATACAGGTAAAGGAATCGGCCTCACAACTGAGTGAGGTTGTGGTGGTAGGGTACGGTACCCAGGACCGTAAAAACCTGGTCGGTTCGGTCACACAGATCAACGCCGACGAAGTCAAAAATCGCCCCGTAGCCAGTTTCGATCAGCAGTTGCAGGGTCGGGCGGCTGGTGTTCAGGTCGGTGCCAATACAGGGGTGCCGGGCGATGGCATTTATTTCCGGATTCGGGGCTCAACCTCCATCAACGCCAGTAATGACCCGCTCTACGTAGTAGACGGCGTTTTCGTCAACAACCAGTCGTTGCAGAAAATCACGACGCAGGGGCAGGCCAACAACCCGCTGGCCGATATTAATCCGGCTGATATTGAGTCTATTTCGATTCTGAAAGACGCCGAAGCCACGGCTATTTACGGAGCCCGGGCGGCTAATGGAGTCGTCGTTATTACAACCAAGCGGGGGGCATACAACGCCAAAACAAAGGTGACACTCAATGCCGCAGTCGGTCAGGCCTGGGCACCTAAGCTCTGGGACCTGGTCACGGGACCCGAGCACGCGACCCTCACCAACGAAGCCTGGATCAATGATGGTAAGTCACCTGAAACCCGTCCATTCCGACCAAAATCAGAAGGAGGGCGCGGGTTACCCGAAGAGCAACAAACCTATGATCGGCTTGGCGATATTTTCCGGACGGGCATTCTCCAAAATTACGATTTATCGGTGTCGGGCGGTAACCAGCATACCCGATTCTACCTCGGCGGGGGTTATACCAGCCAGCAGGCTACCCTGCGCACGAACGATTTTCAGCGGGCCAGTTTCAAGCTCAACCTCGACCACGACCTGACGGATCGCATCCGCATCGGAACGAGCAACATCCTGTCGCAGTCAACCCGGACCAATGCCCGCGTCGGCGACGGACCACAGGGCGGAATTTTGCAGGCTGCGCTCCACACACCGACCTACCTGCCCAAATTCAACAGCGACGGTACGTATGGCAAATGGGCGGGCTTCGACAACCTCGATGTTTTGATCAACAACACGGACATGAATTCGATTAGTACGCGCTACATCGGTAATTTATACGGCGAGCTGGACATTATCGAAGGACTGAAGTTACGTAGCAGCTGGAGTCTGGATTACAACGACTATAACGAGTACGAATACTGGAATACGCTGACGAACCGGGGCAGCGCCAGTAAGGGGTTGGCAAGCTCAAGTATCAGCAAAAACAGTGTCTGGATTAACGAACAGACGTTGACGTACCGGCGTGTGTTTGGCTCGGATCATTCGTTCGGGGCTTTGCTGGGAAATTCGGTGCAGGGGAACGGATCGACGCAAACGCTGGCGCAGGGGACCAACTTCCCCTCGGACGCTTTCAGGCAGATTACGTCTGCGTCGGTTACGACTTCTTCTTCTACCCGAAATCAAGCCAGTCTGGTGTCTTTCTTCGGCCGGGTTGATTACAACTTTGCCCGGAAATATTTCGTAGAAGCCAGCTTACGGGCGGATGCCTCGTCGCGCTTCGGAGCGAATCGGCGGTGGGGTTATTTCCCGTCGGCGGGGGTAGCCTGGCAGGTCAAGCAGGAAAATTTTCTGCGGGACGTCAGCTTCCTGAGTGACTTGAAACTGCGGGCCAGCATCGGCTGGACGGGTAATCAGAACAGTATTGACAACTACGCATCGCGGGGATTGTGGGGCGGTGGGTACAACTACCAGGACAATCCCGGTACGTTTCCGGTACAGCTGGCCAACCCCGACCTGAAGTGGGAGACAACGCGCCAGGCCAATATTGGGGTAAACATTGGTTTGCTGAACAACCGCATTGGTTTGGAGGTCAACGCGTACTCGAAATATACCTACGATTTGCTGTTACAAGTGCCCCTGGCCCAGAGTTCAGGCTTTGCCAGCATTTACAAGAACGACGGCGAAATTAGTAACCGGGGGCTTGAGTTTGCGCTTAATACGTTGAATATCAACAAGCAGGGCTTCCAGTGGAACACCAGTTTCAACATCGCCACCAACGTCAGCCGGGTCGAAAAACTGTCGATTCCCATTGATGCCAGCTATGCCGTCGAGCGCCTGGCGCAGGGCCAGCCGTATCATTCGTTCTTTGTCTACAAGCAACTGTACGTCGATCCGAAAACGGGTGACGCCGTGTACGAAGATGTGAATAAGGACGGGGCTATTACCGTGGCCGACAAACAGTTCTACGGCACTGCTTTACCCAAGTTCTTTGGTGGGCTGAATAACACCTTTTCATACAAAGGCTTCGATCTGTCGGTCTTCTTTAATTTTCAGTCCGGTAACAACGTGTTCAACGCCAACCGGTTCTTTCATGAGTCGGGCGGAACGCGCGACGACCGGCGAGCCATCAACAAGAATCAGCTGAATCGCTGGCAGAAAGAGGGCGACATTACCGACGTGCCCCGATTGACTACTCAGGGTAATAACTACAACCTCAACCCGATCAGTCGCTTTATTGAAGATGGATCATTCATACGACTCAACTCGGTGGTGCTGGGTTACTCGATTCCTAAATCGATTCTTCGTAAGATTGGCGTGGCCTCCGCTCGTATTTATTACAACGTCTCTAACCTGTTGTTGCTAAGCAACTACCAGGGGCCTGATCCGGAGGTGAACGTAACGTCCAGCCAATCTGTCCAGGGCTATGACCTGGGCACACCTCCCCAACCACGTACCGGCCAGTTTGGGCTGAATCTGACACTTTAATGCAAACGTCACTATTGATTATGAATAAGTTAACAATAGCCATTTTCTTTTCTTTTTTATTGTTGACGGGCTGCAAGCAGTTTCTGGACGTGCAGCCCGAGCAGCAGGTCGATGAATCACAGGCCGTTACCAACGCCAGCACTGCTGAAGCGGCCTTAAACGGTTTGTACAACCGACTCGGCAATGACGGCTACTACGGTTCTAACTTTCCGGCCTTGTCGTACCTGTCGGGGGGGGATGTGCAGTGGACCGGCTCACAGGGTGCTCCACAGGAAATCACCTCTCGCAAACTGACGGCCGACAACGGTTACGTGGGGTCAGCCTGGGCTGCCATTTACCGAACCGTTCTGGCGGCCAACTACCTGCTCGAAACGGTGCCTGCTTTGAATGACCCGCTGTTGACGGCCGACCGGAAAAACCAGATTTTGGGCGAAGCCTACGCCATCCGTGCCTTATCGTATTTCGATCTGGCCAGGGGTTGGGGTGGGGTACAGCTCATTTTGAAGCCGACGCATACGCCCCAGGATAACACAGGTATCTCGCGCAGCTCCCTGGACGATACCTATGCGCAGGTGCTGAAAGACCTGACAGTGGCTGAACCGCTGCTAGGCAATGCTACTAACCGCAATCGGGTAACGAAGAAAACGATATATGCCTTACGCGCTCGTTACCATTTGTATCGGCAGGAGTGGGACAAAGCCGAAGAATACGCCACCAGGTTAATCGACGACGCGTCGTATAAGCTGGTAAAGCCCTACAGCGCCTTTTTTGCCAGCAATGCCGTTGCGACAACCGAGTCGGTATTTGAGATCGCTTACGCGAACTCGTTCAAGAACGGACACAGTAACTGGTGGTTGCCTCCGGCCTTGAGCGGTCGGCGGGAGTGGGCACCTTCTACCCAGCTCGTTACGTTGCTCAACGACCCGGCAGTAGGGGGTAACCGCAAAGAGTTGATTGCCAAGACGGCCCCTCCGGGCAATCTCTGGTACGGTAAGCTTTATTACCGAAATCCAATTGGCACCGATCCGGCTTATCTGATTCGGATTGCCGAACTCTACCTGATCCGGGCCGAAGCACGGGCACAACTGGGTAAAACAACCTCTGCCCTGGCCGATCTGAACGCCATTCGTGACCGGGCGGGCGTGCCGCTGTCAACGGCCTCGACCAAAGAGGCCTTAGTCCAGGCTGTTGAGGACGAACGGCGCGTGGAATTCGCCTTTGAAACCGACCGCTGGTTCGATCTGGGTCGGAAAGGACGAATCGGGACGGTACTTAACATCGCTGATCCAAACAAGTACGTATTGCCCATTCCGAACAGCGAAATCCTGGCTGACAAGGCGCTCACGCAGAATAAAGGGTATTAGTTTCTTACAGTTCCTGTAGTCGCGGATCTAAATTCTGGCTATAGGAACTGGAAGCTACAACCTCTAAAAATCAATACTCATGCCAACACAACGCATTTCATCTTTCCTCTTTCTTTTATTCATCGTAACGTCTGGTTTTGCGCAAACGACACCGAAAACCGTTGGCCCCGAAAAAGGCGCTCTCGTTATCGTGGGCGGTGGCAATATGGGACCTGAACTCTGGGGGCGCTTTATTGAGCTGGCAGGTGGTGCCGCAGCCGCTAATATCGTCATCATTCCCACGGCGGGCGACGACTCAACGGCGAATCTGGCCCCCCGCGAAACCGAGAAGCTGCGGAGCCTGGGCGTCAAAAATATAACGATTCTGCACACCCGCGATCCGAAGGTGGCCAATCAGGAGTCGTTTGTGGCTCCGTTGAAAAAAGCAACCGGCGTTTGGTTCGTGGGTGGTCGACATTGGCGACTGGCGGATTCCTACCTGAATACCTTGTCGCACAGAGAGTTTAACGCCTTGCTGGCTCGGGGTGGCGTCATTGGCGGTACGTCGGCAGGGGCTACCATTCTTGGGTCGTTCATGGTGCGGGGCGATACCAAAGGAAACTCGATCATGGTGGGCGACCATACCCAGGGGCTTGACTTCATCCACAACGTAACCATTGACCAGCACGTCTTACGCCGAAACCGCCAGTTCGACCTCATCGACGTTATTAAAACCCGTCCCGAGCTGCTGGGCGTGGGCATTGATGAAAGTACCGCCATTGTTGTCCAGCAAAACACGTTCGAGGTGATCGGCAATTCATACGTAGGAGTCTACACCGCCGAGCAGATCGCCAATAACCGCACCGCCGAACCGGCGAAATACCCGTCGGGGCAGAACAGCACGGGAGGGCCATTCTTCTTTCTGGGTAAAGGGCAAAAGTTTGACTTACAGACGCGCAAAGTGCTGAATCAGCAACCACAGCGCCCGAACGAACCGGCTAAATAGCCCAAAGATCAACTCAATTATGAGCAAACTAACAAGCACCGCCCTTGTGGCGGAATGGGACCGGGACCTTTCGGAAGAAGCGGCATTGAGAGATGCTCGCTGGCAAACCGCTCAGCAGCCCTCGGAATGGCAGGGGTACGAGCGCGTGTTGTTCCGGTTCTTCTGTATGTACTTCCTAATTCAGGTCGTTCCGTTAGATTGGCATTTTTACCGGGATCTGCTGACCATTGACTGGGGACATTACTACTACCGCGACCTGTTCAACCTGTCGCGATACGCGCCCCATTTTTTCAGCCCTGACGATACGTTTGCCAACTGGGCAAACGTAGCACTTATCGCGCTGGTCGGTACGCTGGTCTGGAGCATCGGGGATAAAAAACGACTGGAATATAATGCCTTATACTATGGGCTTCGGGTCTTTCTGCGTTATCGACTCGCCATTGGCGTCATTGCCTATGGGTTTATCAAGCTGTTTCCGATGCAGGCGCCCTTGCCGTCGATCAGTAATCTGAATACGGCCTATGGTGATTTCACCGCCTGGAAATTGTTTTCGTTGAGCCTGGGGATTGTGCCGTCGTACGAATCGTTTCTGGGCCTGATCGAAATCAGTGGCGGTTTGCTGCTGCTTACTCGGAAAACTGCCACGATTGGCACGTTGGTAATTATTCCGTTCACAGGAAACGTCTTTATGTCGAATCTTGCCTACGAAGGCGGTGAGTATGTCTACAGCTTCTACCTGATTTCGATTGCCTTATTTCTGTTTGCCTTTGATGCCATCCGGCTCGTATGCTTGCTATCGCTGGAGCAGCCAACGGTGCCTAATCGGTTCGTACCTGTCTGGGCTGGCCGCTGGAGGGTGGCCCGGCCGCTGTTGAAAGGCGCTTTTCTCGTCTTTGCGGTAGGTTTCTACGGCTACAGAACGTATGGCGCGTATCGTACTGACCCGTACCAATACCCAAAGACGTCCGGTTTAGCTGGGGTAGCCGGGGTATACAACGTCCGCGAATTTCGACTGGCCGATCAGGTGCTGCCTTATTCTAAAACCGACTCGAAACGCTGGCAGGACGTAGTATTCGAACGCTGGAACACCATCAGTATCAAATCGAACCGTCCCGTCCGGCTCGACAAAACCAATATTGAGCAGATTCACGCGGCTGATGCTGCCCGTTCGTATGAGTTTGCTGGCTCGGCGGGCCGACACTACTACAGCTACCAGGTGGACTCGCTTCGGCATGTGCTGACGCTCACCAACCGGAATCCGAACTACGTAGGTGAAACCCTGCAACTGCATTACGAGCGCTCAGGGTCGAACGAACTCATTTTGTCGGGTCTCAACGAAAGCCAGGACTCGGTCTATGTCGTACTGGACAAAGTCAATAAGAAGTATTTACTCGACGAAGCAGCCAAAGCCGGTCGGCGTGGCACGCTGAAACTATAATCCTGCTTTTCGCCATGTCCACTCTAAAAAGGACCCTTAGCACCGCTGCTTTCCAGTTCGTAGCTGCCCCAGCCGAATCAATTGGGTCGGTATCCGCACCAGTAGCGGACACACCCGCGACGTTAGGACCCGTTACCCGTCTAACACGCCGACCCTGGACCACGGGCGAAACGATTGCTTTTCGGATCGCGTTTGTCTTTTTCGTGATTTTCTCGATTCCGACAAACGCAGGCTGGTACCGGAATCTGTTCTCGCTCGATTGGCTGCACCCGGGCCGCGTTCGGCTGCACTACCGCGATTTATACGATATTGCCCGTTTCCAGCCAAACATTTTAGGGTTTACAACATGGTGGCCGTCGTGGATGGGGTACGGCGAATGGGTATTTCTTCTGCTTGTTTCAGCGGTTATTGGACTAGTTTGGACGACGCTGGACCGGAAACGGCTGGAATACAACCTGCTGTATTATTGGCTGCGGGTTATTGTTCGCTACCGGGCGGGCATTGGCATCATCGGCTTTGGATTCACCAAACTTATGCCGACGCAGTTACCCTACCCATCACTGGGACTGTTGAATACCAATTTTGGCGACCTGACCGCCCAGAAAATCTACTGGCTGTCTATCGGGATTGTGCCCTGGTACGAAGTGTTTACGGGGGTTGTTGAGGTGCTGGCCGGGTCGCTGTTATTCTTCCGGGCAACGACGTTCTGGGGGGCGGTACTGTTGTTCGGCGCGCTGGCCGACATCGTCTATGTCAACCTGGCTTACGACGGGGGCGTTCACGGCTACAGTTCGTATTTCGTCGTGCTGGCCGGTTTCTTACTGGTGTATTACGTCCGCGAGCTGTACAATCTGCTGATTAAAGAGCAGTTTACGGTACCCAATTATTTCTATCCCAGTCTGGCCAAACCCTGGCAACGCATCACCCGGATCAGTCTGAAAACGGCCGCGATCGGCATTTTCTTAGGACTACTGTTCTGGTTGCAGTACGTTAATTTCCGCTACGACCCCTATAAACAACCCGCTCAGAAAGGTGTGCCTGAACTGCGTGGGAATTATACCGTAACCAAATTTGAACTCAATGGGAACGAAATACCTTACTCGCCAACCGACTCATTACGTTGGCAGGAGGCTACGTTCGAAAGCTGGTCGACGCTGACCTTCAAAGTGAATCGGGCGGTACCGTTAGACCTGTCGAATGGGGGCGGTTCACCCATGCGCGACCTGAACCGGACATTCGAATTAACGGGTGTAGCCGGTGGGCAGCGCGTGTTTTATTACGACGCCGATCCCGTCAATCAGGTCCTGTACCTTCAGGATAAGTATCGCCCATCCAGCGGTCGCGGGGAGCGGGGCGAAGGTGGGGGCGAGCCGGGAGGAGGTGATCCAAAAAAGCGGGAAAAGAAACCTGCTGATAACTGGATTCCGGCGGAAGCACTGGCTAACATTGGCCCGGAGGACCTTAAAATTGATCCCATCGCCCGCTCAACTCGACGTGCTGAAGGCATCAAATCAGAAGCCCGTCGGGAAGATGGTAAACGCGACCGGATGGTTCTACGCTACGAAACGATCGATGGATCGCGGGTTGAATTAACCGGCTTTGACGAAAAGAAACGGTCGCTTTACGTTGTCCTGGACCGGGTAAAGCGCAAATACGCGTTGTCAGAAAGTACGTTACGGGCAGGCACGTATTAGTTGCATCGTAATTTTAGCTGTGCGTACCGGCGCCAGTGCGCACAGCTAAAAGTATTATGCGCGTTCGGCTATTTCATTTCCAGCGTATCTGGTTGGTCCGCTGCGGATAGGAGCTGGGGGTCGGCTACCCTTGAGGAGATTGTTACGAGCATAGTCTATTAGTATTTCCTGGGCCATTTTACCTCTATCCAATAACGGCCTGGCGAGTCCAGCACGATAGGGCTGTGGTTCAGCGGTCAGAGCGTTGGAAAAAGCCTATAAACAAAAGGTCGGAAGAATACTTATAGGTACTAAACGCGATCTATTTTGAGCAAATACGATGCTATTGTAGTAGGATCGGGGCCAAATGGCCTGGCAGCCGCCATAACGTTGCAACAGGCTGGCGTATCGGCGCTACTTGTCGAAGGTAAAGCAGACATTGGGGGGGGGCTGCGCTCCGCCGAATTAACCGTACCAGGGTTTGTTCACGACATCTGTTCGGCGGTACATCCATTGGCAGCAGGCTCGCCCTTCTTTCAAAGTTTACCCCTGGGCGAGCATGGTCTGGAGTTCATTTACCCACCGCTGTCGGCGGCTCACCCTTTCGACGGCGGTACTGCCGCGGCCCTGCGTGGGTCCGTGCAGGAAACGGCGCATTCGCTGGGTGTCGACGAACAAACGTACCGGAACATGATGGAGCCTCTTGTGCGCGACTGGCCAACGATGGCGGCCGACGTACTGGGGCCGCTCCGTATTCCGAAGCATCCCTTCGATATGGCGCGGTTCGGGCTGGATGCCCTGCCATCCGCTACGTTTCTGGCAAAACGCTTCCTGACAAAAGAAGCGAAGGGATTATTGGCCGGTATGGCCGCACACGCCATCCAGCCGCTCTCAAACCTGACCACGTCGGCCATTGCGCTCGTGCTCATGACGGCGGGGCATTTGCGGGGCTGGCCCATTCCGAAAGGAGGTTCTCAACGTATCGCCAATGCGCTGGCCGCTTATTTTCAGTCTATTGGCGGAACAATCCAAACGGATACGCCTGTCAAAAGGCTTGAAGAGTTGCCTTCTGCGCGGGCTGTTCTGCTCGACGTAACGCCCAGACAGCTCCTCCAGCTGGCTGGAGACCGGTTTTCGTCGCTGTACAAATGGCAACTGGAACGCTACCGCTACGGCATGGGCGTGTTCAAAATTGACTGGGCGCTCGACGGGCCCATCCCCTTCACCGCACCCGAATGCCGACAGGCGGGTACCATTCATTTAGGAAATACATTTGAGGAAATCGCCCTTGGCGAAGCGGCAGCTTCCGCCGGTCAACACCCCGATCAGCCATTTGTGCTGCTGGCCCAGCCGAGTCTGTTCGATGCAACACGGGCTCCGGCAGGGCAGCACACCGCCTGGGCGTACTGCCACGTACCCAACGGATCGACCCTGGACCGGACCGATGCTATCGAGAAACAGGTAGAACGCTTTGCCCCCGGATTTCGCGACCGAATATTAGCCCGGCACACGATGAATACGGCTCAGATGGAAGTGTATAATCCAAACTACGTGGGGGGCGACATCAACGGTGGCATAATTGATGCGCGTCAACTATACACCCGGCCCGTCATAAGCTTTTCGCCGTATTCAACCTCGGCAAAGGGCGTGTATATCTGTTCGTCATCGACGCCACCCGGTGGCGGGGTGCATGGCATGTGTGGGTATTATGCCGCCCGTCGGGCACTGGCTGATGTGTTTGGGCGAACACCGACTATTTCGCTGTCGGACGGATAAGGCCAGGCGCGAAGGCAATGAATTAGCGGTGAGAATGAGAGGTGTTTGAAACGTTAAATTCTTTAACTGGTTGAAAATTAATAGTTTTAACCTTAATTAAAAAAATAGATCATTTTACAGCGCTTGTCTATAATGGCATAGTTTTAGTGACTAGTTACCCTACGTTTATGCACGTAGATAACTGGTCATTACTATGTCTATATTATTACAATTATCTTGGTTAGATATTATAAAAGCATCATCTAAAGATACTCCCTCTTCAGTGGCCTCATTCGCTAGTTTACAGCAGGCTTTCACCTACGTCCAGGCTCAGAATGGGGAAACACAGGCCGATACGTATCAGATAGTCACCAACGACGAAAATTTTTATTGGGTCGTAACTACAACATTGGCCCAAGAATTGCTGGCGCATGGTTTCTGGATTTTGTCCGCTCCGACGACATCCTCGCTACCCTCTCCCGAATAGACAAATACCGTACCAGAAAAACGCTGGATGTGCGTTCTCCTGATACGGTAGCCTTTGTTAACATAATAAACTCCTAATTCTGATTTCAGTAAATCCTGGGTTTTGTTTTGAGGGATTACCGCTTATTCACCTGTTGCGTGGTAGCCGCTGGAGCTTTCTGCGCCGTTGGGCTGTATTTGGGCTTGTAGATCGCGCCGGTGGCAAAGTCGACCGGAATACTGATCAGGGGGAAAAGAAGAATGTCGGCAATCAGGCCCCCAACTCGTATCTCGCGACGAGACTCACCGGGAGCAGGTCTGCGTTTCTGTTCGTCCGTAACGCGTCCGCCAAAGACTGTTACGCAACTCATTAGTGAACTCGACAGGGTGAGGGTAGTAAGCGCCAGAAGCAGATACTTTTTCAGGGAATGCATGGGTAATGAATGGGTGGGATGAATTATTTGGTAGCGGTGATGGTAAACTCCGTGTCATTGTCGTCGCGGCCGTTGATGATCAGCTTGTTGCCCGATACATAGGCAATCTTGTCGCCCTGCGCCCGAAACTCAACGTCGTTGCCACTGTTGGTCAGGTCGACGTTTTCGACCGAGCCAACCAGAAATTCTTCGTCTGCTGTTTTTGAGCGAATGTCTAACTGCATCGACACGCTGGTCGCCGTTTGCCGCACAACCCGTACGCTTCCTTTCAGATTGGTTTGGCTGGCGGGGCGTGTCTGACCATTGAACGATAGCTCAGAGAACATATACTGACCCGCTACGCGGTTTCCCAGATCGGGTGATGGATCGGTATTGTCTTTTTTACAGGCTGTAAATGAAACGGCTACCAGTAAGATCAACAGGGCGGCCCGGTACTGTGCAACTAATGAGTTCATCGTATTTGTGTTGTTGTAGTTGAAAAGAGGAAGGTTCTACCGGTTTAATGAAACAAAGTTGGTAGCCCGGAGCGCGTTCCGAAACAGCAGCCTGCACGAACTGTTCAGAATGGAAGGTCAACGACCGTTTTTCTCGGATGAAACGAAAGCATCGACTGCCAAATCCGGGTGGAATCTGGCAGTCGATGCTTTCGTTTCATCGGCACGTGCCACTAATGGGCCCCGTACGGTTGAGGTAATTTTAGAAGGAAAGCAGCTTAATGGTGGAAAGGGGAGTGCTGTTGCTGAACTATGCGATTGGCAGACGACGTAACGCTGGCGCGCGTCATCAATATACTCACAAGACCGAATGATTTGGGCATTGCTGACGCACAAGTGGTCGGAACCCACACCGACCTCGGAGTCGTGATGTTGCTATGGTATGATAAAACGTAATGAAAAGAGAAAAGTCAATCAGTTGGCTAATCCAGATTGGGCAGTATATCAATGGTTTCCAGGATATAAGGCGATAAAATTATGCCGCCAATCACCAATCGTTCTTTTCCGATAAGTACTTGTACGCTCACTAACCCAATGATCTGCTGAAAGCCCTTCGTATTGTCGTACACGGAATTCCGCAACGTAAACGTGCTTATATTATAAACGGGGCCTCCGCTGTTACCGTCGAATATTTCGGCATCATACAGAACGAGCGGGTAGCGCTTCACCGGAAAAATGGGATAGGATGCGATTCGTCCGGTCCGGAGAATGGGGAAACCTTCTTCGTTGGCCGAAAACCCTTTCGGAAAGCCCAGGCTCAACGATTCTTTACCGGGCTGTAAATCAAAATTCTCGATCAATTGCTTCTCGCTGGCCAGCACTTTTGTGTTCAGCCAGGTAACATAAGCCGCTGCTGGCAGAAAAACATACATCACCGCTACGTCTGCTGTGGGATGTTTTGTCCATAAAGGCACCCCATTTTTACGCACCGGAATCGAAAACGGAAAAATGACGAAGGTTGAATCAGTCCGCTTTTTCCGGAGATACAAAACCGCCGAATCGGCCTTGATGTTATCAAGAACATGCGCGGCCGTAATCAGTATTTTATATCCTGACAGGGAATCCCGCTTCGATGGCTTGAGCAGCATGAATACGGTACCCTTAGTGATTTGATTCCCAGTACCGTAACCCGCAATCTTAAAGGTGGATTCCATGGCCCAGGTGTTCATGTTCTGTGCTAGCAGCGCATTGGCTTTAAACAGCAGGCATTGACTGATTATTACGCTGCAGACTAATCTACTTAAACCGTTCATACGTGGGTAGTGGACTTATCGGTGGGCAGTTTTTTAAAGCCAAAAGAAGGGTAATGACCGGATACGTAGCCTGGAGCAATTCGTTAACTTCTTCAGCAGGAAGATACCGCTTGACCAATCGCATATTTCTATGCAGGCGCTTACGTTAGTGAGAATCTTCAGCCATTACTATCCCAATAACGTAAGCGCTTTCGACAGCGTATATCCTAAACCCGGCCGAAGATTATCCGGACGGGCGATTTTCTTACTTCGTCCGTAAACCGCTTAGTCGGCCTTCGAGCAGTTTGATATAGTAGCCACCGATCACCGACCGGGCCTGAAAGCCAACCTGCTTCGCGTTGGTCGTTTCGTGCCAGTCGGACAGCGGAACGCGGGAAGGCGTTTCGTTGGCATACCGCCAGATGGGCTGAATCAGGGCACGGAAATCAGCGTCTGAATCGGCTAACGTAGCGGTCCAGACGATCCAATCCGATTTGGTGTACGTCTTGCGGCTATCCAGCGGTAATCCGTAAGGTTGCTGTTTGGTCAGGTAATACGCAATTTCGCGCTGGGCTACGGTCTTAGGGAATATATTCAGATTCAGCAGTTTATCCCACACCAGGTTGTATTTCTGACTCCAGCTATCGGCTGGGTTTTCGAACGTCAGGTCGTAGTGCGTAGCGGGGCTGGCGGTACGGTCGAGCGCGAGTTGCTGCCATTTGGCGGCCATGTCCTGCGCCATCGACTGATACTGTTGCGCGGCTGCATTATCGCCCAGCTTGGCGGCTAACTGGCCGTAGGCGGCAATGCCCAGAATCGCTTTTACCGATAAGTTCGCGTTGCGGGCTAAATGACCGGCAAAGTCGTCCGTGCAGAGCTGATTCTCCGGGTCAAAGCCTGCCTTGCTCAGGTATTCGACCCAGGTTGTCAGCGTTTTCCAATGTTGTCTGGCGTAACCGGCATTGCCTTCGGCTCCGGCGATGGCCGCTGTCAGTAAGAGCATGTTGCCGGATTCCTCAACGGGCATGTCTTCGCCATAGGTTTGCCCGTTTGCCTGCGGATACGTACCGACATCATGGGCGGCAAAGGGTTTTGGCCATTTACCGCTTTCAGAATAGTAAAAAATAGGCTCCATCATCCCTTTCAGCAAGGTGGAATTGTAGCGCAGAAACATGGGAGCCGATGGGTACGTGATGTCGACCGTACCGATCGAGCCGTTGCTGAAGTTTTCTTTGGACAGAAAGAGGGGCTGCGTTTCATCGCCCGAATAGACGATTTTGTGGGCGGCAATGGTTTGCCGGTATGCCAGTACGCACAAATCCGCGTACGCTTTTCCGCCTGCTTTCTCGGTTTCGGCCCTCAGCTGCTCGTCAAACAGGGTGCATTTCTGATTGAGCCGGTCATAGTCCTCAGCCGCGGTCTGGAGCAGAGCGGGTAAGGTTGTCTGCTCGTTCCGTCGCCACCACGGCCGCAGGTTTTTGCCGAAGTACTGAACCGAGTACAGATCGTCGTAGGCCAGCATGAGGTATTGAGGGACCAGTTTCGTTCCGTCGCTGAGATTCAGAACAGTGGCCATCGCTACCGACCGGGCCGGTATTGGCATTGTCTGCCTCGAAGAAGTCGGGAGCTGACCATTGCTGACGAACTCCTTTTTTAAAGCAGCGGGGTCACCGGTGGTTAGCTGAGCGTTGGCTGTCGATTGCTGCGGAACGGCCAAATACGCATACCCCCAGTCAATACGTATGTTGTCGCCTTTTTTGGCCAGTACCGGCTGCTCTTTCGTGCCGACAGTGGTGTAGGCCAGCTTTGGTACCTGTCCGGTCTGGATCACTACGTCCTGATTACCTGTATTTGTCGCCAGGGTACCGGCAGCACTGAAGAATACCTGGACCGCATGCGGTTTGCCGTCTTGCGCGCTTGCGCTACACGTTACGTAGGTAACTGGTCGGGCGGCTACGTCCAGTTCATCTAACAACAGGGGCGACAGGAACGTAACGGTCAGCGCAAGCGGTCCCGCCGTAAAGGCATACTTCGTTTGGGTCGCCGTTACCGTTACGTTGATTTGGGTAGCCGCTGTAACGGGTGCTGCCTGGATGGGAAGGACCAGTCCGACGTCAATAAACGAACCACCCCGCGGACTGACGCAGTGGACAGCCAGCACATTTTTACCTTTGCGCAAGGCGCGCTGCCCTTCCGCCGACAGAGGGAGGTATATGTATTCGTGGATGTAGCCCGACTTCTTCAGGATCTGGACCCCATTCAGGTAAATGTCTACCGCATCATCATGGTTAAGCGCCAGCAGCAGTTTGGCAGGATCGGCTTTGCCATCGTACGTAAACTCGCGCCGGAGGTAAATACCATCGGGGTCAGACTCGCTGTTCCGCCAGCGAGTACGGGCGTCAGGCGTGTCGCCAAAGGGCCCCGGACCGGTTGACCAGCCAGTGGTCTTATAGGTTGGCTGCTCCCAGCCGGGGGCGGGTTTGGTGGTCGTGTACTGAGCGATGTAAGAACCGGTTTCGGCCGTTGGCAGGATCGGCGCATACGTAGTGGGGGCAGCCCCTAAAAACTGATACGCTTTACCATCTACCCGCACGACTCCTTCAAGCGATTGCGGAGTTCCGGTCCAGTGGCGGGTGGGGGAATCCGTTACGTTATCGGTCGTACTCCAGATACTGAAATACGGATCATGCGTAACGAGCGGGTAAGCGGGCGGGCGAAGCGATTGAGCACAACTCCAGCCCGCACAGAAAACAATAAGGAGCGAGACAGCAAGACGTTGGCAGTTTGATGGATACATTGAACAGATAATTGGCTTAGATATCTAGAAGCAGGCAGACTAAATCGTCCTACTTACCGGCCCAAAGAGGCTGAATGCGCTGACCGAGCTTAATTTGGTTTTCGGCACAGTCAATACCGGGTTTATGTGATAGTTTTACTGGAAGCTAACACTGTTAAGTAGTCAAATAGACAGCCATTTATATGAGATCTCTATTAACTTACTTAGCTGAACTGGTAACCTGCTGATTGCTCTGTAAGGCTTCTAGAGCTGCAGCGAGGTAGACTAAGGGCGCGTTCCAGTTGATGGCAATTTCGTTGGATGCGTACGAACAATCTGCGTCGATAAATACCTCATCCGCAATGGTGGTCGTGTAACCGGGACATTTGTCCTGACGGGCCGCGTTAGCATTCGTGCCGCCCGAGAGGAGTCCCGGTACGGGCGCTTCAATGCTGTCGGCAACCGACGGCCGGTGGTGGGGATGCATGGGCGTTTTGTCGCCGAAGCCAGTCACGAACGAATAACCCACCGCATTACGTCCCAACAAATAATCCAGGTTGCCCAGGGCGTAATGCAGGTATTTACTGCGGTTCGGTGAATCGGTTAGCCGGTACGCTTCCAGCAGAGCGATGCCCTGATTGGCGGCTTCCGAACTGCTGCCCCAGATGAAATCCCTGGCCGTTTTTCCCATCACGGTCTGGAATGCCTGCCGGTCGGCCCCTTGAATCAGCGAATCGGCCAGCACTGTCAGATGCCGTTTTACTTTGGTCAGATCGGTTTTACCCACTGCTGTCAGGGTCTTGCCCGAGCGGGCCAGCGTGTAATACGCCAGCGTTCTGACCTGTGGCCAGGAAGGCAATGGCGTTTTGTCGTCGGGAAACAAGTTTACCGCCTGGTAGTAGGTATCGTCATTCGTGGTCACGTACAGCTCGGCCGCGGCCCATATCCATTCGTCGGCTGCGCTCCGGTCTTCGTAGCCGCCGGTCGTTACGTCGGGGTCGAACGACGTGTTCATCGCGCGTTGGTTATACATCACCGTCGGATTTGCCTTAGACCAGGTCCAGGCGTTGGTAGCGGCTCGCAGGCATGAATCGGCCAGACCGGGCAGGTTGCGGCTGTACGGTTTCAAGACCCGGCTGGCCTGTGCCATCACCGCGGCAAAATCGAGGGTGGCAGTGATGCTTTTCTGAACAACGTACCGGTCTTTGGTGGCTTTGTCGGGCATCACCATCCCGTCGAAGCCGGGGTTGGTGAGCTTGTGATAAACACCACCATCGGCCGGGTCCTGCATGGCCAGCATCCAGCGGAGATTCCACAGAATCTCGTCCAGTACGTCGGGTACTGCGTTTTTGCTTTCGGGAATATTCGTATTCAGCGCTTTTACGTAGTCCGGAAATTCTTCGCAGAGCGAAAGCAGCGTCCCCATCGTAATGCCTGAATTGACAATGTATTTGTTATAATCACCCGCATCGTACCAGCCTTTAGGGGCCGAAATAACAGAACCGGCAGGTCGGCCCTCCGAAACTGCCGACGGGTGAACGAGAACCCGCGTGTCGGGGTGGCCAGCGGGACGAGCCCATTTTCCGGCATACGCAGCGGATAAATCCGTCGACACCCGTTGGTAATAAAAGCCTTTGATGGCCCCAATGGCTAAGGCTCGGTGAACGTTGGCCTGAATGTCGAACGGGTGGGAGTGGCCCAGTCCGGGAATGACCACGACATAGGTGCCTGGTTTGGTAAAGGCGGAAAAGTCAGCCGTATGAGTCGTTTTGCCCGAGATGGCGTTTTGCCGGGCTGCACCCAGCGTACCCGTGAATACCGTCTTTTTTAAGTCGGGAGTGGCCAGTTCAAATTTTCCGGATGCGTCGCCGATGACAACGGCAAGTTTAGGCGCGTTGGGGTAATACCCTAACTGGTTTAACCGAATGGCTTCCGACAGAGATTGACCGTTGAGCGGTTGACGGCTGACAACAAGGGTAATCAGGAAAATCAGTAAACGAATACGGAAGAATAAACGCTGAAAAGGCATAGGCTTATACGGGCTGGGAACAAATCGTGCCTGCAACCAACTTCGATTACAGGCACGTATGGATCAATGGAGATAAATCGATATGAATTTACTTAACAACTTTCATCACGCCCTGCATGACATAGAAGTGCCCCGGAACGGAACACTCGTACATGTAATCGCCGGGCTTGTCGGGCGCAATGAAATAGATCGTTTCGTTGGTGTTAGGCTGCAGCAGGTTCGTGTGGTGCAGCACCTTGTCGGTTTGCGGAATGTAGTTTCTTTCCTGCCCTTCGAGGCCTAACTTCATCGCTAACTCACCTACCTGAATGGCCGAGCCGGGGGCTACCACCACAAAGTTGTGCAGCATATCGTCCTCGTTGTTGAAGACCACCCGAACCTTACTGCCTGCTTTCACCTGGAACTGCTCCGGAGTAAACTTGAGCCCCGGCTTCGTACCCATGTTGATGGTGTAATCGGGCTCCCCCCAGCCAGCGGGCATTTCGGTAACGCGTTTCGCCATTGTACCCGCTTTCGCCGTTGTTCCCGTTTTAGCGGGAACTGCTGGCTTGCGCGTCGTTGACTTTGTATTGACCGGCGGGGCTGACGACGTAGAGGCCGTGACCATCGCCGAATGGTCGTGCTTGGGGGCTACGTTGGTAATAGCCAGTTTTTCGCCGTCGGGGATGTTGTTCAGCGTATAGTACCCCACGGAATGCAGCAACGCCCGGCCATTGCTCGACCGAATACCAGCGGTGTTGATCTCGTGAATATAGCCCAACCGGAGACTGTCAACGACCAGCCGGGCTTTCAGGCCATCTTTCGAGACCTCGATGCCGCGAATCGGGCAGTTTGCCCGGTTAATCACTGGACTGCCGTACGTAGCGTGGTATTTATAGTTGAAGCCGGTTACCTTGTACGAAGCCGGATCGGCCGCCAACTCCGGATCGACAGGCATGGTAAACTCAATCTCGAAGCCATCAGGCTTGGCCCGGATCGTTTTCATCTCGAACGGCATTTTACCCGTCCAGACCACGCGTTGCAGACTGAACAGCTCTTTGCCCGTCGACGACCAGCCCCGGCTGGTCATGCCCACGAACATGGAGGCATCGTGGCCCCATACCATCCGTAAAACCCCCGACGAGAAACCTTCGCGGAAGGGGAAAACAACGCCCTGATATTCGCCTTTTACCTTCTCGAAATCAACGCGGGAAAGGATACTCTGCCCTTGGTCGCCGATAAATAACTGATTCTCGAACGGACCAAACTTCCCTTTCGTATTATCCGTGATTAGTCCCGACGTGGAAATGCCCAGGATACCGTGCGGCAGCCAAACGGCCGGGGCCTTCAAGGCGGTGAATCGTTTCGATACGTCGTAGAGCGGTTCACCGGTGTTGGGTACGTCCTGCGGCTTAATTTTTAGCGGTGAGCCCGGCAGGTCAGTCCAGCGAAGGCTTTCGGCGTTGCCCAGGAAATCGCCTTTTTCGACCCGCGAGATCCGGCCCGAACCCACCCAGTCGCCCTGATTTTCGGTGTAAAAGTAATCACCGGCTGCGTTCATGCCGTACCCGGCTGGTGAGCGCATACCCGCTGCAAACGGCGTCATCTTGCCATCGGGCGTGATTTCCAGCGTCCAGCCCCGCCAGGGAACCAGACTAACGCCATGCCCTAAGCTGTTGCTCCAGCCGACGTTCAAGGTTACCAGCATATTGCCGTTCGGCAGAAAAGTCGGGCCGTACGAATACTCGTGGTAGTTGCCCGACAACGGCCAGGAATAGACTTTGTCGTACGAATCGGCGCGGCCGTCCTGGTCGGTATCGCGCAGCCGCGTCACTTCACTGCGCTGCGTTACGTAGATGTCGCCATCCTTATACGCTAGCCCCAGCGGTTCGTGCAGCCCGTAGGCAAAACGTCGGTAGGTAGGTCGTTCAGAACCGCTGATGGATGGATTCGATACGATCCAGACCTCGCCCCGGCGTGTACATACGGCCAGGCTGCCATCGGGTAAGGTGGCCATCCCGCCCACCTCCAGAATAATGTCTTCCGGCACCGGCAGCGAGATCAGTTTATAGAAATCATCTTCTTTTTCCGGATCCGCTTCGACTTTGGTAAGGCCCTTAGGAGCCGGAGCGGGCTGTTTGCTGCTTGAACTAACCGGCTGGCCGTTTTTCGATTGGATCTGCGCCAGGCTGGGGTGAATGCTCAGGCAGGCCAGGCCGGAGGTTAATAATGCCGCCTTGGCCAGTTGATGTATAGAATAATGAGTAAGTTTCATACGAGGGAACTGTCAGGAAGTTGAGCGATTACCAGATGATTGAATACGTAACAGGCCCGGCTTTATCTTTTCCGCTGATGGGCAGCAACAGTTCTTTGGTGTTCTGCGCTGTACTGCGGATAACCGGTTTCTGCTTTCCGGGTAATTCAATCAGGTATTGCTTGTCGTTAATGGCGTACAATCCGTTCGGAAGCTCGGTGATGGTGCTCCCTTCGGCTACCCGGCACCAGAGTTCGCCGGGTGTCGACGCGGCTGATCCGGGCGTTACCTGAAACGTGTGAGTCAGCTTCTGCCCGTCGTTCTCGGCCGCAAACGACTCCCGAACGCTGGCGGCTCCTACGCTGTATTTGAATACCGGGCGCCCACTTTTATCGACGTCATACCCCAGGTTTGTATATGTAGCGTTGGAATCGGGCCAGGCTGCGTTTTTGTCGGCCAGGTACGTCAGCGACGGCTTACCCGACAGTTCGATTACGCTTCCCATGGGTACGGAGAGCTGGGTTTCACCCCGGCCGTACCACATAGGCGTCGTTTCCAGAAAATCACCCCGCCAGATCTGAAGGAACTCACCGTTCGCCAGGTCTACGGTATAGTTGACGAATCCCGGTTCGCCCACCGAAATGGTATGCGTATGCTTTTTGCCGCGGTGATTCATGAAGCCCCGCTGCATCACCGGCTCGCCCTTCACGGCTAACGAAATCTCGCCGACCGGATCGGCCGCCCGGATGATGGGGTTGAGCACCGTATACTGAACACCGGGCCCTTCGACGGCCAGCGTGATGTCATTGCTGCGGGCGTACCACAAGCCAAAGTTTTTGTAATAGGCGAGTTCAAGGGGGAAGTCACCCGCCTGTAGGTTGAGTTTGGTAGCCGCTGTCCCGCCATCTTCGGTATCGATCGTCAGCACTTTCTTACCAGCGATGGTCAGTTCGCCCGCTCCGTTACGTACCGATTTGTTTACTTCGGCGGGAATCCAGGGCAGATTGAGCGACAGCAGGTATTCGCCCGACCGGGGGATGTGAAGCGTTCCCGTGATTTTACCTCCGAAATTATCGCGGCTGCCGGGCGCTGAGTGCGCCAGTACGTCGATGTCCATTTCCCGTTTCGGCGTGAGCGCGTTGAAGTCGGCTACCGATTTGAACTTACCGTCGTAGGCCCGGAGCTTGAGGTTCGTGAGCGTAACGGGCTCGATGCCATACGCCTTGTAGCGAATATTTCGGATAGCCACCGGACCATGATCCCCCTGAATTACGAGTGGGCCGGTGGGTTTCTCGTCCTGGAATGCCGATGCGCGGGTTGGGCCGGTTACTTCGATGTTCTCATGAATCGTTACGCCGTTCTGGATCACTTTAATGAACCGGGCGTTAGCCAGTTTTTCGCCTTTTTCGTTGAAGCGGGGTGCGCGAAACACAATCTTGATATGCTGCCACAGGCCGGGGGCTTTGCTGACGATCTGCGTAGGCGGGTGACCCTGGTAGCCTTTCTGCCCTTCGGGCTTGCTTTCATCCCAGCGTTCGTAGATGGCTCCACAGTCGGTGGAGCGGGGCACTTTTGCCCCCCAACTGTCGAATAGCTGAACTTCGTAACGCCCCTGTAGGTACACACCGGAGTTCGAGCCTTTCTCCATCATGAAATCAAGCTCCAGTTCAATATCGCCATGTTCCATTTTGGTGAACAGATGATCTTTGCTTTTTCCGGAGAGATCATTGACGAGAATACCCGTACCTGATCCGGTTTTTCCTTTCCCGGCGGTGTTGAGATCGTAGAACACGTCGCCCACGATTTTCCAGTTGCTGCCAGTGGGTCTAAAATCGGTTAGGGTCTGAAGGTTAACGGTAGTATAGGGTAACTCATTGGTTTGCGCCGACACCCGGAATGCGGTGAGCACAAGGCATAAAAGGAAACAACGGAAATTACGTTGCATAAGGAATTGTGAGAAAAAGTAAAACGCATTAAGAAGGAGAAATCGGGCAGGGTGAGCAGCCGTCATACGTAATGCACTCAGACAATCTGCAAATGTACAAATACTGCGTATATCGTTCACTATAGCCGTGCGGAGACGAACCCCTCAGCCTTTAAATTTAATTTTACTAGCCGTAGCCGGATGGATTTACCAATCAGGGCTTTCAGGTGTTGAAGAAAGAAATAAAATGCGTTTCAGTTAATCCTCCAACTGCGCGTCGCAGTTGGAGGATTAACTAACCAGACCAGTTCAGCAGGGAATAGTTCACAAGACAACTCGTGCAGTCTCGACGGTATCGTCTATACAACGAACGGACCGGTTGTATTATGCTGGGTTTGTGAGGAGAACGAAGAGGTAATCTTCCCGGTAACAGGCAATGCGCATTGCCTGTTACCGACGTAACGGATTAAATGGTGGGTGTGCCGCCGGTAACCTGCACGGGGCTGCCAGTCATGTAACTCGAATCATTCGAAGCCCGCAAAACATAAATCGGCGCAGGCTCGACCGGTTGCCGGGTCGTTGTAAAGGCACATCCTGCCCAAACGTTTTTACCTTTTTTCGGGCCTGGTCGAGGGGATGAGGAATGTCCAGATAGAGCCGGGCGCTACGCAGTTCACCCGAGTGCCTTTCTCGGCCCATACCTGCGCCAGATTTGCCGTAAAATTCTGAATGGCTCCTTTCGTGGCTGCATAGGCCAGCAGGATCGGACTGGGTTTATAGGCGTTCACCGATGTTGTATTGACTACCGTACTGCCGGGTTTCAGGTGTTGGTCGGCAGCCTTGCAGAGGTACTAGATTGCGTAGAGATTGGTCCGGAATATCCGGTCCCATTCCTCGCTGGAAATCTCCTGAAGTAACCCGTGGGCCATCTGAAACCCAGCGTTGTTGACCAGAATGTCTAACTGGCAATGAGCTTCTTCGCTGATGTTGCCCGGCACCAGCACGGCTTTGCGGCCCGCTTCTTCTACTACGTAACGGGCGGTTTCACGAGCATCCTCGTCTTCGTTCAGGTACGATATGAGCACATTGACCCTCTCGCGGGCAAAGGCGATCGCTACGCCCCGGCCAATCCCCGAATCGCCCCCGGTGATCAGCGCTTTCCGGCCGCTCAGCTTACCCGAACCCCGGTACGGTGTTTCGCCGTGATCGGCTTCGGGCTGTTAAGGAATGACTAATGGATTAACCCTGTTACGTATCGGAATCGTAGCTGAGTACAGTTCCAATACGTAACGGGGTTGTCTGGTACGCTCGGCCGAATGGGTTTACGAGCTTTTGGCGTGTTCGGCGTTGCGCTTCCGGGTGGCTGTCGCTTTCTTAGCCGAGGCTGAACGCTCCTCCGCCGTTCGGGAAGCCGAAGCGGCCCCGCCTTTTTGTCCTCCTTTGTGAGCAGGTTCTTTGTTTTCGGCGTGACCACGGCCTGAACCGCTCTTTTTGCCGCCCCCGGAGGTTTTGTTGACGGTTGCCCACGCCCGTCGTTCGGCTTCTTCTTCGGGCACACCACGGTCTTCGTAGCCTTCTTCGATGTGCTCAGCCTGACGTTTTTGCTTGTCAGTATACGCAGATTTATCTCCTCGTGGCATAACGATGATTGGTTAGATGTTGACTTTTTATCTACAACGCATCAGATACTGAATAAGCCGTAGATGCAACCTAAAACCATAAATCGGCCATTGTGTTTGGCCGGCTGAATCCAGGCTTGTATCTGGGATTTCAGCCGTGCTTTGAACGGGTCAGGAGGGCTGCGGAGCCGCTTCAATCTGGTTCACAATCGACCAGCCCACGCCAATTGCCAGCGCGTCCTCAACCAGGGCGACTGCCAGATCGGGTAGCCCTGCTTCGTGCGTGAGCCATTGCCGCAGTTGAAAGAAAGCCAGCGTACCCACTGCTGCGCCGAGGCCACCTAGAACGGCTCCCACCGGCGCACCGGCCCCTTCGACCTGACTCACGAAAGCCCCGCAGGTAGCCCCCGACGCAACCCGGCCACTAAACTGAGCGGGTACGGTACGCTTTGGGGTATTGGGGAGTTTGTCGCCAACCAGTTCGCCAGCGGCCAGTACGTTCAGGGCCAGCGAGGTGGTGGGCTGGGCCAGGTACTGAACGGGGGTAGCGGGTTGTTTGGTGGGAATGGTACGCACTAGTTTACGACTTAACAGGGCCGGGGCAACGATAGCGCGCATGCCAGCGATGACGCCGATGCCAAATGCCTTTACATACGTTTGATTCATAACGGAATTCATTGATTAGGGATGCGTCGATGACCCGCGCAGACAGACGGGTCACCTGGTTGTTTTTTATTCTTCGTCTTTGAGCGATTGCATGTCGATCACGAACCGAAACTGAATATCGTCGTCCATCATCCGACTAAAGGCCTGATTGATGTCTTTCATGGCAATAAGCTCTGTCTGGGGCTGAATGGCGTGCTCGGCGCAGAAATCCAGCACTTCCTGCGTTTCGGCAATGCTGCCAATGATCGAACCCGCTACGCTGCGCCGGTGCATGGCTACATCCATATTGTTGAGCGGACTTTTGTACTTGCCCAGCAGACCGACCGTAACCAGCGAACCGTTTTTCTTGAGCAGATTGACGTAAGCACTCACATCGAACGGGTCGGGGATCGTGACCAGCAGGAAATCGAAGGCAAGTTCATGAGCTTCCATCGCCTTTTTGTCGCTTTCGATCAACACCTCGTGCGCGCCCAGTGCTTCGGCCGCAGCCCCTTTTTCGTCACTGCGCGTTATGGCTGTTACCTGCGCGCCCATAGCTTTCGCCAGTTGAACGGCCATGTGCCCCAGGCCACCGATGCCGACAACGCCGACCGAATCGCCTTCTTTTACGTTCCAGTGCCGCAATGGGGAGTACGTAGTGACGCCCGCGCACAGGATTGGCGCGGCCCGGCTGATGTCGAGGGTATCGGGAATGCGCAGGACAAACGACTCTTTCACGACGATGCTGGTTGAATAGCCCCCGAACGTATTGAAGCCGTTGCCGTTGGGTTTCATGTAGCCGTTATACGTAGCGGTCCAGCTTACGGGGCCTTCGCAGTAATTTTCTTCCCCTTCCTGACAGGATGAACACTGACCGCAGGAATCGATCATGCAGCCAACGCCTACTACGTCGCCGACGCTGAATTTCGTGACGGCGCTGCCCGCCTGAACCACTTTTCCGACAATCTCGTGACCGGGAATGCAGGGGTAAACCGTGTTGGCCCAGTCGTTTCTGACCTGGTGCAGATCCGAATGACACACCCCACAGTACAGAATATCAATCAGGACTTCGTCTTCTTTCGTCGTGTTCCGCTCAATATCCATCCGCGACAGACGACTAAGCGAGTCGATAAGCGAAGCGTTGGCTCCGTAGGCTTTGGTTTTAATGGCTTCCATAATGTTGAAACAAAGGGGCTATGACTCGACGGACGAGTAAACGATCACGACAAATTCCTACCTGTTCGTGACAGGCAAACAGTCCGCTCCTAACAACTTGTTTGCCCATAAGTTTAGAAAAGATGTTAACCGGTGAAATTAATAGGGTAATGCTACGTGCACACCCTATTGACCGGCACCGCACCTGTACCTGGTCCGTCGCTTAAGGTCATAAACCGCTTCAAACGCCTGAGCCACGCTTCTTCTGGATGGCGTGGCTCAGGTGAGTATACGATACGTAGCGAAAACGGCGGCTACGGGCTGACCCAGAGTTGCCAGTCGGCACCGCTCTGTACCTTGTATCTATCGGAAAAACTACCCTGGTTAACGGCCAGCGAAAAATTGAGCAGGCTGTTGAAATACGCTACGTCGGTACCGATGGGCACTTCGCCGAACGTATTCACCAGCCGCACCCGCTTGTCGTACAGCTTCTGCCGACCGTGAAACACCTGTACGTGCACACTGCTGCCAGGTTTAGCAGCTAATTGCGCAAAGAGACTGCGGGGAATGTTGCTCCAGACATTGCCGTACTGTGGATCGAGGATGGGTATGTTGCCTTTCAATACGCCCTTCGTCAGTTCCGGTTTCTGGTAGGGGATACGTAATACGTCGCTGGGCAGCGCCGGACCAACCTGCCCGAACGTAATCGTATGCGAGGCCAGCCGGGCGGCCGTGTAGGCGTACACATCGCGGCCATGAAAGGTGTAGGACTCGTTCGACTGTTTCAGCCGGTTCACGGCTTCATCGATCTGCCGGATCTCGTCAATACCCAGCTGCTCGGCGATGAGCGTAAGCGTACCGTTATCGGGTGTGACCACGTAGTGGCCTGACTTCGTACGCAGCACAACCGACTTACGTTCGGTGCCCACACCGGGGTCGCAAACCGACACGAACACGGTACCGGCCGGGTAGTAAGGCACGGTTTGATACAGCCGATACGCGGCTTCCCAGATGTTGTAGGGCGGAATCTCGTGCGTCAGATCGACGAGTTTCAGATCAGGCGATACGCCGAAGGCTACGCCTTTCATGGCCGAAACGGCTCCGTCTTTCACGCCAAAATCGGACTGGAACACAATAATACCGTTCTGGCCGTAGGCGGTGATGGCCACGAGAATCGAAAAAAGGAAGAGAGACAGGTTACGCATGATAGTCTTCTGGATAGGACAACGAGTACGCTACGTCGCGTTTAAACGGGTACAGCTACAGGATGAATCAGCGGAATGCGCACCGTAAACGTATCGTCATCAACGAAAACATCCGGAGCGGGTTGGTTGAGCGTTTGGTACTGGGTTAGTATCGTGGACAGCCCCACGCCATTCGACAGCACCGCCGTTCGCTTGCGTTGCAGGGTATTGGTTAACGTCAGATACCCGTCCGGGTCTGTAACAATGGTAATGTGTAACGGACGTTTTGCCAGGATGACGTTATGCTTAACGGCGTTTTCGACCAGCAGCTGAAGCGTGAGCGGGGGAAGCAGCCGGGCGGTGTACACCGGATCAACGCGAATGCTGACGAGCAGACCATCCCCGTGCCGCGTTTTCAGCAGATGGTAGTACGACTGAATGAAATCGAGCTCGCTGGCCAGCGTTGTCAGGGGCTGTTCGTTGGCCCGCAGCAGATACCGGTACACCTGGCTGAGCTGATCGACAAATTGAGTGGCCCGCTCCGGATTGTCGTCGATCAACGACGATAGCGAGTTGAGGCTGTTAAACAAAAAATGAGGATTAACCTGGGCCTGCAACGCCCGCAACTGCACATCGGTCTTTTCCTGTTCCAGCCTACGTACTGCCAGTTCGGTTTCCAGCCGTTCCTGAATCAACTGCTCAGCCTGGCGCGTTTGTTCAACGGCCTGGGCAATGGCAAGCTGACGCTGCCGGAAAACCAGACTCAGCGAAAAGCACAGCAGTTGCAGGATACGTCCACCACCCAGTATCCGTATGTGCATTTGAACAGAAGGCTGATCAGTAGGTAATGTCCAGGGGTAGCCAATGTAATAAAACAGGTTGTTCAGTTCGTGCACAATTGACAGAACACTACCGATCAAAAACAGCCAGCCGACCATATCCCGGCGTTTAGCCGCTACCCAGCCTCCGACCAGACTCGTACTCATGAGCAGGCACCAGTAGATCGCCAGCGTGAACCGACCGCTGACTGACTGCTGCCAAGGCTCATCGACTAACATAATCACCACCGCTATGAGCATAAACAGACCAATACCCAATTGCCCCCAGCGAAGCGTATGCCTTAGCCGGAAATGGTGCTGAACCGAATCGAAGAGCCGGTTAACCAGCCCCAGGTAGAGGATGCGGACTGAACCGTACGCGGCCGTATAGACTGCCATGTTCTGAGCCTCGCTCAGCGGAATATCATCTCCGGACAGTCGATTAAAGGCTGAGTGGGCAAACCAGATTAAGGTCTGTAAGGTGAAGAGCCCGTACACCCAATCCCGGAAAAAGCTCCATTGTACGGCATTTAACAGAAAGATCGACCCGACCGCACCCAGGTATATAAATAGTACTGCCTCTCCGGACATATAAACGTAAAAGTAACAACGCTACCCACTACGAATATACGCATAGATTAAGAATCAGTACGCAATTCGGCCAGGTTCGCGCATTGTCAGCTCAATCAGGTCGTTGCTGCTGCGCGGACTATGTACGCTTTCTTTCTACCTTTAGCGATCGACAAACCCGAACCAGTACGTTGTATGAACGCCATTTTGTGCCGAGCCTATGGGCTACCCGATACGCTAACCTTTGAAGATATTCCGTCACCAGCGGCCGGACCCGGACAGGTGCTGATTGCGGTTAAAGCGTGCAGCCTGAATTTTCCGGATACCCTGACCATCCGCAATTTATACCAGTTTAAGCCGTCCCTGCCTTTTTCGCCGGGGAGCGAAGCTTCGGGCGTAGTGAAAGCCGTTGGCGAGGGCGTAACGCATGTTAAACCCGGCGACCGGGTCTTTGCCTTTGGCTCCCACGGCGGCCTGGCCGAAGAACTGGTTACAGACGCCCATGTCGTGGTGCCGATTCCGGACCAGATGAACTTTGTGACGGGCGCATCAACGATATATGCCTACGGTACGTCCTACCATGCCCTGAAAGACCGGGCGCAGCTTCAGCCGGGCGAAACCGTATTGGTGCTCGGGGCTGCCGGGGGCGTGGGCTTAGCCGCCGTTGAATTGGCTAAGCGGATGGGCGCTACCGTTATCGCGGCTGCATCCACGGACGAGAAACTGGCGGTTTGTCAGCAAAAGGGCGCTGATCACCTGATCAACTATTCGACGCAGGATCTCCGCGAACGTATCAAAGAAATTACGCTGAGTAAAGGCGTTGATGTGGTTTATGACCCCGTTGGCGACAAATGGGCCGAACCCTCTATCCGGTCGCTGGCCTGGCGCGGACGCTATTTGGTAGTCGGCTTTGCCGGGGGCGACATTCCCCGCATCCCCCTGAATCTGGCACTGCTGAAAGGAAGCGCGCTGGTTGGCGTATTCTGGGGGCAGTTCACCCGGATGGAGCCCGGGTTGAGCGTCAGCAACATGCAGCAGATTGCGTCCTGGGCGATGCAGGGCAAACTGGCTCCGCACATTTACAGGCAATATACCCTGGCCGAAGCCCCGCAGGCGCTGACGGATATGATGGACCGCAAGGTAATTGGAAAAGCGGTTGTGGTTATGTAAGCTCAGGACTTCGTTTAAGCTATTGGATCGTCTGCTGGATCGCGGCATTAATCTACTAGCGGCAGTTTTTATATAAATTGTATTGCTGTGCGATTTCGCTAAACGGTGTGCGAAATCGCACGTTTTTTGAATTGATAATTTGGTGTAAGCTATTGATTATTAAATTTTTATCTGCTGGTACGCTATTTGGCTGTCTATATGCAAAGCGTATAAGCGTATGGATAGAGAACTTGCTCCTGAACTCGTAACCCGTTCCCGCAACCGAAATCTGCTCATCGCCGGAGCCGCCATCGCCGTCGTGGCTGTCGCCCTGACCTGGTTCCGGGATGCCCTGAAAACCTCCGTTGAAGCCGATAAAATCAGAACCGTAACGGCCGGGATTGGCCCCGTCGAAAATTCGCTGAACGCTACCGGCGAAGTAATTCCGGCCTACGAACAGATCATGACCAGCCCCATCCGGGCCAGCATCCGGCGGGTGCTGCTTACCCCCGGTACAGCCGTTAAACCCGGTCAGGCGATACTCGACCTCGATAAGTCGCTCACCATTATCGAACAGGAAAAACTCAACGATCAGCTGGCCCTCAAACGCAACAGTATCGATCAGCTGCGGATGCGGCTGAATAAGAACCTGTACGATGCGGAAGTTAGTGACCAGATCAAATCGCTGAACATCAACCGGCTGCGGGCCGAAGTGGACGATGCCCGTCGGTTGCAGAAAGTAGGGGGGAACACCGCCGAAGATGTTACCCGCGCCGAAAATGCCCTGCGCATTGCCGAATTAGAGAAAAAGCAGCTGGAGAATGATTTGACCTATAACCGGCAGTCGATGAGCGCCAGCCTCCGCGAAACGGCTCTACAGGCGCAGATCGAAGAAAAGAATCTCAAAGAACTGACCCACAAGATCAAACAGGCCGATATCGTAGCCGACCGGCCGGGCGTGCTGACCTGGGTCAACGAGAACATCGGGTCGTCGGTCAACGAAGGCGAAATGCTGGCGAAGCTGGCGGATCTGGCCAGTTTCCGGGTCGAAGGTTCCTGCTCCGATACGTATGCCGATCAGGTAAAAGCAGGTTTGCCCGTCATTATCAAAGCCAATGAAACCAGCCTTCGTGGCGTCATTACGCAGGTGAAACCCTCGGTGAAGAACGGCGTACTGCAATTTGTCATTCAACTCGACAACAACCGCCACGCATCGCTCCGGCCGAATCTGAAAGTCGACGTATTTGTGGTGACCGATCGGGTGGCTAAAGCCGTTCGGGTAGCCAATGGACCGGCGTTTAAAGGGAAACGTAACCAGTACGTTTATGTGCTGGACAAAGGAGGGAAGGTGGCGCATCGGCGCAGCGTGTCGGTCGGCCTGTCGAATTTCGACTTTGTCGAAGTGAAGAGTGGGTTGCAGGCAGGCGAACGGATTATCTTAACTGACCTGAGCCAGTACGAGCATCTGGAAGAGATCACCATCGAGCCAACCGCAAAGCCCTGATCCGAATGAACCGTTTTTATATACTTCTATTCAGCTTTTGCCTGGGGTCGGGTCAGGTGGTGGGACAGGCGCAGCCGATTACGCTTCAGGAGGTGCTTCAGCTAGCCCAAGCACAGTCGGTTGCTGCCAAACGAGCCAGTACCCAGCTACGTACCAATCGCTGGCAGTTCCGCTCGTTTCTGGCGACGTTCAAACCGCAGCTAAGTCTGGATGGGTCGCTGCCCAATTTCACCCGCTCGTATGTACAGGTGGTTCAGCCCGACGGCAACATTCGCTTCGAGCCAATTTCAAACAACAACTCCATTTTAAACCTATCCCTTAGCCAGAACATTTCCCTGACCGGGGGCAGCATTTTTGTGCAGAAGCAACTCCAGCGGTTCGATAACTTCATTCAGGGAAGCACTTTGTACAACGGTATTCCGTTCGGGATTGGCCTGAATCAGCCCTTGTTTCAGTTCAACCAGATGCGGTGGGATAAGCGCATTCAGCCGCTTCTGTTTGCCGAAGGGAATCAGCAGTTCATCGAGTCGCTCGAACAGGTATCGCTGACGGCCACGAGCTTCTACTTCGATCTGCTGGTTGCCCAGGTGAACCTGCAAATTGCCGAAACCAACCGGGCGAACAACGATACGTTGTACCAGATCGCGCTTCAGAAACTGAACCTGGGCAAGATTTCGCAGAACGATCTGCTGCAACTGCAACTGAGCGTACTGAACGCCGAAAAAGATCTGGCCTCGGCCCGCCAGACAGCCGCCGTTGCTACGTTAAAACTGAAGTCGTTTATTGGAACGCGCGACGAGAACAACGCGCAGCCCCGGCAGCTTGAACTGGGCATACCGAACCGGATCCCTGATCTACAGGTCGACGTAAAACGGGCACTCGACGAAGCGTTTGCCAATCGCTCGGGGTCCATCGGTTTCCGCCGACGCCTGCTGGAATCGGACCGCGATCTGGAGAAAGCCCGTAAAAACAATGGCCTGAATGCTTCCTTAACGGTTGGGTATGGGCTGTCGAATCAGGGGCCAAACCTGGGAGACGTATACGTCCGGCCACAGAATCGCGAATACGTATCGCTTCAGTTTACCCTGCCTATCATGACCTGGGGACGGGCGCAGGCACTGGTCGAAACGGCCAAAGCCAACCGCGAATTAACCCAGCAGTCGGTCGAGCAGGACAAACTGACGTTTGAGCAGGAGATTTACACGCAGGTGACCTTGCTTCAGATGCTGCGCCAGCAGGTGGCGCTCACCGCCAAAGCGGATCAGATTGCGCAAAATCGCTACCAGATTGCGCAGGACCGGTTCAGGCTGAGCGACCTGAGCGTAACCGATTTAGGGATTGCTACCCAGGAAAAAGACCGCGCCCGTCGCGATGCTATTATCGCGCTGCGCGACTATTGGCAGGCGTTTTATACGCTTCGTTTATTAACCCTGTACGATTTCGAAACAAACCAAAAGATCAACTAGCCAAGGGCTGATGACCGGGGACGAGAAGAAATCAGATCTTTTTTACTCCAGAGTCCTCCGCCCTACGCCAAACCAAGAGCACCATGATAACCCTGCAAAACATCGAGAAAGTGTACCGCACCAGCAACATCGAAACGCTGGCCCTGAACAACATTAACATCAACATCCGCGAAGGCGAATTCGTGTCCATCATGGGGCCGTCGGGTTGCGGCAAGAGTACGCTCCTGAACATCATGGGCCTGCTCGACGAACCCTCAAAAGGAAACGTCGCCATCAACGGTCAACTGGTGCAGTCGTACCGCGACAAAGAACTGGCTCGTCTGCGGAATGAGAAAATTGGCTTTATTTTCCAAAGCTTCCACCTGATCAACGACCTGTCGGTGCTGGATAACGTCGAGATTCCGCTGCTGTACCGCGCGGCCAATGGAAAATCGCGCCGGGATCATGCGCGGGAAGCGCTCGAAAAAGTGGGTCTGAGCAACAGGATGAAGCATTTCCCGCGTCAGCTGTCGGGTGGTCAGAAACAGCGGGTAGCCATTGCCCGCGCTATTGTCGGGAACCCTGAAATCATCCTGGCCGATGAACCTACCGGAAATCTCGACAGCGCGATGGGCAACGAGATCATGAACATTCTGCAAGACCTGAACCGCGAAGGGGCCACGATCATCATGGTGACACACGACGAGTCGATGGCTAAGAAAACGCACCGCCTGATTCGCCTGTTCGATGGTACGCAGGTCGGCGACTCCATCCTTGGCAATCAGGGGGTTGGGCTTGGCGCTGAAAGCTTCAGCTAAGCGCAGGCGATGACAACAACGACTATTGACTACGTAACAGACTGAATTTATCCCAAGCCCCCGGCACCGCGCCCCATGCTTACAAACTACATAAAATTCGCCTGGAAGGTCCTGCTTCGGCACCCGTTTTATACCTTCATTACGCTCTTCGGTATCAGCCTGACCCTGACGGTACTGATGGTGCTGACTTCGTTTATCGACCATCTGGTCGGTACGCATTACCCGGAAACCAAACGGGACCGCTCGCTCTACATTATGCAGATGGTCCAACGCGACTCCGCCCGGTCGGGGAGAAGTTCGGGGCCGATGAGTTTTAAGTTTCTGACGGATTTTGTCAAAACGCTGAAAACGCCCGAACGCGTCACCATCAGTACGTTTGTCAATAGCTCCAATGCATACGTCGGTTCGCAGAAAATTAAGCTCAATACCAAGTTTACCGATGCCAATTTCTGGCGGGTTATGGATTTTGAATTCCTGGAAGGAAAACCTTATAACGAGCAAAATATTGCCAACGGCGAGAACGTGGTCGTGATCAACGATGACCTGAGAAAACAGTATTTCGATGAAGCCACCGAGTCGGTTGTGGGCAGAACAATCGATATCGAAAGCATTAACTACAAGGTCATTGGAGTTGTAAAAGGCAGCCCGGCGACTCGCCCCTTTACGTACGCGGACGTATATTTTCCCTATACCGCCCCCAAAAGTAACTACCAGAAAAGTGGAATGCGGGGTGGTTTTGTAAGCGTTGTACTCGCTAAACAGAAGTCCGATTTTCCGGCTATTCAGGAAGAGTTTCAAAGCCGTATCAACCGGATTCCGCTGCCAGGCGTAGAAGATGGATATAAGTTTGCCTCGCTGGAAGTCAAGGCGGAACCGTACGCCCAAAACTTCATCGGAACGTTTCTGGACGGCGGCCCCGGTCTGAAGACGATATTCTTCGGTATCCTTTTCTTTATTCTGTTTATGTTACTGGGGCTGCCCGCCATCAACCTGGTTAATGTGAACGTCAGCCGCATTGTCGAACGGGCGTCGGAAATCGGCATCCGCAAAGCCTTCGGTGCCTCCGTCCGAACGCTGGTCTGGCAGTTTATCGTCGAAAACATTTTCATTACGTTCATCGGCGGGGCCATTGCCCTGCTTCTGACGGCCGTTGTGATTTATTTCATCAATGCCAGCGGCTGGATTGCCTACGCCGATCTGACCATCAACCTAAGCGTATTCGTCATCAGCATCATCGTCTGTCTGATTTTCGGGTTCCTGTCGGGCGTACTACCCGCCCTCCGGATGTCGAAACTAAGCATCGCCGAAGCATTAAAATCATAAAGAGCGAACACATTCGCGAGCACATCTTCATTCACTCTTTCGCTCATTCATTCTTTCGCTCTTTCACTCATTCGCTCTTTATCATGATCTCACATCTGTTTAAACTCATCTGGAACAAGAAAAAGGCCCATACGCTGCTGATCGTTGAGATCTGGGCTTCATTTATGGTCCTGTTCGGCCTGGCTACGCTGATCGTGGTCAACGTCGGAAACTACCGGGAGCCGCTGGGCTTTTCCTACGAAAACGTTTGGGCAATCGACCTGAACAGTAACCAGGATACCACCGAAGTTGCTGACAAACTGCAGCGAATTCAGCAACGGCTGAAGGCATACGGAGAGATACAATCCGTTGCCCGCATGAGCAGTAACTTCCCGTTCTCAGCCAATCAGATGAACGAAGGCATTGAATTCAACAAGCGGAATGTGCTGGCTGACCATTACCTAACCGACGAGGATTTTGCCAAAACGCTGGAGATGTCCGTCGCGGAAGGGGCGTGGTATCAGCCAGCCGACAGCGTTGGGAAGTACCGGCCAATTGTTTTGAATCGAAAAGCCAAAGAAGGGCTCTTCGGCGACGAACACGCGCTGGGAAAAGTGATTAACGATAAGTACAGAGTCGTTGGCGTACTGGACAACTTTAAGGCAAAAGGCGAGTTCATGACCAACAAACCCGCTTATTTTGAACTGGTCCGCGCCAGCGATACCTGGAACAACACCATGCTGGTTAAAGTGAAGCCCGGAACGGATGCCGTATTTGAAGCCAGAGTCGTGAAGGACGTAGCGGCACTGGTGAAAGGATGGAGCGTGGAGGTCAACTACCTGACCGATTCGCGTAAAAACCAGCACAATCTGGTGCTGGTGCCGGTGATCATTGCTTCTATTGTGTCAGGGTTTCTGCTGATCAACGTAGCGTTGGGTCTGTTTGGCATCCTCAACCTGAGCATTGCGAAACGCCGGGGCGAAATTGGTCTGCGTCGGGCCATCGGCGCTACGGGTAAAGGCATTTCGACACAGTTTATCGGCGAAATCTGGGTGCTGGCTACGTTCGCCATGCTGATTGGTCTGCTCTTTGCCGCTCAGTTCCCGCTGCTGAACGTGTTCGATTTGGCATCAGGTATTTATGTAATGGCCATCATCATAGCTGTTCTGATTATTTATGCCATCGTCACGTTATGTGCCTTATTCCCCAGTCGTCAGGCTGCGCACATTCAACCCGCCATTGCCCTGCACGAGGAGTAACTGACGCCTGGAAAATGGTATTTTTGTAGCGGCTGTATGCCTTGAGTACCCCTCCGGTTGATTATACCCCTCCCGGCCTTCCCT
>NZ_BAAGZD010000013.1:125421-292746 GCF_054778895.1 Spirosoma fluminis
GGCTTCAGCGTGCGCGTGGCCGATGGGCCGTTTGAGGCTCGCGAAGTACTGGCCGAGGAAACGCCCGAACTGATTCTGCTCGACATGAATTTCTCGGTCGATACGTCGGGGGATGATGGCCTGCGGCTGTTGCGGGAGATTCGGGATCGGGTGCCGAACGTACCGGTTATTCTGATAACGGGCTGGGGCAGTATCGACCTGGCCGTGCAGGGCATGAAAGCCGGAGCCCGCGATTTCATTACAAAACCCTGGCAGAACGACTACCTGCTTCAGTCGGTGCAGACGGCGCTGAATCTGATCCATCCGAAGCCCGGATCGCCAAACCGCCGTCGGCTGGATCAGCAGTATCAGTTCGAGCACATCGTCGGCGACGACCCGAAGCTGCTGGACATTCTGGCAACCATCGGCCGCGTAGCGCCAACCGATGCGCCTGTTCTGATCACCGGCGAGAGCGGCACCGGCAAAGAGCTGATTGCCGAAGCTGTGCACCAGAACAGCAAACGAAAAACGAAGCCGTTCGTGAAAGTCAATCTGGGCGGCATTTCGTCGACGCTGTTCGAGAGTGAGCTGTTCGGGCACGTTCGGGGTGCGTTTACCGACGCCAAATCCGACCGGGTGGGCCGCTTTGAGCTGGCCAACAAAGGCAGTATTTTCCTGGATGAAATCGGGGATCTGGACGCGTCGAGTCAGGTGAAGCTGTTACGTGTCCTGCAGGACCGGACGTTTGAGCCGCTCGGCAGCAGCAAAAGCAGAACGGTTGACGTGCGGGTGATCTGCGCTACGAACCGGAATCTGGAAGAGATGGTGGCTAAGGGTACGTTTCGCGAGGATTTGTTTTACCGCATCAACCTCATCACGGTGAAGCTGCCCGCCCTGCGCGAACGCCCGACCGACATCCCCCGGCTGGTCGAGTACTTTGTCAATAACCTCAAAACGATCTATGGCCGACCTGATCTTATCGTCAGCGCCGACGCGTTGACGTGGTTGCGTAACCAGGCCCTGCCGGGTAATATCCGGCAGCTCAAAAATGTGGTTGAGCGGACGGTGCTGCTGTCACCTGCCGATGAGTTACAGGTCCGGGATTTCGAGTCGAACCTAACGGTAACGCCGTCGTCCCAGTCGCCGGGCCAGAGCACCGGTTCTGCGCTGCCCGCCGTTGGCACAATGACTCTGGAGGAAATCGAATACCAGATGATTCGCCGGGCCATGGACGTGCACAACAACCGCGTTAGTAAGGTGGCGCGGGCACTTGGCATCACCCGGTTTGCATTATACCGCCGATTAGAGAAATTTGGTATTCCATACACGACCGAGGATTCGTAAACGCAACCCGTTCCCGAAACGCTACGTCTGCTGGTTTTAACTGACACCCGATGCGCTTTACGTTCCGTAGCCGCTTTTTGCTGTATATCACTGCCGTTCACGCGGTCATCGTATACCTGACGTTTCGACTGTTGCGGGAGAACGAGCTCTTGTTCATCGCGACCGAAGTGCTTATCGGGGTGTCGATCGTGTGGGCTATGCAGTTGTACCGCCAGTTCAAAGAGCCCGCCGATTTTATTGCGTCGGGTATCGAAGCCATCAAAGACAAAGATTTTACGATCAAGTTCGTACCGACCGGCAAGCGCGAAGTTGATGAACTGATCACGGTCTATAACCTGATGATCGATCAGCTGCGGACCGAACGTACCCGGCAGATGGAACAGCAGTTTTTTCTGGAAAAACTCATCGAAGCCGCGCCCATCGCTATTCTGATCTTTGATTTCGACGATCGCATTGCTTCCATCAACCCCAGGGCAAGTCAGTTGTTAAGCGTAAACCCAGACGACGTATTGGCGAAACGATTAGATGAAATAGGCTTTTCGCTGCTGGCGCACATGGCCGACCTGGTCGACGGGCAGTCGCGCGTAATGAAGCCGAATGGCATCGAAACGTATAAAGTGTTACGTTCCTATTTCATGGATCGTGGGTTTCGGCGGTCGTTTTTGATGATCGAAGAGCTGACACCCGAGATTCTGGCTACTGAGAAGAAAGCCTACAGCAAAGTCATTCGGATGATGGCGCACGAGGTCAACAATTCCATCGGGGCGGTCAATTCCATCCTCGACGTATCGAAGTCGTACATCAGCGAACCCGACGTGCAGCACGCCGTACGGGTGGCCATCGAACGTAACGACCGGCTGAATCGATTCATGCGCCGGTTCGCCGATGTTGTGCGGTTGCCCCAGCCCCAGAAACGGCTCGCTGACCTGAATGAGATCAGCCATAACGTGGTCCGGCTCATGCAGCCGCAGGCCGATGCCCGTGGGGTTACGTTGGTTTGTTTACCTGGAGAAGTCAATCGGCGTTCGGTTGATGTTGAGCAGATCGAACAGGTGCTGGTTAATGTGGTGAAAAACGCCATTGAAGCCTGTCAGGCCGGGCAATGCATTGAGGTAAACACTACCGCCCATCACCTGCTCATTCGCGATAACGGTCAGTCCATCCCCGAAGACGTAGCGACTAACCTGTTCAATCCGTTTTACAGCACCAAACCCGATGGGCAGGGCATCGGGCTGACGATTGCCCGCGAGATTCTGCTCAACCATCAGTTTACGTTTTCGCTGAAAACAAAGGCCGACGGATGGACCGAGTTTCTGATTCTGCCGGCTTAAAACAGGTTGGTGGCGGGAAGGAGCGACAGCCTTTTATGCGTTCACTCGTACGGCCAAAGGCGGATTGTATGAACAATTGATCGACGGTTTCAGCGAGTTTATGCGCCAACTCTTCCGGTTCATGTGGTTGGCGCTTCTCGAACTGTGATTTAGTGTTGAATTTTGTTGCCACAGACCGGCCAAAAGCCGACGAACAGAATCAGAAACGGCCCGATCACAAACGATCTAAAAAACCATCATCGATGAAAACGCTTTATTCCCTTGTCTTTTTACTGGCTGTCGCAGCGACGTCATTCGGGCAGATTGCCAACGACAATACGTTCGATGTGAAAATCGACGGCAAAGATTACCACACCCAGCCCCGTCGGATTCGGATTGGTAATTACTGGTGGGTAACGGCCAACAGCATCAAACCTGATAAATCGCTCAGAATCTGGCTGGGAAGCTACAACAACGCTGATCTGGTTGAGCCGGGTACGTATCTGGTGGTCGATGCCGACCGGCCCGATACCAAAGAGAACAAGAAAAAAGTGCAGGACCTGGGTACGTATAAAGGCATTGCCGTGATCAAGTACGTTGAAGAAACCCGCGAACCACGCATGGAATACCACGTCGGCAAATCGCAGAACAACGACGAAACCATTACCGTAACCAAAGGCGCAGATGGTTTCCTGGAGGCAACGTTCAACAGCACCCTCGCCGGATCGTACTGGAAAGAAAAAGGCAGCGCCACCGTGTTCGGTGGTATGGGCCGGCTGATGAGCAAAATGGAAGATAAAGTCATTACCAAAACCACCGGCTACGACTCGTCCATCGACCCCGAAGGAAACGGCTACAAAAAACAGGACAAAACCGACACCATTGAGTTGAAAAACGGGAAGTTTAAGCTGAAACTATAGGCCTCCGCTTCTATCCGCATCTGATCAATCTGAAGCCACATCCAAATCGGGTGTGGCTTCCCTGTTTCAGGACCGATTCGACAAAAACAGGGCGAATCCACCCCTGAATAACATTTTCAAACACTTACTCAAACAATGTGTCAATAACGAATGAATGTCCATACTTTTGAGTGCGTATCAATAGTCTAAGCCAGGGTGTATCATGATACTTACTTTACTAACCATTAATCAAGAGTCGCAATTTCAGAGCTTTGTGTGTTCGCTGGATACAGTTGAGAAAGGATTTGAACTGCTGACGAGTATAGTAAGTAAAGGTGATGTGCTGATTACGGCTACACTTATCGAGGAAGGAGAAGCCACTGAATTGCCCACCGAAGTATTTGATGGACAACCATTTCTCGAACCCATTCAGCAGCTTGAAATGCAGTGGCAAGCTATCCTGAATCCACCCATCGACCCGGTGATCGATCGGAGCGAGTTGCTAACCTGGACGCGTAAGCGTATTCAGCAATACGAACAGCGGCTGATTTGCTACGAGCTTACAATCAGCTACCTGGAGAAGCTTCTCGACAAAACTCAGGAGTCGTTTGCGGCTGGTTGTCGACGGGACCGGCTCATCAGCCGCTACCGGGTTTTGATAGACCAGAAGCGGCAATATGCCAAAAAAATCCAGGTCCGGCATCAATTGACCGTTGAGCGGTTAGCGCAGCTCTCCTAATAATACCGGTTAGTGCGCCCTGCTGCAAGGTTGCCGTTGTTAAGAACGTAACGGGTGTCTGATCCGGGATGCGGCTCTGGAGCTTCGCCATCGAAACGTTTGATAACCGGGGCATTTCAGGCTGTCTGTAAATCAAGCAGCAGGAGCAGGGCATCGTTGGACAAGGCTTCGAATTCGAGCATCCCTGTTTGCGCATACACCAGCGCCAGACTATCTTTTTCGTGAAGCAGCCGGTTGGCTATTTCAAACACGCCCTGTATCACAAACACAAAGATCCGTCGAGGCTGACCATCAGGGGCCAGGGCTACCGGGTACGTTCCTTCCTGCCTTCCGCCATACCGGCCAATAAAACCTTGGTAGCCAGCATCCGGTTCACCAAAAAGGGATACGAGACGGTTTGGCTGACGTAGATCAAACTCGGTTTGCCTGTTGGCCGGTGAGAAATCGCACTGGGGCTTCTTCAGCCAGCATTGCACACCGCGAATGGATTCGGATGGGTAAGGGTTCGTGACCGTGTACGTCATCCCGGCCGCCAGCGCCAAAACGCCCGCCTGACCCGGCTCGAGCGGGGTTGTTACGTCGGCGCAGGTGTAATCAAGCCCGCCCATAATAGGCAGCAGAATTACTTCCGTAGGCTCTTCGACCTGCCGGGTCAGACTGGCACCGGCTGCCAGGCTGTCTTCGCTGAACAGATTTAGGGGCCCCAATGGCTCCCGCCCTTCGGCCGCGTAGGAACCAAAATTGAACGTATGAATGCTCTGACCAGATGCCGAGGCTATGTGCCCCCGCTGATCGGCCAGGTAGATCTGTGCTTGCGATTGCGTATCCATTCGTTGCGCAGTCATTACGTTGTCGTTGGATGGTCGCTACGGTATCCTGTATCGCCTAAAGCCGGAACAACAAATGACCAGTAGATTACGCTTTAACGACAATCGTGTGAGTAAGCGCGTAACCCGCCGAATTACTCCCCGATACGGTCGCTAACTCGGTGGTAAAACCGTCGCTGAATACGTTGTCCCGTTCGTTCCTGGTGTCCTGTGCCCCTTTGGTATACCCCTGCGCCTGCCCCGTCGTATAAACCGTGTTCGTGATGTCGTAGGGGAAGGCGATCTGAGTCACCAGCAGCGATTTGCCCGACGCACTGTAAATGTGCACATGAATGTGCGGAGCGCGACCTGAATACCAGCCCGGAAAGATAGACGTGAAGCTAACCAGGCCATTTGGGTCGGTTGTCTGCCGACCCCTCAGGAAATCAACGTTCTGTAAGTTCACAGGTTGCATGCCGCTGCCGCCGTACTCCGAGTAATACCCATCTTTGTCGCAGTGCCACACGTCGACAATCGCGCCCGCCAGGGCGGCACAGTTCGCGCTGGCGTTTTTGATGGTGATGTTCATGGTCAGCGGAATGCCGGTCCGCCCGTCGGTAATGTCCCTGCGAACGAAGTTAGCCGGTGTTTTGGTAGGAAATGGCCCTTCGGTTTCGGAGGGGGTAGCCGAGCAGTTGCTGGATGAACTCCCGTTGGTTGAACCCGTTGCTGTAGTGGTGCCCGAAGACGTACCGCTGGTGTTCGTTGAGCTGGTTGGGTCAAGGGTGGTGTCGCTGCAGGCGCTCAGGGCTGCAAGGCCTAACAGGCTGGTGAATCCGCGTTTCAAAAATTCGTTACGTTCCATGGGGTATCTTATAGAATAGGAGGGGGTAAAACAACTGATTTTTTAGAGTCAGAAGCAGGTTGATTTCAGCCGGGCATACATTTGAATTTATTGCCTAACCGTTGCCTGATTTACAGCTATAACGCAGTCCGTCAGCGTCTTCATTGCGTCGGATAGGCACTTAGCGGTGAACCTAGGCAATGTATCGGTAAATGATGAATACGCCGTATTTAGCCGCAGACCCGTCGGTTTACAGGAAGCGATTTTGCCAGTCATTCTGCTGTTTATTGCCAATACGAATCGGTGTATAGTGCCGTTGCAGGGCGCTGTACGTTGTGATGCAGTTTGCGATAAATCCGCTGAATGTGCCGGTAAACGGATACTTACGATCGGAAGGCGTTCAGGACAGTGGATTCAAAGCTGGCCCCGATCGGGATGTCGCGACCGGCCAAGTGAATGGTTTTGTTGCGAATACCTTCAATACGGCTGAAGGGAACGATGAAGGATCGGTGCACCCGAATGAATGGGTGCTTCGGCGCATCCATGCCCGGAAGTTTCTCGAGCATTGACTTCATGGTCATTCGGGCGACGATGGGCCGCGCAAGGGCCTGGCCCGGCTCCGGTTCGAGGTGGATTTTAAGGTAATCGTCCAGGCCTTCGATATAAAGAATATCATCCAAGGCGACTTTATACACCGTATAGTCCGCTTTCACGTAGAGGTAGTCGTCGGCCGGGGCCGTACGTTGCTGCCAGCGGAAGAAATCCTGGGCTTTAATCACCGCCTGAAGAAACCGCGCGAAGGTGAACGGCTTGAGCAGGTAATCAACGGCATTGAGCGTGAACCCCTCCACGGCGTATTCGGCGTAGGCCGTCGTGAATATGACCATCGGCTGGGTTCCGCTGGCGCTGATCGCCCGGTAAAAGTCCGTGCCCGACATAAACGGCATGTTGATGTCCAGAAACAGAAGGTCAGCTCCCGTGTCGGTAAGGTAGCGCTGCGCTTCATCAGTGCGCGTGAATGTCCGTTGCAGGTCGATAAACGCCACCTGCTGACAGAAGTGACTCAGGACCCGGAGCGCGGGGGGTTCATCGTCTAACGCAATGGCGCGGATCATGACAGGGTCAGCGAAAGTTCAACCGTAAAACTATTCGGTACGTCGCGAATTACCAACGTATGCTGACCGGGATATAAGAGCTGTAAGCGGGCTTTGGTGTTGGTTAAACCAATGCCGCTGCTGGCGGCTGTTGACTCGGCCACCCACACTTTTTGGTTGAATACGTAACAGGACAACTGATTCTCCCGAATCTCGATCCGTATGTCGATCCGCGAAGGCTCCTGCGGACTTATGCCGTATTTAAAGGCGTTTTCGATGAACGAGATCAGCAGGAGTGGCGCAATGTGCAAGCCGTTCGGGTTGCCCAGCGTCGTGTACTGAATCGGTACGGTATCCGATAGCCGCAGCCGCTGCAGCGCTACGTAATGGCCGATGTAAGCGAGTTCATGAGGCAGCGAAACGCGATCCTGGTGCCCTTCCGAAATAACGTACCGCAGGAACGAGGATAGCTGAATAAGCGCATTGGCCGTCGCGGGTGACTCAACAATGGCTAAGGAATAGATGCTGTTGAGGGTATTGAACAAAAAGTGAGGGTTGATCTGCGCTTTCAGGTATGAGAGTTCGGTATTGAGTCGCTGCCGCTCGGTTTCGCGCCAGCGGTTGTTAATGCCTATAGCGAGTGACAGCAGTAGTCCGGCCAGAAACAGGAAAAACGTCTGGCTGTTTTCGGGTGGTAAACCGGGCGGTTGCAGACCCCTAGGAGGACCCTGATTGGGAAATGGGGGCGGGGGCAGCAGACGTTCGTTGGCCGGCCCAAATGGTGGGCGGTTACCTTGCCGATTGACCGTAGTCAGTAAACTCTGAATAAGCAGGAAGCATACCAACACGCACACGCCGTACCCGACGTATTGGCGCGTGAAGTAAAACCGGGGAATCAGTACGTAGGCGTTCAGGTAGAAAAACCCGATGGTCAGCAAATACGACAGCAGGTTTCGTTGCTCGTGCGGATTGTGCGGAAGCTCGGCCAGCCTGGCGAAGCCTTCGTCGGCGAAGAGGTACGGCAGGGCCAGAAAAATCAGGCAGCCCAGTACATGAATGAGAACAAGCGTTGTGTGGCGAGCCATAGGCATTGGCGATACGGAAAGATAAGGTATCTCCGCCAACGATGGCGCAAATCGCGGTGAACCAGGCTAAACTATCGGCAAACGCGACGTAGTCATCCACCCCAATCCTGACCGGAGACGCGGATCATATTGGTTGCGACGGTAAAGACACCGTACGGATCTTCACGCAAACCGATGGGTGTGCTGCCGGTCGCGGCTTGAGACGGGCGGAGGTAGGTTTCTCAACTGGTCAGTAGCGGAACAGACCGTAAAGTTTTTTCGTAAAACGGGAAGGGTAACGTCAGGCAAAGGTGATCAGCCTGACCAGAACACTGAGTCGAGTGTGGGTCAAAAGGAGCGGAGCAGACAGGGTAAATTAGGGTATAATTAGATTATCTGCCGGTAAATTTTCGCCGTTCTTTGTACATTTCCCGTATGAAGCGCTACATCCAGCACGAGCCCTTTAACGTGTACCTGTTTTCGGTCGGTGAATGGCCGCATCCCGTTCACAAACACAGTTACTTTGAAATTATCTTCATCCGGACGGGCAGCGGACGACATTTTCTCAATGGCAATACGTTCACCTACGCACCGGGGGATGTGTTTTTGCTGGGGCCGGAAGATTACCACTCATTCGACATCGTTGAGCCCACTACGTTCTGCTATATCCGGTTCACGGAGGTATTTGTGAAAGAACACACGATGGCAAACGCCCTTCACTGGCTGCGGACATTCGAGTTTTTGCTGAACACACCGTATCAGGCCACGGGCAGTATCGTGACGGACCAAACCGAGAAAGAGCTGCTTGACCATCTGCTGATCGTGCTGATCCATGAGTACGGAAACAGCGATGGTCACGATGAACTGCTGATCAATGGGATTATGAAAGCCATTCTGGTGATACTGGCCCGGAACGTAGTGCGGCAGCGCTCGGCGGGGCTCAACGAGCGAACAAAGCCCCGGCTGATCGAAGAGGTTCTGCTGTACATCTGCCAGCATATTCACGATCCTGACGCTTTACGGCTGGAGCCGCTGGCCGAACGATTCCACCTTTCACCAACGTACCTGAGCGCGTTCTTTAAGAAACAAACGGGCGAGTCGCTGCAACTCTATATCGTGAAGTATAAGCTCAAGATGATTGAGAACCGGCTGCGGTTCAGCACCCGCAACGTGGCGCAGATTGCCGATGAGTTTGGCTTTACCGACAGCAGTCACCTCAATAAGCTGTTCAAGAAGTATTACGGGGTGCCACCGCGGGCGTTCAGGAAGACAAAAGCAAGTATATCGTAAGTGCTGATTCGTGTGGTCTCCCTCCCGGCCTCCCCTACAAGGAGAGGCCGGGAGGGAGACCACACGGGAGGGGTATTAGAGGTTTGAAGCTGTTCTGTTTCATCATTTTACGTCCTCGCCCTTCCCGAATTTAGAGCCAAAGAAATCGCCTTTGTTCCAGGCGGGGCGCTGGTCGGCCTGAGCAGTTAGGTAGCCGATCAGGAACTGCAGCTGTACGTGTTTGGCGGCCGCCTTGAAATCGAACGGCTGATTCATGTCGTCCTGGGGCGAGTGGTAAATGGTTGCCCGCCAGTCGAGGTTGAGTTTGGTGCCGTCGAGGTTGGGGTTGCCCGTTTGGGAGCCGCTTTTGATGTAGATAGCCGGAATGCCCTGCCGCACGAAGCTAAAGTGATCGCTGCGCATGAACACCGTTTGCTCCGGAATCGGGTCTTTGGCGATTTGCACCCCAACGAACGCAGCCGTAGCGGTGACTTCCCGGACCATACTCGAATGTTCGGAACCATAGGGCACAATATCGAGCAGCGAATGAAAGAAAAACGGCATGTCCAGGCACAAATTCGCGACAATCTTTTCTTTGGGTACCGTTGGGTTGCTGGCAAAATAATCGGAACCGAGCAGCCCCATTTCTTCGCCCGTTACGGCTACGAACAATACCGACCGGCGGGGTGCTTTCGGCAAAGCTGAGAACAGTCGGGCCGTTTCCAGATTGATGGCCACACCCGATGCGTTGTCATGCGCGCCATTGTAAATCGAATCCCCTTTCACGGGGCGACCGATGCCGAGGTGATCGAGGTGCGCTACGTAGACGACGTACTCGTTTTTCAGGGCCGGATCGGAGCCGGGCAGCACGGCCACCAGGTTCTGGCCCGCTACGTCTTCCACTACGTCGGTCTGGGTGTGCATCCGGACCCAGACATTCAGCGGAAACGCCTGCGCCTGGTTTCGGCGGGCTTTTAACAGGGCATCGTCGAAGCTGACGCTGGCCCCGGCAAACAGCATCCGGGCGGTTGAGTCGCTGAGCGAAGCCGTTCCTCTCAGACTCGGAAACGTACGCTGGGGCTTCCCCTGCTTGTCGAGCCAGCGGTATATGCCCTGCCGGGCGCGCGGGGCCGCCGATTGAATCCGGTTCTGAAGGTCGGTCGGCAAGTTAAAGGACAGGACACCCACGGCCCCGTGGGCAACGGCGTTCTCGGCCTTGCTCGACGCGTAATAGGCCCGCTGGTTCGAGGGAAACGTAGCAGGTGCTCCATTTACGTAGGCCACGATTTTGCCCGTTACGTCGATACCCGCGTAGTCGTCATAGTCTAGTTCGGGGGCTGATACGCCGTAACCGACAAAAACAACTGGGGCTGTTACGTCGCTGTTAGGCAGATCTGGATTGGGGCTCAGAATAAACTGCCTGCCGTAGCTCAGCGGCTGCTCTTTGCCATTGCGCGACAGAGTCATTGTGCTGGCGTTTTCCCGGACCTGCCACCGGCGCAGGGGTACCGCTTGCCGGTACGTCTTATTTTCGCCCGCAGGTTGCAGGCCAAGGGCTTCGAGTTGAGCCTGGACGTAGTTAGCGGCCAGGGCAAAACCCCGGGTGCCGGGTTTACGGCCTTCGAGGGCATCGTCGGCCAGAAAACCCATGTGAGCCCGGATCGCATCGGGCCGAACGGACCGGGCCGCGCCCTGGGCTTCGGCGGGAATGATGTTGGGCTGCGCTACCAGTGATGTGCTGGTTAGCAGGCCAGTCAGACAAGCAGCAAGAGGAGAGAGTACACGAATCATTCTGCAAGATAAAAAAGACCGCACGCACTAAAAAAAGCTACCGATTCAGTTTATTTATAAACTAATGGCGTTCTGGGCAGCCCGAACGATAGCTAACCTTATTTCTCAAAAATGAAATTATTCTATAGGCGTAGTGGTAAAAATTCCTAATTTCGCTAGCAGTCCCAGCCGATTATAGTCTCTTCTTACCAGCCTCAAATTCATGAATGACTTACCTTCTACGAAAGTAGTAATGACCCGTTTGCGTCGCGGGCCCATTCTGGTTGTTGAAGATAACGACGACCACTGGTTTCTTATTCGCTGGGCCCTGCTGCGCACGCTGCCCGGTGTAGAGGTTGTCCGTACGGCCACGGCCAACGAAACCCTGACGTATCTGGACCGATGCCTCAATGAAACCCGCAAACTGCCCGAGCTGATCTTACAGGACCTGTACTTACCCCAGCGCGAGGTCGGATGGGAACTGCTGGAAGCCATCAAACAGCACCACACCTTTCGACGGCTGCCGGTTATTGTGCTGAGTTATTCGGATGACCCCGGGGATATTGAGCAATCGTATTATCTGCGCACGACTTCGTATCTGGTGAAACCAACAACGTATCGGGACTGGATCAGTTATTTCGAGGATTTTCGGCGCTACTGGTGGGAGGCTGTTACTTTACCGCATCAAACGAATTTTTATTGGGATCGCCCCGATCTGGATGACTCCCCGGGCTATAGTTGACGGATCGTTGTCGAAAGGCTGCGCGATGGACCGGTCAGGGGGTTTCGATGTCCATAGGAGGAAGGATGTTCAGATCCACCCAAAAGTGGCAGACGGATCCCATGATCGCCTGCATGGCGATCATGCCAACGGGCTTGCGGAGAAACGAGCTGGCACCGGCCTGGTAACAAAGTTTTAAGTCGTAATCCGACACCATATTGCTCATCATCACCACCGGTACCTGTTTCCAGTCGGTCTGTTGTTTCAGCCGAACCAGGGTGTCGTATCCACTCAGACCGGCGGGCATGTTTAAATCCATGATAATGAAGGCTGGTCGCTCCGATTCGGTTCGTAGGCAATCGTACAGGGCCTCCCCGCTGGCAAAGAAACGCACTGAGTACTGCGTGATGAACCGGGTAAAGAGTTGTTGCAGCAGAAAGAGATAGTCTGTACTGTCGTCAACAATGTAAATTACTTTGTTTGTAGGCATTGAAGAATAATTCAGGCTACTGGTTTACAATACGGGGGAGTGAATCGGCTTTCTGAACAAATTGTTCAATAAACCAGCCTCGTGGACCGTATCTGCTCCCGGAAGGGCACCTACCCGGGAGCAGATACGGGTAACCAGTAAAACCAGATCAGTTTTGGGTATAGGTAATCTTTAAACTACAGAATGCTGATTGAGCCGGAAGCGTGTCGACGCGTAAGTTTGGTTATTCCGACCGCAGCCAGCCGGATGCTATTACGAGAGGATTCCTTTTTTTCGGTAGACATGACCAATCGATCAGGCAGTTGTCTCGTTAGTCTGAAAACTCCGGCCAGGCACCTGATGAATCCGCGCGTCGGTTGTTAGGTCGGAAAGCGAATTCGGATCCGGCTGCCCTGGTTGGGGAGGCTTTCCACCTCAATCGTTGCATTCAGCAGCTTACACAACTCTTTGACAATGATCAGGCCAATGCCTTCGCCTGACACTCGGTCGGACGCTGGTTTTGGGAAAGACCCGTCCGACCGTTCAGGAAGCGTGCCGCTCGTGGTCAGAAACTGACTTGCGGCTGCGGGAATTCCCGATCCGGTGTCCTGCACGCTGAATTCCCAGCCCGCCGTTTCGGCGGCTCCCCACGACAGGGTAATGCTGCCTGATGCGGTGTTTTTCACGGAGTTCAGCAACAGATTCTGCGCAATACGCTGAATTTTGACCGAATCGCTTTCAACCAGTAAGTGATCAGGGCCGTCCAGAACCACCGTCAGCCCTTTTTCCGAAGCCATCGGTTTTATACTCTCGCCCAGTTCGCACAAGGTGTCGCCAACGTCAAATGAGCTGAGCTGCACTTCTTCCTGACCAGCTTCCAGCCGGGAGTAATCCAGCAACTGAGTCAGCATCTGCGTGGCTTGTTTCAGATTGCGTTGCAGCACGGTCTGCATCTGTTTGCGCTCTTCGTCGGTGCTGCTCATGTCGATCAACGTAGCGGCTCCCTGAATAACACCGAAGTTTCCCCGCAGATCGTGAGAGGTGGCCCGAAGGAATTTACCCCGTTCGCGGAGCTGACGATGGAGCTCTTCCAGCGCCTGAATGGTTTTGTTCGACTGATCCAATTGATTCAGCCACTGCTCCTTATCCTGTTCGGTCTGTTTCAGAAGCGTAATGTCGAGCCCGGAAATAACCACTCCGTCGTCGTATTTAACAACAGACGTACCGAACCAGCGCAGCGTCTGGTCGTATTCGATGGGCTGTTCGCGATACGTCGATACGCCCGATGTCACCACACCCTCCAGCACCGGGAACGTTTCATCGCCCCATAACGCGCTGGCAAAGAAACGGACCGGTTGACCAACCAGCTGGCTGATGGGTTTGTGCGTCATGTCGGCAAACTTCTGATTGCAAACCAGAAGATGAAAATCAACGACCGCTGCGTGGTCGTCGCGAATGGCCTTGAACATCCCGGTTGCTGCGGGCGAACTGTTCAGGATGCCCTGTAAACTCATGGCGGTCTGCTGGATGTCTTCTACCAGTTGCAGGTCGCTGATGTCACGGGCGATGGCCAGCACACTCTTTACGGACCCATCCGAAGCCAGTTCGGGCACCATCGTAGAATAGTAATAGGCAACGCCGTTTGGGGATGGAAACGTATTGTAATGACTTTGCGGCTGACCGGTCAAAAATGCCATGCGCAGCTTTTGCATGTAGGGCAGCGCAATCTCGTCGGGCTGCCCCATCTCCTGATTCGTTTTGTTGAGCAGCTCGCTCAGCGGCAGGTCGACTTTTTTCTCAAAGGCTGAATTCGCGAAAATCAGTTTCAGGTCGGAGTTCCAGCGGGTGATGGCGTCGGGCGTGTTTTCAACCAGCGACCGGAGCAGATCCTGATTACTCTGTAGCTGCTCTTTCACCTGTTGAAGGGCTTCGTCTGTTTTAGGCGTTTCCAGCTCGTGCTGACTCCGCTGCACCTGCGCGTTCGCTTCCACCACCTGCAGCATCCGCTGCCGGGCCCGGATGTCGAGCGCCTGCAGCAGCGTAGTCCGGTTGTAAATTTCGGCGCAGGTACCGATGTATCCTTCGTAACTCTCATCAAACCGAAGGTTAGGCTTGCCGTTCAGGAGCATCCAGCGGTATTCGTTGTCGTGGCGCTTAAGCCGGAACTCGGCCTGAAAGGGCTGCTGTTTGGCAAACGCGGCATTATAGGTCGTCAGGTAGCTTTGCCGGTCGTCGGGATGAATATCGTGTTCCCAGCCCAGGTTCGTTTCTCCATCGAGCGAACGGCCCGTAAAATCAAGCCAGGCTTTGTTAAAAAACGTGTAGCGGCCCACGGCGTTGGTGACCCAGATGAGCACGGGGGCGTTGTCGATCAGGTTATGAAGCCAGGCCTCGCGTTCGGTCAGCATGTGCTGTACCTGCCGGTGGTCGGTAATGTCTTCAATAGCCAGCAGCACGGATTCCGTTTGGCGAACCACCCGGCGGGCGTTGAGCAGCAGCGTTTTCTGGCCAATGTCGGCGAAAGTGTGCGTAAACTCAAACGCTTCGAGCTGAACGTCTTTAACGAGCACACTGGTCAGTAAATGCCGAAGTTGGGGGATGTCCCACTGCCGGCCGCCGAGCTCGTAGACAAGACGCCCTTCGGTATCTTCTTCCGACACTTTAAACAGTTTATAAAACGCCTTGTTGGCGCTCTTCACCCGCAGGTCTTCGTCCAGCACCAGCGTGGCTTCGCGAATGGTTGAGAAAATCACCTCGGCGAACTCCTGGGCTTCCGACAACTGATCGTTACGTACCTGCAGCTCCTGGTTGATGGTCAGTAGCTCTTCGTTGGTCGACTCAATTTCCTCCTTGCTGGTTTCGAGTTCTTCGTTCATGCTCTGCAGCTCTTCGTTGCTGCTGATGATTTCTTCGTTGGCCGACTGAAGTTCTTCGTTCGAGGCTTCCTGTTCTTCGATAATCGACCGCATGTCTTCGCGCAGGCTGGCCAGTTCCTGTTCCAGTTGCCTGATGCGGAGGTTGCGGGCGTCGGCTGAGTCGGTCCCGGCAGTGGGGGCGGGGATAACCTCCTCGAACAGAATCAGAAACAACTGCTCTTGGGCATCGGTCCGGAGCGGAACGGCTTCGATGGCTACGTAGTGCAGTTTTTCCTTGAGCCGGATCTCCAGGTCGGATTTGCGGACGGGCTGGTTACTCTTGCGGGCTTTATGCACCACATTCCGCAGCTCGAAGGCCAGGGAGGGGCGGGCCATTTTCAGCAGATTCAGGCTGGCCTTGCCCGGTGCCGGTTCCAGAAACAGACCGGTCGAACCCCGGAAGTGAAGGATATCCAGATCCTGGTTGACAACCACGCTGGCCGGTACGTACTGCTGAAGGAGTAGGTTGTCGACTAATCGTTCCAGATCGCTGGGGGATGAAGACTCTTTTGCCATGGCTAACACTTGGACAGATTCAACGGGGCGTTCATCCGGCTGGCGAATGTTCATCTCGAAGTTGATCCGGCTCGTAACGTCATTCTTACGGGCATAGATCTTGTAGTTTTTTTCGAGCTGGGAGAAGAGCGCAGCTGCGGAACCCACCGTCTCGGATTTGCCCAGCAACAGGTAGCCCGTTGGGTTGAGCGCGTAATGGAACGTAGCGATGGCCTTCCGCTGAAGCGGAGTGTCCAGGTAAATCAGCAGATTCCGGCAGCTGACAAAATCCAGGCGCGAGAAAGGCGGATCTTTTAGGGCATTGTGCGGAGCAAACACGCACAGGTCGCGAACGGATTTGTTGATCCGGTAGTGGTCGTCAATTTTCGTGAAAAAACGGTCGAGCCGTTTCGGTGATACGTCGACGAGTTCACTCGGCGTATATCTGCCCTGCCGGGCTTTGGCCACGGCGATTTCGCTCAGGTCGGTGGCAAAAAGCTGAATGGATAAATTAAGCGACCGGTCGTTGAGCAGTTCCAGCAAAAGCATGACCAGCGAATAGGCTTCCTGGCCCGTGGAGCAGGCGGGAACCCAGATCCGGATGGAAGCTCCGGCCGGTTTCTCGTTAATGATTCGGGGAAACAGCACCTTTTTCAGGTAGTCCATGGTGTCGGTATCCCGAAAGAATGTCGTTACGTTAATCAGCAGGTCGTTATACAGCAACCGGACCTCGTCCTCGTGCTGGTCCAGGTACTGGGCGTATTCGTTGAGGTTGTTAAGTTTATAGAGCACCATACGCCGGATAATCCGACGCCGGATGGTAGACATTTTGTAATAGGTGAAATCGACCCCAACGACGCGACGCAGAATCTGGATAATGGTCTGTATGCTCTCGGCTGTGCTCGTATCTGCGTTCGTCTCTTCCAGCAGAACATCAACCGTCGAGATTTGCCTTAACATCTCGGGCTGCCGGCTCAACTGCTCCAGTTCCCGGGCAATGGCTTCGGGCGACAGCACCTTGTCGACAACGCCTTCGCTGATGGCCGAGCGCGGCATACTCTGAAACTTCGCCGATCCGTCCTGAGCAAACGTAAAGCCGCCAGCCGCTTTTATAGCGCGCAAACCCAGGGTGCCATCGCTGGCTGTACCCGACAGGATAATGGCAATAGCCCCGTCTTTTTGCCGCTCGGCCAGGGAAATAAAAAACTGGTCGATGGGCGAGTGAATGAGCGATCGGTCTGGCCGTAAGTTCAGTTCCAGCGCTCCGTCCACAACGGCCATGTCCTGGTCAGTCGGAATAATATATACCTGGTTGGCCTTGATGCGCATGCCTTGCGCGGCCTGAACCACGGGCATGGTTGTCGATCGACTCAGGATGGTGTCCAGGTTGCTTTTGTGTTCAGGGTTCAGGTGTTGAATGTAAACGAAGGCGAATCCAGTAGTTGGCGACAGCTTTTGCAATACTTCGGTGATCGCTTCCATTCCTCCGGCCGAAGCGCCAATGGCAACAATCGGCACAAGTTCAGGTTGAGCGTTTGTAACAGATAAAGAGTTTTTCTTCGAAGGCATAGGTGTTGTCTAAGCGATAAACCAATTGGTGTTTTAGGTGTTAATAAGTCGACAATTGGTGGGCTTTTAACAAGGTAGTCCAAGGAAGCCATCGCTATGAGTCCTTTCTCTCCGTAAATAAGGTCGGGAGCGTATGTCTATTAATCCAGCTGAATGCCCGTTTAAAAGTCGGTATATTTTAAAATAAAAGCTATTCTCTGTAGAGAAGTTTGCGACACGAGCCCGCACGCTTACGTTTATGGCTATGACTAAACGCGATATTATTGTAATAGGGGCTTCGGCAGGGGGCGTTACTGCCTTGAAAGAGATTGTAGGACGCTTACCGGCGGATTTCAACGTACCCATTTTTGTGGTACAGCACGTAGCGCCCTATTCGCCCAGTTTACTCCCCCAGATTCTGACCCATTCGGGGCCGCTAAACGCAGTGCACCCGGAAGATGGAGATCCGATCCGGCCGGGGGTTATTTACGTAGCACCGCCCGATCACCACATACTTATTGAAGAACAGACCATACTGGTTAAGAAAGGGCCGAAAGAGAATCGGTTTCGCCCTTCAATCGACGCCTTATTCCGGTCGGCCGCCTATACGTTCGGGGCACGCGTCATTGGCGTTGTGCTGACCGGTCTCCTCAACGACGGTACGTCGGGGATGTGGTCGATCAAGCGGTTAGGGGGCGTCAGTATTGTGCAGCAGCCCGAAGACGCTTTATACCCGAGTATGCCCGAGAACGTGCTGGAATTTGTTGAGGTCGAGCATGTGGTCCCGCTGGTCGAAATACCTTCGCTACTTTGTAAACTCACGGAAGAACAGGCCTCCGAAACACCGCACCTTCCCATGGACGAGCTGGAACGAATGCAGACGGAAGTTCAGATCGCATCCCAGCTCAACGCCTTTGAAAAGGGGATTCTGGACATGGGTGAACTGACTCCACTCACCTGCCCCGAGTGCCACGGGGCGCTGGTCAGTTTTAAAGAAGGCAAGCTGATTCGGTATCGGTGCCATACCGGTCATGCCTATACGGCTAGTGCTTTGCTGTCGGAAGTGACCAAAACGGTTGAAGATATGTTCTGGGGCACGATCCGCGGTCTGGAAGAGACCATTATTCTCCTGGAGCAGTCGGCGAAGGTGTTTGCTGAAGCCGGCGACGACGAAGCGGCTAATGAATTTACTCGAAAGGCAGCAGAAACCCGGGAGCGCTCCCGGCAACTGCATACGTCGATTCTTCAGCAGGAGCAGATCAGCGAGGACCTGGGAATCATTAAATCAACGTAACGGATTGAATCACCGTGTTCCATTACGTTGATTTAGCGCCACCAATCTCTAACTGGGTAAGCCGTTCCACCACAAAGCATCTGGCCTTCTGCAACTTCCCTAACTGGTCTGTGTAGAGCAGCAGCAGCGCATTGTACTGATGAAGTAACTGAGTCGCCGTCGCCCGAAAACTCTGGTTAAGCTGAGCACGCTGCTGTAGCTGCTCAATCCGGAGAATCGTTTGTTTGATGTGATCGATCCGGTAATCAAGGGCCTTCAGACGGCGCTGCATCAGGGCGTTTAGCCAGTCGAGGTTGGATGCAGGTGCTGTCCGGACGGGTTCACAAAGCACTTCCTGCCACTGTTGTTCGAGCGGTTGAAACGCCACCGACAGGCTCTGCCCGTCCAGGTCTTCCGTAGGGTACTCCGTTTATTAGTGTACGCCCCAATAGCGGGAGGAAAGGTTTGCTAAACTTACAATAACTAGCTAATTTTCAACGAGTTATGTGCGTAACGTAGTGAACTAATGCCTACAGGGGGCTGTTCTTAGTACAGACACTCAACGCAATTTCATGCCTGATTTCAAGCCCAGTATTGTGCTATATACCGCCGACGCCCTCAACGAACGAGGGGAGGCTATCCTGAGTCAATATCCGGAGGCTGAGACCCTAGAGGTTACGCAGCATAATCGGCTCCCTGAGTTGGGTATGAACCACTTTAAAGTTAAATCAGACGTCTTGGTTCTGGGAAAGCTCAAGACCCAGGACATCAAGTGGAGTGGCCGCAGTTCCGACTACATCGCCCCGAGCCTGGCAAACGGTTGCTTTGGGGGGTGTGCCTACTGCTACGTCGATCGTCATAAGAAAGTAAATCCCATCACGCTGTTTACGAACGTCGACGAGATTATGGCGACGGTAGACAGGCACGTTCATACCCTGGCGTGGCCGAAGCCCGCCAACCAGACCGACCCGACGTACTGGACTTACGACATTGGCTGCAATTCAGATATTTCGGTCGACTACAGCCTGTCCGACGGTATCCAGCAGGTTTTTGAATTTTACCGCGAGCACCCACGCGCCAAAGCGACGTTTGCCACCAAGTTTGTCAACCCCGACCTGCTGGCGTTCGACCCGAAGCGAAAGGTCAGAATTCGCTTCAGCCTCATGCCCTCGCACGTCAGCAAGCTTGTCGACGTACGGACCGACAGCATCGAGAAGCGCATTGCGGCCATCAACGATTTTTACGACGCGGGCTACGAAGTGCATGTCAATTTCTCCCCCGTCATCGTGTACGGGGGCAAACAGTGGCGCGACGATTACCGCGACCTGTTCCGACAACTCGACGCCCAGCTACGTCCTGAAGTGAAGGCGCAGCTCAAAAGTGAGGTCATCTTTCTGACGCATAACCAGTGGCAGCACCAGGCTAACCTGGCCATCAACCCAAAGGCTGAAGAGCTGTTGTGGGTGCCAGAGCTACAGGAGAACAAACGCAGCCAGTACGGCGGCTGGAATATCCGCTATGATCACCAGCTTAAGTCGAAGATGGTTGCCGTATTCGAGCGCATCGTCAATGAAGAAATTCCCTGGTGCGAAATCCGGTATATATTCTAATCAGAACCGCACGGGCTGCCCCGCGGGATTTATGGGATTATTGCTGATTAACAGGATTCTGAAAATGCTTTCTCCGAAAGAAATATCAGATAAATCAATTTTAATCCTATCAATTCTGGTTCTAACGATTAAGCGACGCTGTTCGTGTTCTTCCTGGTATCCGGCACCGAATCATCGGGTTTCTCCGTCGTTTTTTGTGGTGCGCTGATGCTGCCATCTTTTCCGGCTTTGCCTTCCTCTTTCTGATTGTTCGAGCTATTGCCACTACCCGTTTGCGGAGAATCGTATTTGATGAACAGGTTTATAGCGATGTTGAATTAATTGCACGATATGGTATAGGGCTGTCTCATAAACTACTTATTGAGTAGACTAGTTGTAAGGCTGACGTAACGGCCTGACCTGACCAGCTCGAAAATGCAGAAGCAGGCACCGATCGGTGCCTGCTTCTGCATTTGTTCCTGATGACTTGATCAATTAGTTGCTATGACCACCTTTGTTGCCACCGGTGGCGTGTCCGGCGCTGCTGTTTCCTTTCGAGTGTTTGGCACTCTTATGGGAAGTTGACGAGCGGCCGTTGCCTTTCTCGCCGTGTTGCGTACCATTGTCCTGATTTCCCGTAATGCGCTGGTCCTGATACTCCTCCTCGACCTTGTCCAATGTTGACTTTGCCATAACCGTATTATGCGTTGAGTGTTTCAGGTCCTAACCCCTCAGCGGGCGTTTTGTTTGACGTATTCGTCCATCGAAAACCGTCCGGAACCCAATACCAGGAATAACAGCAAGAGCATCAACACGATAACCGAAAGCCACAACTCAGAATTCAGAGCCGAAAATCCCCGGCTGATGTTCACGAAGAAAACCGCCCCAATCAGAATGGGTAGTTGCAGCAGCACCATCAGCCGCGTCAAACAGCCGACTGCAATCAGAAAGCCACCCATCAGGTGCGCAAAGGCAATGTAATGCACAAGCATGACGGCCCACAGGTCGAAATGCAAACCGCCCACCAACTGTGTCAGGTACGTAGTGTCACTAATGAAGCTAATGCCTTTCAGCACCAGAATAGTCCCCAGCATAATCCGCAGCGCGTCAGTCCAGGCAGGGTGATGCGTGTCACCCCAGTGCTCAACTCGGTGTAATAGGTTCATAGGTGCAACAGGTTTAGTGAATCTATACCTAAGGTAGACATTAAGATGCTCGGTGTCAAGACAATGTACAATATATTATCTTGTAAGTACAATGTAAGTACGGGCAACGGGTAGTATGGTAGACCTACAATCTGGGGTGAGAATCGAGCAAAAGTTTCATAGTCAATCGGCCGGACGATGTCATTTAGATCAGCCCGAGTGCTTATCTTTGATTAGTTATGACAACAAAACCTACTTCAAAAGCTGTACTGACAGCACCAACGTTTGCCTTCTTACGTGATTTGGTAAAAAACAACAATCGGGAGTGGTTCCACGCGAACCGAAGCCGGTACGATGCTGCTAAAACCGAGCTATGTGGCATGGTCGAGCGGGTTCTTGCCGGATTGGCTCCCTTTGAACCGCTGGCCAATACGGCCGTAAAAGACTGCATCTTTCGCATCAACCGCGACATCCGTTTTTCTAAAGACAAGGCTCCTTACAAATCGAATCTGGCGTTCGCCGTAGGACCCGGTGGCCGTCACTCCGGCCGGATTGACTATTACGTACAGATTCAGCCCAACAACCAGTCGTTTCTGGGTGCGGGCATGTGGCAGCCCACGCCCGCGAACCTGGCCAAGTTTCGGCAGGAGATTGACTACAATGTCGATGAGCTGAAAGAGATTATTGAAGCCGACGAGTTTAAAGCGTTCTTTCCCGAAGCCGCCGGAGAAGTGATGAAAACAGCGCCGAAAGGTTATTCGGCCGATCACCCGGAGATTGATCTGTTACGTCGGAAAGAACTGTTTTTCATCCATCGCTTCACGGACAAGGACGTATTAAAGCCTAACTTCGCCGACGAAATCGTGCGGGGTTGCCAGCTCATTAAGCCCTACTGCGATTTCCTGAATTATCTGTTCTTCGACGAAAAAGAAGAGCCCGTTACGCTTTAAGCCGGTAACTAACAGGGTTGACGTACAGTACAAGAATCAGAATAACGAAAGCCCGCCAGGTTATGCTGACGGGCTTTTATGTATATGGTCTTAAACATACTAAACGGCTTCGATCATCGAAACAGCCTTCGCTTCCAGCAGCGTTTCGCCCATCAGGTAGCAGTCGGCAGCGCGGGCCGCTTCGCGACCTTCGGAGATGGCCCAAACGACCAGCGACTGACCACGGCGCATATCGCCCGCGGCAAACACTCTCGGATTGGTTGAGGACTGATAATCCTTTGTTTTCACGTTGCCCCGTTCGTCGTACTCAAGTCCTAAATCGTCGAGCAGGCCATTGTGCTGCGGGTGCAGGAAGCCAGCCGCCAGCAGGGCCAGTTCGCAGGGAATATCGCGCTCCGAGCCGGGAAGCTCAACCATCTGCATTTTGCCGTTCTCGTTTTTCCAGGTCAGGTCAACAATACGTAACGCTTTCAGATTGCCGTTTTCGTCACCAATGAACGCTTTCGTATTGATCGACCAATGGCGTTCGCAGCCTTCTTCGTGCGAAGTGCTGGTGCGCAGCATCATCGGCCAGTTCGGCCAGGGGGTCGAAGCCGCCCGATCCTTCGGTGGCATCGGCATCAGCTCAATTTGGGTCACGCTACTGGCACCATGGCGGTTTGAGGTACCCACGCAGTCGGAGCCCGTATCGCCACCGCCAATCACAACCACGTTCTTGTCGGTCGCCCACAATTCGCCGTCAGCGTACGGAACACCCTGGTGGTTAACCTGTACGGGGCGGTTGGCAACCCGCTTGTTCTGCTGGCTCAGGAATTCCATAGCCGGGTAAACCCCTTTCAGATCGCGCCCCGGAATGGGCAGGTCACGGGGCACCGTCGATCCGCCGGTGAGTATGACCAGGTCGAACTGTTCCAGCAAATCGTTTGCTTTAATATCAACCCCGACGTTTACACTCGGCTTGAACGTAATGCCCTCAGCTTCCATAACCGCCAGCCGACGGTCGATGGTCCACTTTTCCAGTTTGAAATCGGGGATGCCGTAGCGCAGCAGGCCGCCAATCTGATCGGCCCGCTCGAAAACGGTAACGGTATGGCCTGCTTTGTTGAGCTGGGCCGCTGCCGCTAAGCCAGCGGGGCCGGAGCCTACGACAGCCACGCGTTTACCGGTACGTACTTTTGGCGGTTTTGGCGTAATATATCCGCGCTCGAACGCCACTTCCGCAATCGACTTCTCGATAAACTCGATAGTAACGGGCGGTTTGTTAATGCCCAACACACACGACGCTTCGCACGGAGCCGGGCAGATTCGACCCGTAAACTCGGGGAAGTTGTTGGTTGAACTCAGAATCTCGTAGGCATACGCCCAGTTCTGCTCATAAACCGCGTCGTTGAACTCAGGAATGATATTTCCGAGCGGACAGCCGCTGTGGCAGAAGGGGGTGCCGCAGTCCATACAACGTGCGGCCTGCCGCTGGGAGTCCTGCTCCGAAACCGGCACTTCGATTTCCTTGTAATCGTGAATCCGCTCCTGCGGGTCGCGCTTTTTGGGTAGCTCGCGCGCAAATTCTAAAAATCCGGTAGGTTTTCCCATTGTGCCGTGATCAGCAAAATAAGTTATTGCAATTGAGAGACATACAAGATCGCCTGCTCCTGTTCAATCTTGCGTATTTGATTCGGGGACAAGGTTTCTACTGCAATTGTGCGACCGCCTGCATGTACAAACTCGACCTCAAATCTTTTTTTTGATTTCCATGTACAAAAGCGACTGTTCCAACGTCACCGCGAAACAAGCCCGCTTCTGGTAAATCAATCAATAAAGCTACCAAATCACGTTCGTTCATCATTTTAATTCGGATATGCTGTTACCAATTCAGGAATTTCCTCATCGACAGCAATGAACCAAATGGCTCGTAATGGATACGATTTACCATTCGGACAAGGTAGCCAACCTTCTATGACGTAACGATTGCCGTATTCATGTTCGACAACTTTTGTGATTTCATTATCAGTAACAAACGGGAACAACGCAGTTTTAAAGTCTGTCCGCTTTTGAAAAGCCTACGAGTTCGTAAAAAGCAGCTTTGCCCTTAGTCTGAGGATGAGAGTGATCGAGCAGGTACTCTGTTATTTTTCTGTCAGGAATCGCTGCTCGATCAACATTCGGTAACTTCATGGACTCACCCCTGCGTCACATCCACCACAATATCCTGGTACACTACATTCTTGTCGCGGATCTGATCGGCGAGTGAGATGCCCCGGCTAGCCAACGCCTTCTGGAAGTCGCCAGGCATGACCTTCACGAACTGACCAATGCCGTTCGTCCAGTCCTGAATCAGTGACAACGCTACGTTACTGGTTGTGTACTGGAAGTGCTTGTCTACGTACTCACGCACGATGGCCTGATCTTCGTCGGTTAAGGCTTCGAGACTGACCATTTCGGGGTTCACCTTTGAGGCAAACGTACCATCCTGATCCCAGACGTAGGCGACGCCACCCGACATACCCGCGGCAAAGTTGCGGCCGGTCTGTCCTAGAATAATGGCCAATCCACCGGTCATGTACTCCAGACCATGATCGCCGACGCCTTCGACAACGACCTTCGCCCCCGAGTTACGTACGCAGAATCGTTCGCCGGCCATACCCCGGATAAAGGCTTCGCCCGACGTTGCACCGTAGAACGATACGTTACCGACAATGCTGTTTTCTTCGGGTTTGAACGTAGCAGTTCGATCCGGATATACGATCAGTTGAGCCCCGCAGAGTCCTTTGCCGAAATAATCGTTGGCGTCACCTTCAAGTTCAAGTTTAATGCCGCTCGTGCTGAAGGCTCCAAAGCTTTGTCCGGCTGTACCGCGCAGCTTAAAGTGAATGGTGCTTTCGGGTAAGCCAGGTCCGCCGTATACCTTTGAGATTTCGTTGGACAGCATCGTACCGATACTGCGGTCGATGTTCTGAACGGTAAACTCGGCGTATACCGACTCGGCTGTTTGTAAGGCAGGCTGCGCAACGTCGATCAGCTTCCGGTCGAGTACATCGTCCAGGTAATGGTTCTGCTCTTCCTGCTTATACAGGGCTACATCGAGGTTAGTGGGCTGCTTGTAAAGCAGGGCATCCAGCTTGATGTTTTTGTATTTCCAGTGCGGCAGATCATGGCGGAGTTCGAGCATCTGCGCCTGACCGACCATTTCGTTGATCGTACGGAAACCCAGTTCGGCCATGATCTCGCGCAGCTCCGTTGCCAGGAAGGTGAACATGTTTACTACGTGCTCCGGCTTGCCCGTAAACAAGGCGCGAAGCTCTTTGTTCTGCGTAGCAACGCCTACCGGACAGGTGTTCAGGTGACACTTCCGCATCATGATACAGCCCGTAGCAACCAGAGCTGCGGTAGCTACACCAAACTCTTCGGCACCCAGCAGGGCGGCAATGGCTAAATCGCGGCCTGTACGCATCTGACCGTCGGCCTGTACCGTTACACGTCCCCGCAGTTTGTTACGTACCAGCGTTTGGTGCGCTTCGGCCAGACCTAACTCCCAGGGCAGACCCGCATGGCGGATCGATGACAGGGGAGAGGCACCCGTACCACCGTCGTGTCCTGATATCAGGAGGTGGTCGGCATGGGCCTTTGCCACACCGGCGGCAATGGTCCCAACGCCCGCTTCTGAAACGAGTTTTACACTGATGCGTGCATCACGGTTCGCGTTCTTAAGATCAGAAATGAGTTGCGCTAAGTCCTCAATCGAATAAATATCGTGGTGGGGCGGGGGCGAAATCAGACCGACACCGGGCGTGGAGTGGCGCGTCCGGCCGATCCAGTCATCTACCTTAAAGCCCGGCAGCTGACCCCCTTCGCCGGGCTTGGCACCCTGCGCCATCTTGATCTGCAACTCTTCCGCGTTCGTCAGGTAGTAGCTGGTTACACCGAAGCGTCCGGAGGCTACCTGCTTAATGGCGGAGTTCAGGCTGTCGCCGTTTTCGAGCGTCTTGTAACGCAATTCGTCTTCGCCACCTTCGCCGGAGTTGCTCTTGCCACCGATGCGGTTCATGGCAATGGCCAGCGTAGTATGCGCTTCCCAGGAGATCGAGCCGAACGACATCGCCCCGGTAGCAAACCGCTTGAATATGCTTTCGATTGGTTCAACCTCATCCAATGGAACAGGCGTACCTTTCTTGAATTTCAGCAGGCCGCGCAGCGTAATGGCCTTCTGCGTCTGATCGTCAATGAGCTTCGAGTATTTCTTGAAGAGTTGATAATCGTTCCGCTGGGTCGACTGCTGGAGCAGGTGGATGGTGTCCGGGTTGAAAATGTGTTTTTCACCCCGCTGTTTCCACTGATAAATACCCCCAACTTCGAGACGAGGAACAGCAACAGGCTTGTCCGGGAAGGCTACACAGTGGCGGATCAGTATCTCACGGGCAATCTCATCGAGACCCATGCCACCGATTCGGGAAACCGTACCGGTAAAATACCGGCTTACTACGTCTTCGTTCAAGCCTAAGCATTCGAAAATCATGGCCCCCTGGTACGATTGCAGGGTAGAGATGCCCATTTTCGAGAAGATCTTAAGCAGTTCGCCATTAACGGCTTTTACGTAGTTCTTATAGAGCTTGTCGAGGTCGTAATCGACCTGCAACAGCCCTTTCTCTTTCATGTTCGCAATCGTCTCGAACGCCATATACGGGTTCACGCCCGAAGCCCCGTACCCGATCAGCGTGGCAACGTGGTGAGTTTCCCAAACGTCACCCGCTTCGACCACGATACCGACTTTACCCCGCAGGCCCTGCCGAATGAGGTAATGGTGAATCGCGGACGTAGACAGTAAAGACGGAATCGGCGCGTGGCTGGAGTCGATGGCCCGGTCAGAAAGTACCAGAATCGAATACCCGTCCTGAATGGCGTCTTCGGCGTAGCGGCAAATCCGGTCCAGCGCCCGTTCGAGCGACTTACCCTGGCCGTCGGCGGTAAACAGACAGTTAATCGTTTTTGCCTGAAACTTCGGCTTGTCGATAAACCGCAGCTTGTCGAACTCCGAAGTGGTCAGTACCGGTTGGTCGAGTTCAACCTGGCGGCAATGCTCGGGCGATTCGCTGAGCAAATTATAGGTAGCGCCAACGAACGAAATCAGCGACATGATCGACCGCTCCCGAATCGAGTCGATGGGCGGGTTCGTCACCTGCGCGAATAACTGCTTAAAATAATGGCTCAGATGCTGGCTTTGCTCCGACAAAACGGCCAGTGGTACGTCGGTACCCATCGAGCCCAGCGCTTCTTTGCCGGTTTCGACCATCGGGCCCAGAATCATCCGCAGATCCTCCGACGTAAAACCAAAGGCCTGCTGCATCCGCAGGAGCTTAGCCGGGTCATACGGATTGTAGGACCGAATCGGCGCTTCCAGATCGGAAATCCGAATCTTGTTGGCGTCCAGCCACTCCTGATACGGCTTGCGGGACGACATTTCGGCTTTGATCTCTTCGTCCGATACGATGCGCCCCTGCTGCATATCGACCAGAAACATCTTGCCGGGTTGCAGACGGCCTTTCGAAACCACCTTCGCCGGATCAATGTCAAGAACGCCTACTTCAGAGGCCATGATTACGATATCGTCGTTGGTAACCCAAAAACGGGATGGACGCAGGCCGTTCCGGTCGAGCGTAGCGCCGACGATCCGTCCATCGGTAAAGGAGATTGAAGCGGGACCATCCCAGGGCTCGATTAAAGCCGCATGGAATTCATAGAACGCCTTACGGGCGGGGTCCATGTGCTCGTTACCATCCCAGGCTTCGGGAATGAGCATCATCATGACGTGTGGCAACGACCGGCCACTCATGACCAGCAATTCAATGGCATTGTCGAGGTTCGCCGAATCCGACTGGTTCGGATCGCAGATGGGCAGTAGCATGTCCATCTCGTCTTTCGTGAACTTCGAGGACTCCAGCAGCCCTTCGGCCGCTTTCATCCAGTTTACGTTACCCCGAACGGTGTTAATTTCTCCGTTGTGGGCGATGTACCGGAATGGCTGCGCCAGCTTCCACGATGGGAACGTATTGGTGGAGAAGCGGGAATGCACCACACCCAGGGCCGAAACCACTTCTTCCCGTTGCAGATCCGGAAAATAAGGCTCAAGCTGGAGCGTAGTGAGCTGCCCCTTATACGTAATGGTCCGGCACGAAAGCGACGAGAAATAGAACGTATCGACGCCCGCCACCGTCTCATTGATCAGGCGGGTACTATAATTTCGTAGAATGTAAAGTTTACGCTCAAAATCTTCGGGGTTGTTAATATCCGCTGGGCGTTTAATGAACACCTGCTCCATCTGGGGTTCGCACGAACGCGAGCCATTGCCCAGGTCGCTGTTGTTGACCGGCACAACCCGGTAGCAAAGCAGCTCCAGCCCCAGCTTTTTCATGTTCCGGTTCAGAATGGCCCGGCACTCTTCCCGTAACCAGACATCCTTCGGAAAATACACCATCCCTACACCGTATTCCAGCGCGGGTGGCAGGTGCACACCTAATTTACGAGTCTCATCGAGGAAGAACTCGTGCGGAATCTGGATGAGCAGACCGGCTCCATCGCCCGAGTTGGGTTCCGAACCTACGGCGCCCCGGTGTTCCATGCGCCGAAGCATTTGCAGCGCGTCGGCCACAATCTGGTGCGATTTGCGCCCCTTGATATGAGCGACAAAGCCAATTCCACAGTTGTCGTGTTCAAACTCGGGGCGATACAGACCTGAATTGCCGGAGTTCTCTAGTGGGTTTTGTTGGTCAACCTGATCAGACATGGTCGTAACAGCGTTGGATGAGGCAGTCGTTTTTAGCATCCCAATTAGGAGAATGTCAAAAAAAGAAAGCTTAAATTAAAAAAATAGAAATTAACAATCCGTCCAGCGGGTAATTAGAATAGGAGACAGGGGCTGGAATAACGAATGTTTGCGACAAAGTCACGCAATATACTATAAAAAAAATTTGGCAAAAATAGCGTTTGTCGGAATTATATTGCAGATCAGCTCCTTTGTGAATTTGATTATAGTTGTTCTTGAAAAGTGAATATATTGATGACTCTTCAAGAATAAATTGTGGTCTACATATGGCGTACCAAAACGCAAAAAGCCGCTCGATCGAGCGGCTTTTTGCGTTTTGGTGATTCGGCTGGGATTCGAACCCAGGACCCATACATTAAAAGTGTATTGCTCTACCAGCTGAGCTACCGAATCATTTCCCAATTGAAACGGAGTCGTTGTCGTTTGGGAATGCAAAAGTAGGGTTTTGATTCAGTAAGCGCAATAGTTGCCCTAAAAAAAAGTTAACTGCTGCTGCAACGTCAACGCTTCTACGGCCTCCCGAACGTCGTGCACGCGCAGGATAGCCGCGCCTTTCGTGAGGGCAATCGTGTTCAGAACCGTCGTGCCATTCAGCGCTTGGTCGGGCGTCGTGTTTAATGTCCGCCAGATGGTTGATTTGCGGGAGAGACCGGCCAGCACGGGTTCGTCGAACACCTGAAAGGCGTCGAGGTGCTGGAGTAATTTAAAGTTTTGGGCCGGTGTTTTGGCAAAGCCGAAACCAGGATCGAGAATAACATCTTTGTGTCCCAGGGCGCGAAGGTGGGCTAACCGACCGGCCAGCTCATCGATAACCTCGTTCGTTACGTTGGTATAATGGGTTAGCGACTGCATGGTCTGGGGCGTTCCCCGCATGTGCATCAGTATATACGGAACGCCCAGCCCGGCGACCGTTGCGAACATCGCATTATCCAACGTACCCCCCGACACATCATTAACCAGAACGGCACCCGCGTCAACGGCCTGCCGGGCCACCGCTGCCCGATAGGTATCAATCGAAATCAAGGTATCCGGCAGAACGGCTAAAATGGCTTCGATAATCGGCAGTACCCGATCGGCTTCTTCGGCCGGACTTACAGGGGGGGCACCGGGACGGGTCGAGTACCCGCCCACATCCAGAAAGGTGGCCCCCTCGGCCAGCATTTTCTGGGCTGTTTCTACGGTTTTGTCGAGCGAAATGCGGCTTCCGGCAAAAAACGAATCAGGCGTGCTGTTGAGGATGCCCATTACAGCCGGTGTAGCTAAGGAAACCAGCCGACCCCGGCAGTTAAGCGTTTTTTTCGTAACTTTCGCCATTAAAAATGTCAGTTAAGCGTCATCTATAGTCGATGGTATCGTGCATTGGTAAACGATCGAGCCGACGAATGACTAGCAACGACACCGAATGACCAGGTAATGACCATGTCCACTACGGAAACCGAATATCGGCAGGTAATTCAACGCTGCAAGGATTTATTTTTAAAAAAGAATCAGGATTATGGTACCGCCTGGCGGATTTTAAGGCTTCCCAGCATTACTGACCAGATATTCATCAAAGCGCAGCGCATACGTACGTTACAGGAAACCGGCGTTAGTCGCGTCGGTGAAGGTATCGAGCCCGAGTTTGTGGGAATTATCAATTACTGCGTTATGGCCCTGATTCAGATGCAGTTAATCAGTGATTCGCGTACGGATATTCCGACGGACGAGCTGGAACGGCTGTATGATGCGCAGATTGGCCGGGTTATTGACCTGCTGTTTGCCAAAAATCACGACTATGGCGAAGCCTGGCGCGAGATGCGGGTGAGCTCAATGACCGATATTATTCTGATGAAGCTGTTGCGTACGAAGCAAATCGAAGACAACCGGGGCAGTACGCTGGTTTCCGAAGGCGTTGAGGCTAATTATATGGATATGATCAACTATGCCGTTTTCTGTTTAATAAAACTGACAAGTCTCTAAGTTACTAACGACCTGTCGGGAAGCGTCAGGCCATTTGGGTCGGTTATTTTCTAGCCTTTATTCAGCAACTACACGTGAATCAAACTACCACTCCACCAAAAGTCAAAACCGGTACTCCGCCCATGCTGATTGCGGCCCGGATCGCTAAAGTGCTGGTTGGCGTTGTTTTTATCTTCTCCGGCTTGATCAAGTTGAACGACCCGATTGGAACGCAGATAAAATTTGAGGAATATTTCGAGGTATTTGCCCAGGACGTACCGTTCCTGCATGATTTCTTTATGGGGCTGGTACCGTTCACGCTGGCTATGTCCGTCCTGTTCTGCGCGGCCGAAGTAATTTTAGGAGTTGCGCTGCTGGCTTCGTATAAACCTAAAACAACGACCTGGCTGCTGTTTTTTCTGATCGTTTTCTTTACGTTTCTGACGTTTTATTCGGCGTATTTCAACCGGGTAACGGACTGCGGCTGTTTCGGGGATGCCATTAAGCTCAAGCCGTGGACATCCTTCGGGAAGGACGTTGTGCTGACGATTCTGATCCTGTTTATCATTGGCCACCGAAACCGGATTCGTCCGCGTAACACCGGCTGGCTGGTCGGCATTACGACTGTACTGACGCTGGCTCTGGGGATTTATGCCGTTCAGTTCCTGCCTCCGATCGATATGCTGCCGTACGCCGTTGGCAAAAGCATTCCGGCGGGTATGAAACCTTCGGAGCCCCTGCGGTACAAATACATAATGGAAAAAGGAGGTAAAACCACCGAATTCGAGCAGTACCCGGCTGACCAGAGCTATAAGTTCAAGGAAATGGTGCTGGTCAACGAAAGTGCCAAGCCCAAGATTACCGATTACCGCATCTGGAACGACGAGGGCGATTTTACCCAGCAGTCGTTTGAAGGTAACAAGTTATTCATCATCGTTAAAACCACGAAAGGAATTGATGCCGGCAGTATTCCGGCCATTCGGGCGCTGGCCGAAGGGTTAAAAGGCTCTACCGTGTCAACATATATCCTGACCTCGACCAGCGATGACGAAATCAAGGCGTTCCGCAAAGAATTTCAGTTGGAAGAGATTCCGTACTATAAAGCCGACGCGACGGTGCTTAAAACCATCATGCGATCAAATCCTGGTACGTGGCTCATGAAAGATGGCGTAGTGCGGGGTAAATGGCATTATAATACAACGCCGGACGCGGCTGAGGTTCTTGAGAGCGTAAAATGAGTAGGAAAGAGTGAAAGAATGGGGGAGCTAATAATAGCTCTGATCACTCCTGCGCTCGTTCACTCGTTGACCCATGAAAAATATATTCCTGGTTGGGATGCCTTCTTCGGGCAAGAGTACATTGGGGAAGCGTATTTCCGATGTGCTGCATTATCGTTTTGTGGATACCGATAAGCTCATCGTGCGAAATGAGGGGCGCTCCATCGCGACTATTTTCGCCGAATCGGGGGAGGCTTACTTTCGGGAGGCTGAGCGACAGGTTCTGCGAACGATACGTCCGGGAGCGAGTCTGGTCGTCTCGACCGGTGGCGGCATGCCCTGCTTCCACAAGAACATAGAGTACATTAATGCAGCCGGCGTATCGGTTTTTCTGGATGTGCCGGTGGAGGTGCTGGTGCGTCGGATGATGGCTCATGCGCAGGAAGACCGACCGCTTTACAGCCCCAACGACCCCGAATTGTTACAAAGTTTACAGGCCCGCTACGTAGCGCGGCTACCCTTTTACAGCCAGGCTCATCTGATCGTTTCCGGCGAAACAAATGCCGACGACGTTCTTCAACGTGTGGGGCAGCTTCTGTGAAGGTGGCTGCGTCAGCAAAATACCAGCTCCGAACTGTGTAAAAACAAGAGCCGGAACGGAAGCTGTTCAACACGTTCCATTCCGGCCCAAACGGGGAGTTGGTGAGGCTTACAGACGCTCCTCGAATAACTTCAGAATACGTTTGTATTCGTCCATCCAGCTGGTTGGTTCTACAAAGCCGTGATCTTCGACCGGGTAAGCGGCCAGTTCCCAATTCTCTTTCTTTAACTCGATCAGGCGCTGAGCCAGCCGAACAGCATCCTGAAAATGCACATTGACGTCGACCATGCCGTGGCAGATGAGCAGATGCCCTTTTAGCCCCTCGGCAAAATTGATGGGCGACGAGCGACGATAGGCCAGCGAATCGGTCTGAGGTTCGTTGAGAATATTCGCCGTGTACGGATGGTTATAAGCCGCCCAGTCGGTAACGGGACGTAACGCGGCTCCGGCCCTGAACACGTCGGGGGTTGTGAACATGGCCATCAACGTAATAAATCCGCCGTACGAGCCTCCGTAGATGCCGATGCGGTTGGCGTCTACTCCGTGATTTTGTACCAGCCATTTCGCGCCGTCGACATGATCGTCGAGGTCTTTACCGCCCATGTGCCGATAAATGCCCGTTCGCCAGTCGCGGCCGTAGCCCGCGCTGGCCCGGTAATCCAGGTCAAGCACCGTGTAGCCCCGGTCAACCAGCAGGTTGTGGAACATATACTCGCGGAAGTACTGGCTCCACCACTTATGCGCATTCTGCAGGTAGCCCGCGCCGTGGACGAATACAACAGCTTTACCGGTAGCTTTCGCGGGTTTGTACAGCCGACCGTAGATCGTCTGCCCATCGCGGGACGGTATCGTCACCAGAGTTGGCTCCCGCCAGTCGTACGCTCTAAACGTATCGGTTAAGGAATTGGTCAGTTTCGTTGGACTGGCGGGCGCATCAATCGGGCTGACATATAATTCCCAGGGCTGATTAGTGGACGAATAGCGAATCGCCAGTCTGGTTTCGTCGGGCGAAAGCGTTACGTCGTTCGCGCCGGTCATACCGGTTAGTTTCGCACGCGGACCGCCCGAGACGGCCATGCGATAAAAGTGCTGTTCGCCGGGATGAACTTCGTTGGTTTGCAGGAAAAACTGGGTTCTGTCTTTCGACAATTGCACCTGCTGCACCTCAAATTTGCCCGATGTCAGTTGTTTTTTTACGCCAGTCAATACGTTCACTGAGTACAAGTGCGAGTAGCCGTCGGCTTCCGACTGATACCAGAGGGTTTGGTTATCGGCCAGAAAACTCATGTTACCAACTGAATTGGCCGGGCCGATGCCGGGCCCGCCGATCCAGGTATCGTCATGCTGGCGGTCGAGCAGGAAGAGTTTCGGCGCTCCGGCCGGGCTTGCGTCCAGATCAAGACGCATAATCCAGCGATCTTTGTTGTCGAGCGACCGGACCACCACGACGCACAGGTTCCCATCCTCCGACCAGACCGGGCCGTTGATTACCACCGGGCGGTTCTTTTTGCTGGTGTCTGCTTTACTGGTTGTGATCGTTTTCAGAAACGCTGGCTTGTCGCCGATGCCCGGAATATCCGCTGTGCCAACGGTCCGAACGGTGTCTTTTACGGTATCATACACGAAAAATTCCTGCGTGGGCAACGGAGCGCCTGCCTTGGTACGCGCGGAAATAGTCTCGGTATAACCCGATTCCGTTACGTAGTTGGGCACCTGCGCCGTTTTCGCGTTCGCGGCACTTTTGCTGAGCCGGTACGTAACGAAGCGGCCATCCGGGCTAAGCTGCGGATTGACGAGCTGCTTTTCGTCGAGGTAAATTTCTTTCGGCCGTTTCGGCCGGTCGGCTTTCGTGATTCGTTCCCCGGCGTCTTTCTTTTCCTTTCGTTCCTTCAGTACGTCCGACAACCGCAACTGATCCTGCTTCAGAACTTTTTCCTCGTCGGTGAGTTTGGAGTCGGCCTTTTTAGCACCCGTACGGAAATCAGTGAGCTGAGTGAGCATGCCCGTTTGAATGTCAATGCTGTATAGGTTTGGACTGCGCCGGAAGATGACCCGCTGCTCGTCGCCCGAAAAAAGGGCATCCGTTTCGGCGTCCACCGTATTGGTTAGCTGACGCGTCCGTCCGGTTTTTACGTCGAGCCAGAACAAATCGCCCTGCCGTTCAAAAATCCGCTGGGTTCGGGCCCGATTGTAGGCGGCCGTTGGGGCGGCAGGCAGCGCCCGGCGCTCGGCTGGACTCACCTTCAGGGGTTGCGAGGCCACCAACGCTTTACCGCGCGGGCCAGCGGTAAAAGTAACCTTGTACAGGGAGTCGCCTTTGGCTTTTTCACCAACCGGATTCCAGCTGAAATACAACGTCCTGGAGTCATCGGACCAGACCGGGTTGCTCGGGGAGACACCCATCCAGACCCTGGGGTCCTGCATAATGGTTTCGACAGTGAGGGTGGTAGCTGCCCGGGCGGGAACTTCCACCGCTTTAGGCTGGGCAAGAACCGGTAACGTTAGCATGGCCAGCGGCCAGCAAAAAAGGCGCTTCATGAGATGATGAGGTAGGCGAACTGACTAAAAAGCCGGAAATTAAGAAGAAAAGCGGGAAACAAATTAATTTCTGTCAGGGACAAAACCGCCATCCGCTGGTTCAGTAGACAAGTCAGCGATTAACAATTCTGTTGTTGAGCAGGTAAATCAGAACGGTGGGCAGGGGTGGAGCAGAGAAGGCAGGACGAGTGTGCCCGGTAGACAGAATCTGCACCGTTATGTCGGCAAAAAAAGCAGAGAAACACCGTAAAGGTTAGGGCGAAATTCTCGAAAGATGGTATCTTGCCCAACGAAATTACGACAGATTCAATGCAATACGTTATCCACGCTTATGATCACACGGATTCGGGGGCACTCGACCGACGAATGGAGGTACGGCCTCGCCACCTCGACTTTGTCCGGCAACTGAAAGCAAAAGGTCAGTTTCTGTTCGGCGGTGCTTTGCTCGATCCAAACGGGAAGATGATCGGTTCGATGCTGTTGCTGGAGCTTGATACGGAAGACCAACTCGCGGAGTATTTGCAAACTGATCCGTATGCCGTGGAAGGAGTTTGGGAAACGATCGACGTAAAACCGTTCCGTAAAGCCGACGTATAACGCTTCTGGGTAGCGTAGTAGAGGCAGTTTGATCGAATTAACGAGTCTACACTAAGAAAATGGGTAAAGCTGGTAGTCCGATTGTTAAATAGCTATGGATTAGGAGAACTGGTTAGAACAGGACGGACACGCAGGCAACGGATTTCCAGTTAACCTCCTGCTGAGCCTTTTTTATGGATCGGAGCGTTCTAGAAATGATCTGGTCAGTTTAAAACCAGGCTGGTTAATGGCCACAGCGCCCGACACTTTTGAATACAACTAATTTTGATACACGCAGCGATATTTGACATGGATGGGTTGTTGGTGGATTCGGAACCCCACTGGCGCGCAATGGAACGGGACGTGTTTGCGACCGTCGGTCTACAGTTAACCGATGACGAATGCAAGCAGACAACGGGCATGCCCATTCTGGACGTAGTAAAGTACTGGTATGCCCGCGCGCCCTGGTCCGCTGAGGAACAGCCCGGCCGACGGCTGGTTGATCTGGCAGAGGCTATTACGGACGGCGTCCACGTGCGGATTGCCAACCTGGCTGAACCCATGCCCGGCGCTATCGAAGTCCTTGCGTTTTTCGCGCGGCAGGGCCTGCCAGCCGCTATTGCGTCGGCTTCGCCCATGAGCCTGATCGACGTCGTCGTTACGCGGCTGGGGATTCGTGATCTGCTCGTGCTGTGGCACTCCGCTACGCTTGAAGCCCGCAATAAACCCGCGCCGGACGTTTACCTAGGTACGGCGCGTAAACTGGGCGTGTCCCCGGCTGATTGCGTGGCCTTTGAAGACTCCGGAAGCGGACTGCGGTCGGCCCATGCGGCTGGTATGCGCACGATTGCCGTTCCGGCCGCCTTTGAACGGAATGACCCTAAATTTGACCTGGCCGACGTGATTCTGCCTTCATTGACGGCATTTTCGTCAGATACGTTCGACCTATTGCAAGAAACGAGTACCATTCCTAAATCATAACTTGTGCCCAGCACATCGCGATTATTTATGCGTATATACCAGCTCGATGCGTTTACCGATCAGTTATTTGCGGGGAATCCGGCGGCCGTTGTTCCGTTGACGGACTGGCTTCCTGATGAACAGATGCAGCAGATTGCGGCCGAGAATAATTTAGCCGAAACCGCGTTCTACGTCAAAACGGAAGGCGACGCTAACTACCACATCCGTTGGTTTACACCAACCGTTGAAGTCGATTTGTGCGGACACGCTACGTTGGCCGCTGGCTATGTTGCCTTTTATCTGGAAGAGCAGTTGGAGCGAGACCAGATCTTTTTCGAGTCGCGCTCGGGTACGCTCAAAGTTTGCCGGAGCGAAGACAACTGGCTGACGCTTGACTTCCCCGTCGATCTGGTCCAGAAAGCTAACGTACAGCCCCCAGCGCTGTTGACGAGTTTAGACGAAAAACCACTGGCTATATTCAAAGGCAAGACGGACTATCTGTTGGTGTATGAAACCCAGGCGCAGGTCGAAGCCCTGGAACCCGATTTTCGGGAGATGAGCACAGTGCCCGCCAGGGGCGTGATTGTCACCGCACCGGGGAATGCTGATTCAGGCGTTGACTTTGTTTCCCGATTCTTTGGTCCGCAGTCGGGTATCGACGAAGACCCGGTTACGGGCTCGGCGCACACGACCCTGGTCCCGTATTGGGCCGAGCAGCTTGGTAAAGAAGAGCTTACGGCCCGTCAGGTTTCGAAACGGGGTGGGTATCTGCGCTGTAAGCTCAACGGCGACCGGGTCGACATCAGTGGTCAGGTACAACTGTATCTGACGGGTGAAATCTTACGATAAACCCCCAATCCTCCAAGTAACTACGTTGGTCAGCGTTGTTTAACGAACCGTTTCAGGCCGTTTCGGATCGCTTTCGCCATTGCCTGGCGAAAGCGATCTTCGAGCAGTAAGGCTTCGTCGGCGGGATTGCTCAAAAATGGCCCTTCGACCAGGGCGTTCGGGTAGTCGGTAGGGGCGTTGAAAAAGAAATTGAAATGACCCACGTTGCCGAACTCCGGGGCGTTGGTTTTTCGAAGTTCCCGCAGGATCGCCTGACTCAGCGGCCGAAAGCCGACGTGCCTGTAATACGTACTGACGCCCCGCACCCGCGCATTACCCGATGCGTTGAAATGAATGCTGACCAGTATATGGGGCAGTGTTCGGCGCATGGCCAGTATGCGGGCCGTTGGCCCCAGCAACGTATCGGTCGTACGGGTCATGACAACGGTGGCACCAGCTCGTTCGAGCAGTGCTCGCAGGCGATTCGCCACATCCAGCGTCAAGTCTTTTTCCAGTCTGCCCGACTGGCCTCCTTTAGCGCCCGTATTGCTGCCCCCGTGCCCGGCATCTACGGCAATGGTCAGCCCTCGTAAGCTGCGCTGCCGGGGTGGACGGCGTACGCGAATAAACAAGGTATTCCGCTGGTAATATACCGAATACCCCCATGATTGCGCATGATTCAGGTCAATGTAAATTCGAGTGATTTCATCGGCCGGTTGCTCAAACCAGACCGTCTTGATTTCCCGATTGGAGGCTAGCTGCGTAATCCAGTTCGTATTCGGCGTCACACCAAATACGTCGATTATGAGCCGTGCCGGATTTACCTGCTGCTGACTACGGTAGGGGAAGCGGGCAGGGAGCTGAATGGCGACGTAATCAAACCGGGAACCTCGATCGGTGCTAACCGAGTCGCCGTGGACCTGCCAATTCCCCATCAGGGCACCCGCCGGATACCCTCCGGACGTATCGACGGCTACCTGGGCAACCGGTACGTAAGCCGTTAGCGATGGGGCAAGCCGGACGCGCCAGAACCGATTTGACGAATCCGCACCTACCCAGGCTAAGCCGTTTACCGTCAGGACAATACCCGAGTCGAGGGTTTCCATACGTGCCCCGCCGAGCCGGTCCGTGCCGAGTCCATAATACAGGGGCGTAACGGCGGTGCGTGTGTAGCCAGTCAGTACGGTGTCCTGTATGGTCGGCGTCTGCGCTGCTACGGATGCGCAGGCGGATACAATAAGGAAAATACAGAGATACAATTTACAGGCCTTCATCGACGGAGGGTTTGCCGGGCCCGTTCAGCAACAGGAACACCATCATGGCAAACAGATTGAGGGCCGGAAAGGTGTTTTTGTACGTATCGTGCGTGGCCAGATGGGCTACGGCAATGGCGAACGCGAAATTAATCCCTAACGCAAGGGCAGCCCAGCGGGTTTTAAACCCGATAACGAGCAAAATAGCCCCGATACTTTCGGTATAGGCCGACAGAATGGCACTGGCCACCGGAAACGGAAACCCCAGACTCCGTAACCAGTCGGCATAACCGGGTATGCCTTCCGTCGGGTGGAGAGCCGTATGCCCGGCCGCATCGAAGAGTTCGTAGCCAAACGCGAGCCGGAGCAGAAACGGAGCATAAGTCCGGTAGCGGTGGAGGGTGGCGAATGGAGAAGACATAAGACAATCATTAACGACAACCAAATGTAAGGCTCCCCCAGTAACTATGCCAGTCGGCCTGCTTCAGGTCAGCCGCTGGTACCATGTGAACGAGGCTGATCATACAACGGCCCGCCCGCAGCCGGAAGCTGACATCGCCCAGGGCGTTGGTACGCTGCGTTTCTTCGATAACCTGGTTGGCGATGGTGCGGGTCCAGTAGCGCACGAGCACGCCCTCCAGCGGTTTGTCCATAAACAGGATTTTAAACTCAGCTCTCTGTCCGAAGCGCTGATCGTAGGGGTTTTTGGCGGGAATAATTTCTAAAGGCATGCCCGTATTTTTTGAGTACGTCCGATCGGTAGCTGTGCCTACCTGCACCAACGTTTTAGCGCAGCGTTGGTACAGCTCCCGGCTGGCTTTATCCGCTTCACCCCGCTGCTGACGGGCGGCTATGACCGAATCGAGGCCATCTTCCCGTAAATACAGCAGAAAACTGTCTGCTTTCATACTGAGTAACTTTGGTGTATTGGCAAAATTGATCAGGTGCGTTCCTTCGGTATTTAAGGGAATCGATACGTTGCCATACGTGTCACCGGTTATCATTGGAGCCAGATCGGCAGTGCCGGTAGCGGTGTGGTGTCGGTAGTCCGCAATACGATTGGTTTTACCTTCCGACCGCTCGCCGGTAAAGTGTTCGCCGACGAGTATCTGCACGCTAAGTTGATCGCCTATCCGCGCAAAAAAGCGGTTGGGCTGGAGCCAGAACTCATGAGCAACGGCTGCACTGACTAGAACACTCAAAGCAGCAGTTAAAACTTTTCTCATAACATTGTTTGTAATTGATCTAAATAAAGTAAATTTGTGCCAGTAACAAATCCGCCTAATGAACGCTGAGTTTTCTCCCGTTGACCACGTCATCTCGTTAGCACACGAAAAAGCTGTTTTACAAACCAACTCGTTTCTGGGCAGCGAATGCGTGCTGAAAAAGTGCTGCAAGAAGTATAAAAAGGGCAAACGCTGCAAGAAGTGCCCGGACTGACCGGCAATTTTAGCCTTCATATTCCTTAGGGCGCACGATCGGGACGTAATCGCCAGGGTACAGCCGTCGTTTACGGCTACGGTTCAGGTACGTACCAAAACTGAATCAGTGCATAGGTTTCAGCGGGTTGGTCATTCTCGCCGGGCACCGTCAGGCGAATGATATTCTTTCCGGGTTTCAGATTAGTAGGGAGCAATACGGTGGTTAAACCCCGCTGCTCATTATCAGGGCGTTGAGTGAACAGAAAATCAGGTGACTTGTATAGGGAGTCGTTCACGTAAACGCCGAAGTACCGCTGAAACGTTTGCAGATACCAGGCCGCGCGCCGTTCGCGCCGGGCCCTCCGCGATAGACTATCTGGCCACGCAGGCTCTTTATACCGCCTGCTCAGTTCGCTATCCAGGATCTTAGGGTACCCCACAAACAACCGCACAAACGGTTCCCGAATTACATCGGCCTGAATACTGGCTTTATCAATTAGGTTGTCAGCCGGACGTAAATTGTCGAAGGTATTGGCGTTGAGCGTGCGGCTCGAATCGCGAAGGCTGATAAATGACCGGCTATCGAGTATACTGGTAACACCCCGCGTCTGTAAGGTTTGACTGCCTATAAATATGGCCTCTGTCAGAAAAAATACCGCAAAGACGACATAGAGACGGCGTTGTAGCTGGGGCTTGGGAATCTGACTGTAAAAGGTATATGTAATATACAGCAGTGGTCGGTGTATGCCCAGAAAATTGAGTGGCTGGCTGAGCCGAAAGGAGATAGGGGCCAGATCTGGGTTGTCGCGAAATTTTGGCAGGTTTAATATAAACCCCGCCAGCATATACAGCAGAAATACGCAGCCGACCAACCAGCCAAAGGCGGTACGCACAACTGTATAGGTATCAGGCGGAAGGATTACCTGCAACAGGGTGCCAATACCGATAAAAATCAGGTATGCAGCTGCAATACCGAACAATAGCAGCGCCAGGGCGAAAGCCAGCGCGAAGATGACGTTGCAGCGTCGGTCGAGCCGAATGATAAACTCGTCCAGCGATCCCATCTCCCGGGCGAAGCGCTGGCGGGCATACTCGCTCATATTATAAATCTGCTCGTAGCGAATGCCGTCTGGATAAACGGCCAGTAAGCCAACCAGTCCTACCCAGAAGGCCCGCATCACGAAATTAAGCAGAAAGGCCACGAACAGAACGTACGACACCCCTTTGCTTAGACCCAACACCAGCGTAGGCAGCATATCGTGCACGTAATCGGTATCGGGCATCAGATTATAGCGGTAGTACGTCAGCGCACCATCGAGCAGTTCGGGTAAACTAAGGGTAGCAAACAAGGCAGCTCCCGAAATCACCAGTTCCAAGTTCCAGCTTTGGGTGGTCAGTTCCCGGAGCTTAATCTGGTCATCAGTAGGCGTTTGGGCAGACGAGTCGGGGAGTGGAGCGGACGGGTCGGTCATTTTTAATGGAAACTGTTCATGCAACATAGTTGATTTTTGTCATTTTTACCCCATGAATATTCGGTACGAACAGTACGATAGCCTGCCCGACGAGCCACTGCGGTCGTCGCTCCTGGAGGTACTCCAAAACGTATTCAGCAGTCGCAGCCGGGAGGATACCCTCGCCGAACTGACGTATCAGCTGGCCCACACCAGCGTACCGACGTTTCTGGCCCTCGAGGGCCAGCAGGTGGTTGGCTGTAAACTCGGCTACGAACGACAACCTGATCAGTTCTATAGCTGGCTGGGTTGTGTGCGGTTAACTCATCGTGGGCATGGGATAGCCGCCGAACTCATGCGTCAGCAGCACGACTGGTGTCGGCAGCAGGGGTACCGGACGGTTCGCACGCAGACCTACAACCAATGGCGTTCCATGCTTATCCTGAACCTGCGCGCGGGCTTCGATATTATCGGTACGTTGCAAGGGAAACATGGGCTGATGATTGTGCTGGAAAAAACGCTTTGAGGAACCCGCAGACCTGCTTTCTTGTCATAGAAAGAGATGCATCTTTATCTTCATATACCCTTCTGTAAGCAAGCCTGTCATTACTGCGACTTTCATTTCAGCACCAACCTGACTCAGAAATCAGCACTGGTGGATGCGCTCTGTGCCGAGATTCGGTTGCAGTACGCGTACTTACCTACTAACCAGCTCGAAACGATTTACTTCGGAGGAGGAACCCCTTCGTTGCTGACGGAGCCGGAGCTGGCGCAAATTTTTGAGGTCATTCACACGCAGTATCAGGTGTCGCCGTCGGCCGAACTAACGCTTGAAGCGAACCCGGACGATTTGACGCCGGATAAGCTCAGGATGCTGCGGCAGTACGTGAATCGCCTGAGTATCGGAATTCAGACGTTTGACGAGGCTACGTTACGTTGGATGAACCGGGCGCATACAGCCAGAGAGGCCGAAGCCTGCGTTCGGCTGGCCCGCGAAATGGGCTTTGACAATCTGAGCATTGATTTGATCTACGGTATACCGAACCGCGACGAGTCGCTCTGGCAGGCCGATCTGCAGAAAGCGCTGGCTTTAGACGTGCCTCATCTGTCGGCCTATGCGTTAACCATAGAGCCCGACACTGCTTTTGGGCGCTGGCAGCAGAAAGGAAAACTTCCCCCCGCCGATGAAGCCCTGGCGGCTGCTCACTTTGAACAACTGACGCAGGCCTTGCGGGCTGCGGGCTATGAGCATTACGAAATATCGAACTTTGCCCAGCCCGGACAGTACGCCCGGCATAACACCGCCTATTGGCAACGTCGCGCATACCTGGGTATTGGACCGAGTGCGCATTCGTACAACGGCCCCTCCCGCCAGTACAATAGTGCTAATAATGCGCGTTATATCGCCCAAATCCAGCAGGGAAACGTACCGGCTACGCTCGAAGAGTTGAGTAGAGCTGACCAGGTCAACGAATACCTGCTGACGGGTCTGCGTACTCAGTGGGGGTGTTCTTTGACCGAGCTGAATAGCCTCGCGGGTGCCGATTTTACTACGTTACAGGCTCACGATTTGGCTGATATGATTAACACCGGCTGGCTTCTTCAGCAGGATGATCGGCTCCTATTGACAGAGCCAGGGAAGCTTTTTGCCGATCGGGTGGCCGCAACGCTTTTTATGGAGTAGGGCAGGCGCGTAGCCGTTGCGGAAGAAAGGTAAATTTTTCGCAATAAACCTGTCTCTGGCGCACGTTTCCAAGTGTGCGACTGCTATTTTCGCACAACAGACTTGCCGTTATGAATCCCCAACGCCCGACCAATACGTTTCGCAACGCGCCCCCGCCCCGCCCAAAAGCGGCTCATGCGTCTACGCAGCGCTTGCAAAAAACGGGACGTTGGCAACGGGCCCGCCGGTTCATTCGCGAGCGGCCACTGCTGGAGCGTGTTTACTGGTTCTGCGTCAAAGCTTTTCTGTGGCTCTTCTTCGGCTCGCTCGGCTACGTGGTGGTGCTGAAGTATGTGCCCGTGTGGGTGACTCCGCTCATTGTGTCGCGCTGGATTGATACGTTTGGGGCCGACGAAAGCAGTCATGTGTATAAGAAATGGCGGGCCTATGACCAGTTGAGTAAAGAAGCCGCGCTGGCGGTTGTCGCGTCTGAAGATCAGGCGTTTCCTGTGCACTGGGGGTTCGATTTTGACGAGATTCAGGATGCGATTAAAGAAAATCAGCACCGAAAACGACCCAGGGGAGCCAGTACCATTTCGCAGCAGGTCGCCAAAAACGTGTTCCTCTGGAACGGGCGCAGCTATATCCGCAAGGGCCTTGAAGTGTATTTTACGGCGGTGATCGAATTGATCTGGGGCAAAAAACGCATCCTGGAGGTATATCTCAACGTGGCCGAAACGGGCCCCATGACGTTTGGGGTAGAAGCCGCTTCCCAGCGGTATTACGGCCACTCAGCGGCAACACTGACCCGGAACGAAGCCGCCCGAATTGCTGCGGTATTACCTAATCCCCGATTGTTTTCCATCAAAAATCCGTCGAATTACATTCAGCGCCGGACCCGGCAAATTTCGCGGCAAATGCGGTACCTGGGTGGGCAGCGCTACATTCGGAATTTGTAGGACGTACCGAAACGGTGTACAATTCGTCAATGAGCAACGGAGCGAGTGCGGGCTTAGAACAGGCTCTGGCTAAATAACTGCGGTAAGGCAATCGGCTCGTTATGAAGGATAAAAAAGTAAACGAGTGCACCTAGAACTAAGTAGCTGACAGCAAGCCACTTCTTTTTCTGCGCAAATTCGACGGGGTGGTGATGATAGTCGTAAATCATGGAGGCCGACAGGCCCATAACCATCAGAAAGAACGAGAACACCCCAAAATCTGTTCGATACATGCTAACCGACTGCATGAACCGGGCACCCGACACGATATACAGCAGCCACGCACCAAAGCCTGCCCGGTAGAGATACACGCTCAGCCGCCGGTCGTTTTTAAGATCGAAGAGGTCGTCAGTGAATTTTTCGGACATGGTACGTTGGTTTGGTTAGTGAAACTACGAACTCTTAGGTATAAACGCAAAAAAGATTATGCTTGATTCACAACCGGTTGACACTACTACTGAATTTAATACAATGCAGGTTGAACTCGCTCGGGTAGACGATGCATTTCACTTTGAAGCCGTCGGTCTGTCGGGAGTAGCGCAGCACATTGATGCCGCCACCGATATTGGCGGACACAATGCGGGTGCCCGGCCGATGGAAATGCTGCTCATGGGGCTTGCCGGCTGCTCGGCTATTGATGTGATCCTGATTCTGAACAAGCAAAAGCAACGTATCGATGACTTTCGGTTGAAAGTCGATGGCCTGCGCGAAAAAGGAGCGACCCCAGCGCCGTTCAAGAAAATTCACATTACGTACCTGCTGAAAGGAGAGCTGAACGCGGAAAAGGTTCGGCGTGCCATTGATTTGTCGATGGACAAATACTGCTCAGCCACCGCTCAGTTTCGCCCGTCGGCTGAGATTACGTATTCATTCGAGATTAACTAGATGACAGGAGTTTTACAGACCCGTCAAACGAATCTATCCTGGTAAACGAAAAAGGTGGCTTCCATGGAAGCCACCTTTTTCGTTTCTTTGTCGTATGCGCCAATATCACGACTTACTTCGCCATATTCTTGATCAGGGTACTCGCAAAACTGACCGTACCGGCACGGGTACCCTCAGCGTATTCGGCTACCAGATGCGGTTTAATTTGCAGGAAGGCTTTCCGTTGCTGACCACCAAAAAAGTGCATACCCGATCCATTATCCACGAACTGCTCTGGTTTATCAAAGGCGACACCAACATCAAGTATCTAAAAGACAACGGCGTCAGCATCTGGGATGAATGGGCCGATGAGAACGGCGATCTGGGGCCCGTCTACGGCAAACAGTGGCGGAGCTGGGCGGCCCCCGACGGGCGGGTCATTGATCAGTTGCAGGACGTGCTGAATCAGTTAAAGAAGAATCCGGATTCGCGCCGGATGATTATCTCGGCCTGGAACCCGGCCGATGTGCCCAGTATGGCTCTGCCACCCTGCCACCTGCTGATGCAGTTCTACGTAGCTGATGGGAAATTATCCTGTCAGTTGTATCAGCGAAGCGCCGACGTCTTTTTGGGCGTGCCGTTTAACATCGCGTCGTATGCGTTGCTGACCATGATGATTGCGCAGGAATGTGGTTACGAAGCACACGAATTTATCTGGACTGGGGGCGATACGCACCTGTATCTGAATCACCTGGAGCAGGTCGAAACGCAGCTTGCCCGCGAACCACGCTCATTGCCAATCATGCGACTGAACCCGGCGGTAAGCTCTATTTTCGATTTTACGTACGACGATTTTACGCTCGAAAACTACAACCCGTACCCGGCCATTAAAGCACCGGTGGCGGTTTAAGTGTTGACTAAACAATGCCCAAAGGCATCCGTGTCATCTACACTGAGCTTTTGGGCATGTCTACGTATTATCGACTAAAACGTCGATTGGCGGTTAACCAGCTTCTGGTACTCCTGTTCGATCATCGACCTTTCGTTGCCGCGGTGGTAAACCGCGAAGTAGTGGGAGAGTAGCCCGATACCCCAGCCAATTGTGGGGAAGATAGGCCAGGGGAACAGGAAACCGTGATTGGCTGAGTTGTGAATCGAGAAGTTGATGACGGCCCAGATGAGCCAGAATCCGGCGTTGAAAAGCAGATAGGAGCGAAGGTGCATTCGAAAGCCAACCCGGGCTTTTGCTTGTTTCCAAAGAATAGGGTCGTGTTTAGATTCCATGGCTGATCAGGGATTGATTGGGCTGGTTACTGATTAATTCTGTCGAAAGGTCAGCGGATAATCAGCCTCCTTAAATCACTTTCTGATGAACCACGCCATTGGGGGCGATAACTGCCTGTCTGACGCGACGAAATGCCGAATGGGTGGTCTGAGTGGTTTCGGCAGCCCAGCGTGGATAATGGCGGTAAAGAAGTACGCCACCGATGACGAAAATCAGATTGGCCGCTCCCATCGTTACCCACCAGAAATAAGCGGGCGGAAAAAAACGGTACGTACTTTCGACGACGAAGGCGGCATACAGGCCGGTGACCGAAGCGCCCATGCCAAGGTAATGCCATTGGAGCCAGGAGCGCATTGACGATCGGGCGATTATTGCCCCGACACCAACCAGCAACGCCCCAACGCTGCCCACCGCTCCCCAATGAATGACTCCAAATCGCCCGAACAGATAATAAATCTGAAAGGCCGTGACTAATAACACCACCATTGCCGCAACGTAAACGCGGCCCGTAAACCGGTGGACGGGTGTTCCTTTCTTCGTGAAGAGGATAGACGTTCCAGTGAACATAGCCGTTAGCGCAGCTGCCAGATGAATAACACTAACCCAGGAATGTACTATAGTCGCCATACACGTATCCGCGCCGGGAAAACTGGTTTTCTTACGGTTTCCTTTCCCATCCCGCGCTTACTAACTACTCATTGTTCGGAAAAGTGTTACGTTCCAGCTGAGGATTACCCTAAAAATGGGTAACCGCTGATTCCGATGAGGACAACCGTGCCGGGCATGGCCAATAGCACCGTTGGTCAGCATCCAACGTTGAGAAGAGTCGCCGTTATCTGAATGACCGCAGGCAAGTAATTAAAGGTTAATGCGTTACGTTATAAAATAGCCGTAGATATCTTTATAATAGACAAAACCGGGGGTAGCCTGCTGAGTCCGTAAAAATGGTAGCAATATCCGTAATCCGTATACCCCGCGTAATCCGATTAAACGAGATATTTGTACTTGCTTTGCCGGATTCAGCGCTAGCAGTTGTTGATAGAACCTGGTTCCGCTGGCTTTAGCGAACCGTCCCGTCCAGATGAACATAACAAATTAAACCCGATACGTGTGGCAACATTTAACTTAAAAATCAACGGTAAAATCAGTCGGGTGGACGTCGATCCAGCGACGCCGATGCTTTGGGTACTCCGCGACCATCTGGACTTACAGGGAACCAAATACGGGTGTGGTATTGCACAGTGCGGAGCCTGCACGGTTCATCTGGACGGGACGGCGGTACGTTCCTGTCAACTACCCGTTTCCGCCATCGGAAAGCAGGCCATTACGACGATTGAAGGCTTGTCGGCGAAGGGTGATCACCCGGTTCAGAAAGCCTGGCTGGAACACGACGTAGCCCAGTGTGGCTACTGTCAGTCCGGGCAGATCATGAGCGCGGCCTCCCTGCTGAAAAGTAATCCTAATCCTACCGACGCCGATATTGATGCTGCCATGAGTGGCAATATCTGCCGCTGTGGTACGTACCTGCGTATCAAAGACGCCATCAAATCAGCCGCCAAGAAGTAGAAACCTGTTGTTAACTCCAGAACCTTGACCATGAAAACAAGCCGAACAACCTATAACAGGCGTTCCTTCTTAAAGACCTCACTGCTTTCGGGTGGGGGCATGCTGCTCAGCGTGAGCTGGCTGTCGAACCTGAAAGCCGCCGATAAATTAGAGGCTCTAAACCTGCCGGAGCAGTGGGCTCAACTGACCGGCTATATTCAGATTACGCCCGACAATGTGATCAAGCTCATCTGCCCGAACCCGGAGTTTGGGCAGAACGTAATGACCTCGCTGCCGATGATGGTGGCCGAAGAACTGGATGCCGACTGGAAGAACGTAGTCGTTGAGATGGGGCCGCACGACAACGCGAAACTGGGACCGCAGTTTACGGGTGGCAGTAATTCGGTTCGAATGTATTGGAAACCCCTTCGCGAAGCCGGGGCCGCTGCCCGGCAGATGCTGTGCGAAGCAGCCGCCCAAGCCTGGAACGTGCCCGTCGGTGAAGTGACGACCCAAGCGGGTGTCCTGCACCATTCGAGCGGAAAATTGGCGAACTTCGGCGAAATGGCCAGTAAAGCCGCTACGCTGGCGGTGCCGAAAGGCGTAAAACTAAAATCGCCTAAAGACTTTACCATTGTCAGAAGCGCCAAAAAGAATGTCGAAGGCCTCAAGGTTGTGACCGGCAAACCCCTCTTTGGGCTGGACTACCGCGCCAGTGGTATGTTGATTGCCATGATTCAGCATCCGCCCGCCTTTGGCATGAAACTTAAGTCGTTCGATGCGTCGCAGACCCTCAAAATGCCGGGTATCAAGGATGTGTTCAGACTGAAATTGTATGAAGACGGCTTCGAGCAAGCCGGTTTCGATACGCGTACGTTCAACGATTTGCTGGTTGTGGTGGGCAAAACGACCTGGGAGGTGATGAACGCCCGCAAAAAATTGAACGCACAATGGGAGCCTGCTGGTGATACTAAAGATACCATTGGTAAGCGGGAAATTACTGTGCCGGGGGGCCTTGAAAGCACAAGCGCTCAACTGGAAAAAATGCAGGAATACGCGAAGAAACCGGCTCAGCAACTACGGAAAGACGGCGACCCCGAAACAGCGTTTAAAACAGCGGCTCAGGTGATCGAACGTACGTACACAGCCCCTTTTTTAGCGCACAACTGCATGGAGCCAATGAATTTTTTTGCTCATGTGACGGATGAAAAAGCGCTGTTGGCCGGGCCATTGCAGGGACCAGGCTGGATCGAACCAACGTTATCGAAAATCTTAAATCTTCCGGCCGACAAGATTGAGATTCAGATGACGCGCATGGGTGGCGGCTTTGGGCGAAGAGCGTATAATCATTACATCACCGAAGCGGCTCTGATTTCCAAGAAAGTGAAGGCGCCGATCAAGCTCATCTACACCCGCGAAGATGATATGACCTATGGCATCTACCGCCCCATGTACACGGCAACGTATCGGGCCGCCCTGGATGCCGATAAAAACCTGATCGCCTTTCATGTGAAAGGAGGGGGTATTCCAGAGCATCCCATCCACGCCAACCGGTTTCCGGCCGGGGCCGTGGATAACTACCTGGCTGAAGGCTGGGAGATTCCATCCAACATTACCATTGGTGCCTTCCGGGCCCCGCGCTCCAACTTCAACGCAGCCGCTGAACAATCCTTTCTGGATGAAGTGGCCGAGGCTATGGGTAAAGATCCCATCGAGTTCCGGCTGGAGCTGTTGAAACGGGCTAAAGAAAATCCAGTCGGCAAAAACAACGAGTATGACCCTGATCGCTACGCGGGTGTTTTGACGCTGGTACGTGATAAATCGGGCTGGAACAAGACCGGCCATGAGAAGTATAACCGGGGGGTAGCGGCTTATTTCTGCCATAACTCCTACGCAGCCCACGTAGTGGATATGGTTACCCGCGATGGCGAGCCTTACGTGGAACGCGTATTCAGCGCGATGGACTGCGGCATTGTGGTGAACCCCGAATCGGCAACCAACATGGTGCAGGGTGCCGTGGTCGATGGTATCGGCAATGCGTTTTACGGGGCTCTGACGCATAAAAACGGAACTGCCGAGCAAAACAATTTTAACAACTACCGGATGATTCGTCATAACGAGGCTCCCAAACAAATTGAGGTTCACTTCGTAGAAAACGACATCGACCCAACCGGTTTAGGCGAACCGCCCTTCCCGCCGGTGTTTGGGGCCGTGGCCAATGCCTTGTACAAAAACAAGGGCAGGCGTTTTTACAATCAACCTTTCCGGCCCGAGCTGGACAAGCGGATTTAAGACGGGGTGCCAATACGCAGCGCGCCGGAACCGATCTGATCGGTTCCGGCGCGCTGTGTTTACGGGCGCGTATAAACCTGCTACGCTTCACCTGAATTTGAAATTCCCTGGTTGGCAATACGCACGAATTCTTACTCTTTAATTTTCATCGTGGGGATGAGCGGAACCGTGTCAATCAATTCCAGCGACTTAACCATCTTCTGGGTACCGGTTTTGTACTTGAGAAAATGGGGCGTCTGAATGTGCGCCTTATACGCACTGGAATCGGCGTAGATTTCTAGAATCGTGATATGGGTAGGGTTATCTTTCTCCGACGTAGCGTATAAGGTCAATACACCGGGCTCAAGGCGTACCGACGCTTCAATTTCTTCTTTGAGGGCCGCTTTGTAAGGTTCGAGCTGCGCCGGGTCAACTACGATTCTGGCAATACGTACCATCTGCGTTTTGGATTGGCTAAAAGCAGGGCCCGCCAATAACTCGATCAGCAGGATAACCGCCAGGAATCGCCCCGGCCAAAAACCGTTGCCATGAGCAGTGGTCTGCATTTTATTCTGATTCAATAGGCTGCGTTTATCGGTCATGTCAGGCGTTTATGATTTGATGAAGCTGAATAATCTGCGCACCAACGTACCGCTTAGTTAGATCTGGCATCCGCAATGGCGGTTCGGCGGTATTCGTTGGGCGATTGGCCGACGCGCTGTTTAAACAACCGGATAAAATGCTGGGGGTATTTAAAACCCAGGTCATAGGCTATCTGGCTAACGGATTTACTAGGGTCAAAGATCTGTTCTTTAGCCACGTCCATCACCTTCATCTGAATAAACTCCTGCGCCGTCTTGCCGGTTTCTTTTTTTACCAGATCGCCAAAATAGTTGGCTGATAAGTTCATTTCGCTGGCACAGTACGCAACCGAAGGCAAACCAAGCGTTTGCGGTTTATCGGTCTGATAATATTCGTTCAATAAAGTCTCGAACCGTTCGATAACGCCCTGATGAACGGTATCCCGAGTGATAAACTGGCGGTCGTAAAAGCGGACGCAGTAATTCAGTAACAGCTCGATGTTAGAGACAATCAATCGCTTACTGTGTTTATCAACGGCATGTTCCAATTCATAGTCAATTTTTGAGAGACAATCCAACACAATCTTTCGTTCGCGTTCGGATAAATGCAAGGCTTCGTTGGATTCATAGCCGAAAAATGAGTAGTCCTGCATATGTCGGCCAAGGGGAGTTCCGTAAATCAGATCCGGGTGAAAGACGACCGCGTAGCCTTTAGGTTGATACGTTTCTCCGGTGCTATCAACGCTGACGACCTGCCCGGGGCCAATGAATACCAGCGTTCCTTCCTGATAGTCATACGTTTGTCGACCATATCGCAGATCACCGCATTTTACTTCTTTCAGAAAAATGGTATAAAACCCAAAATACATGTTGGAGGCTTGTCTTGGATCGGCCTTGGATAAGTCAACCACACTCACTAGTGGGTGGCGTGTTTCATTATTATTGAAGGCGTTGTAATCGTTTACTGTCTCAAACCGTCGCAGGGTGTCCATGTCGCTATTGGTGTATCTCCGGTCAAAATTAGCGCTTTATTCACCTCTGGCCTGAAGGGCTTTCCTTAGTCAGTAATATTGGTAGACATATCCGTAATCTGTATACCATTCCGGGAAACAGAAACCCTGACCTTTGTCCTGTCAAACGAAGTAAACAATACAAACGGTCCAGTTGAACAAGGATGTCCGGATACCAATGCTCGGATTTGGGGTCTTTCAGGTTCCCGACGCTGCGGAATGCGAACGAAGCGTACCTGATGCCATCGCAACGGGCTATCGGCTGATCGATACGGCGGCTTCGTACGGCAATGAAGAAGCCGTGGGGCGGCCTGTTCTTCGACCATCGGAACCCGGCTATGGCCAACTGGTCGGGAACCCACAAACCTAACACTTAAACTCAAGGAACAAATGAATTCATTAAATCGGTATAAACCGTTGAAGGACAGTATGAAAGTGTTTATTCTTGGCCTATGTTTTCTTGGTTTGGGCACCCTGTCAGCCGCTGCCCAGACGAGTTCTTCAACGACCAATGCCGAACAGGAGGTAATAACGCTTTCTGGACAAAAGTGGCAGTGGATGGCCGACAAGAATATCGAAACGCTGAGTCAGCTTTTCGATGACGAGTCAAAATTTGTTCACATGAGTGGCACCTGGAAAAAGAACGAAGAACTCGACATTATCAAAACCGGCAGCATCTGGTATCGGAAAGCGGATGTGCACGATACGGCGGTGGAGCTTTTTGAGGACACGGCCATTATCTGGAGTCGCATTACGCTGGAAGCCCTGGTTCGGGGCAATGAGGCAAAGACGGAGTTCACGGTCACCGAAGTCTATAAAAAGCAGGCGAATACCTGGAAATTGTTAGCCTTGACCTTCAGCAGTGTGCGCGACACCCACGTTATCAAACATTGACCCGGTAGCCCGTTTGGGACATCACTATTGCCAGGACCAGCATGGGTTAGTTTTGAAAGTTAGGTTGTATCCAACAGTTGACAGCAAAAAAGAAGCCGAAACGAACGCCAGGCAGTGCCTGCTTTCCAGTAACTATCTGAAATAGATCAACATTTATGAAAACAAGAACAGTAGGTAAAAGCGGCCTGGAAGTATCAGCCCTGGGTTTGGGTTGTATGGGGATCAGCTTTGGGTATGGGGACGCAATGGCTAAAGCAGATGCTGTTACGTTGATTCGTTCTGCTTTTGAACGGGGTATTACGTTCTTTGATTCAGCGGAGGCTTACGGGCCGTTCACCAACGAAGAACTACTGGGCGAAGCCGTAGCACCATTCCGCAGGGACGTAGTCATTGCCACAAAATTTGGGTTCAAAGAAGGTAAACCCGCCTTAGGCGCGGATAGCCGTCCCGAGAATATACGGGCCGTTGCCGAAGCGTCGCTGAAACGGCTCAAAACCGACGTAATCGACCTGTTCTATCAGCACCGCGTCGACCCGAACGTACCGATTGAAGATGTAGCTGGTACAGTCCGCGACCTGATTCAGGAAGGCAAAGTAAAACACTTTGGATTGTCGGAAGCCGGAGTTGAGACCATTCGTCGGGCGAATGCCGTGCAGCCGGTTACGGCCCTGCAAAGTGAATACTCGCTGTGGTGGCGCGAACCCGAAGAACAGATTTTGCCCGTTCTGGACGAACTGGGCATTGGCTTTGTGCCGTTTAGCCCGCTGGGAAAAGGGTTTCTGACCGGCAAAATCGACGCGGACACGACCTTCGACAAAACCGATTTCCGGAACACGGTTCCCCGTTTCTCGGAGGAAAACCGAAAAGCCAACCAGGCGTTAGTGGATTTGCTGGGCAGGATGGCAGGCGAACGTAAGGCTGCTGGCTCGTCGGCTACACCCGCTCAAATTGCCCTGGCCTGGCTCCTGGCCCAGAAACCCTGGATCGTTCCCATTCCGGGTACGACAAAATTGTCTCGGTTAGACGAAAATAGTGGATCAGTCGAGATTGTGTTTAGCCAGGATGACCTCAAGGCGATTACAGAAGCCGTTTCGGCGATTAATGTGTTGGGAGAGCGCTACTCTGAACAGGCCCAAAAAATGATTGATCGCTAGGTTGCCAACGTTTACCCCGTTAGCTTGGTGAGCCATAGGTTGTAATTCAATTATCTGACGAATACTTCAAATGCCCGGTTGACCCTTCGTTCGAGGAGGTCAACCGGGTTTTAGTTTTCTTGCGTTTATGCGGTGAGGGGCGGAGCGATACCCTTCGCCGTGGGCTGATACCTGGTCAGAAAACGGGCCTGATGGCGCCTGATCAGTATACCACCACGAGAACAGTGTTGAGCTTGGCCAATAACACCAATGGCCAGAAATACCTTATTGGAAAAAACGAACCAGGGTTTCGGCCCAGAAGGCGGCATATAATCCAACGACCAACCAATTCATAAAGGCGAAGTGCATATGCAGCCATTTGCCGTTGCCCGGCCGATTGGCTAAAACGGGAACCATAGCGGCCAGAATACTGACATTACTCCAGACAGCCGGCCCGTGAAAAGGGCCAAACTTGCCGTACAGATCGTAGATCAGAGAAGCAGTTGCGTTAACGGGTACCATAGCCGCTACGTAGATATAGCCGATTCGCTTATGCTGTAGCGAGCCTTTGGGTAAGTGTGCAGAAGGTCAGGGTGCCAAATATGAAGGCGACTAAAGCGGCACTTACATGGATAAAACCGATAGGCGGGGTAGGAACGTAACGAACATAGCGGAAATGGAATTATGGCCTGAAACTAGCGGGTTTGCCTTTGTCTGACCTGCGAAGTCCGACCAATTGGCTAATTTGCGGAGTAAACTGTTCTGTATACATGACCAATTCCGAAATCGTTGACCTGCTCGAACTGACCGGCCGGTTGCTGGAACTCCACGACCGGGATGCCTTCCGCACCCGAAGTTTCCAGACGGCCGCTTTCAACCTGGATAAATCGATCGCCGACCTGGCCAATCTGCCAGTGGAGGAGTTAGTCAAGCTACAGGGGGTCGGCAAATCCGTTGCTCAGAAAATCCGCGAAATTGCCGAAACGGGCCACCTCACCGAGCTTGACGAGTTGCTGGCCCAAACTCCGCAGGGCGTGATGGACATGTTTCGGATCAAAGGGCTGGGGGTAAAAAAGATCCGAACCATCTGGCACGAGGCTGGTATCGATAACCTGCGTGATTTGCAGACGGCCTGCGAATCGGGACAGATTGCCAAAATCAAAGGGTTTGGCGCGAACACACAGGAAAAAATACTGGCCGCGCTGGAGTTTTTGCAGGAGCAGCAGGGAAAAGTGCGCATGGACAAAGCCGCCATGATCGCCAACCTTTTGCACGATGAGCTGACCCCCCATTTCGACCGCGTGGAGATCAGCGGACAGGTTCGGCGGAAGGCGCAGGAGGTCGATACGGTGCAACTGCTGATCCAGACCAGCGACCCGCTGTCGGCCATGCTCACCCTGAAGGGTATGCCGAACCTGGAGCAGAACGAGGTTGCCTCGTCGCCGTTTGCCTGGCGGGGGCAGTTGAAAGGCTTTGATGTAGGGGTTGAACTTCTGCTATTTCCGGCTCAGGAGCTGGATCGCCAACTGTTCATCCATACGGCCGACGAGCCGCATCTGCAACAGGCGGGTAGCTCGGGTGTTACGTTGCTACAGGCTGCGTACACAAGCTCCGACGTTGCCGAAGAGGCCATTTACCAGCGGGCCGGGCTGCCGTACATTGTGCCCGAAATGCGCGAAGATGAGTTCGCGTTTCGGTGGGCCAGTCGGCACCGGAACGACGAGCTGGTTACCTGGGACGACCTGCGGGGAACGCTCCACAACCACAGCACCTGGTCGGATGGCAAGCAGTCGGTGGCCGATATGGCAGCCTACTGCCGGACGCTGGGACTGACGTATTTCGGAATTGCCGATCATTCGAAAACCGCCACCTACGCCAACGGTCTGGACATCGACCGGGTGCGTCAGCAGCAGGTCGAGATCGATGCGCTCAACGCTGGTTTTGGGCCGGATTTTCGCATCTTTAAAGGCATTGAATCAGATATTCTGAGCGATGGTTCACTGGACTACGACGATGCCACACTCGCTACGTTCGACTACGTAGTGGCTTCGGTTCACCAGACGCTGACGATGTCGCTCGAAAAAGCGACAACCCGCTTACTCCGCGCTATTGAAAATCCGTATACGACCATTCTGGGGCATCCAACCGGCCGCCTGCTGTTAGCCCGCGAAGGCTACCCGATTGATCACCGGGTCGTTATCGACGCCTGCGCGGAACACCAGGTCGTTATTGAAATTAACGCCAGTCCCTACCGGCTCGACATCGACTGGCGCTGGATCGACTATGCGATGGAACAGGGCGTGCTGTTGAGCATCAACCCCGACGCGCATGACCTGGCCGGTTTACTGGATATGCACTACGGGGTGGCCATTGGCCGAAAAGGAGGCTTGACGAAACCCATGACGTTTAACGCACTTTCGCTGGCCGAGATGGGTGCGTATTTGGAACAGCGTCGGCAACAGATACGCGCCCAAAGCTGATTCCTGCCGACGGCCTGGCCGCGGATGATACGTAATGCCAGATTAAGAGGGTATTATAAAGTAGTAAACTAGTAGTGAATTATCAGTAAATTAACGTTGGTCTGCCTTTATACTACAGGCAGACCAACTCGATCCGGTACCACGCTTCCCATTGCCTTTGTGCTTCCTAAACCTTTGTATGCGATTCCTCTTTTTACTGGCTCTGTTGCCGTGCTTTCTCGATAAAGCAAACGCACAATCGAAAGACGGTCCGGAAAAAACACGCACCGTATTTTCGACCTCCGGTTACGTACGGGATGCTAAAACGGGTAAACCGATTCAGGGCGTCAATATTGTTGTTCTGAACGTTTCCAAAGGCTACGTAACGGCCAAAGACGGCTTTTACATCGTGACCTTAGCGCCGGGCAACTATATACTCCGGTTTACGCACGTCGGCTACCGGCCCGTTCAGGATACCATATCCTTGCAGAAATTACTGTTTCGGGAAATCCGGATGGAAGATGATTCCAAAGACCTGGAGGAGGTCGTCGTCACCAGCGAAGCCCCCGACCGGAATGTGCGCAAAGTGGAAATGGGCGTATCGCAGCTCTCGATCCGGAGCATTCGGCGAATTCCGCCGTTGATGGGCGAAGTCGACGTTGTCCGGAGTTTGCTGCTGCTGCCGGGCGTAACCACCGTTGGCGAAGGGGCGCCCGGCTTTAATGTACGAGGGGGGAGTACGGATCAGAACCTGATCTTGTTCGACGACGCGCCCGTGTTTAATTCGAGCCACCTGATGGGCTTTTTCTCGGTTTTTAATCCCGACGTGGTCCGCGACGTAACCTTAAATCGGGGTGGGGTAGCTGCGGCATACGGCGGGCGGGCTTCGTCGGTGCTGGACGTAAAAATCAAAGAGCCCGATGTCGAAAAGTGGGGTATCAATGGCGGCATCGGCATTATTTCGAGCCGACTCGGTGTCGAAGGGCCGATTATCCGAAATAAGCTTTCATTTCTGGCGGCTGCCCGCGCTTCGTTCAACGACTTTCTGTTCAAGCTCACCCCGCCCGGTCTGCGGGATACTAAAGCTAATTTTTACGACCTGACTACCAAGCTGAAATACCAGCCCAGCGAGCGGCACACCTTTACGTTTACGGGTTACATGAGCACTGATGTGTTCAAGTTAGCCTCCGATTCGCTGTCGGGTCAGGAAATCAACGCATCGTCTACCCGATTCGCGTACCAGACCCTGAACGGCGTGGCCCGCTGGAATTACTTCGTCAACCGGCAGGTGAACGTAGCAACGGCGTTGATCCTGAGTCGGTACCAGGCGGATCTGTCAGCTCCGGATTCGGCCAATGCTTTCCAGTTGAAATCGGGTGTGTGGCACCGACAGGTCAAGTCCGACGTAACGTACACCCCGAACGACAGGCACCAGTGGCAGGCTGGAATCAGCGCCATCGACTACGACATTCAGCCCAACTCGCGGATTCCGGGCCCGGCCTCGAACGTCTTGCCGATTGATCTGGCCCGCGAACGGGCGTACGAATTGGCCGCCTACGTACAGGACGAGTGGAACGTAAATCCGAACGTATCGGTATTGGCCGGGCTGCGGTATTCGGCCTTACTCAACCGGGGACCCGCCAATGTGCGCAGGTACCAGGAAGGGGGACCCCAACAGGATGAAACCGTAGCGTCCATCCAGCCGTACGGAGCGGGCAAGATTTACAATGCCGCTGGTGGCATAGAGCCTCGCCTGGCCATTCGCTGGTCGGTCGGGGAGGGAAAAGCCATTAAGGCCGGGTATAGCCGACTGCGGCAGTACATCCAGCAGGTGACCAACACCACGGCCGCTTTGCCCACCTCGCGCTGGCACCTGAGCGATACGTACACCAAACCGCAAATTGCCGATCAGTGGTCCATTGGGTATTTCCGGAACACCCAGGATAATGCCCTGGAAATTTCGGGAGAAGTTTATTATAAGTCGATTGCCAACGCCATTGACTACCGCGACGGGGCAGAACTGCAACTGGCCGAAGCCGTAGAGACGCAGATCGTGCAGGGCAACGGTCAGGCATACGGGCTGGAGGGACTATTACGCAAGAATAAAGGGCGCTGGACCGGTTTTGTCAGCTACACCTACGCCCGTACGTTCCTGGCCATGAATAGCCCTTATGCCGAAGAACGGGTGAACAACGGCCGTGCCTACCCCGCTAATTACGATAAACCCCACACCCTGAACGTACTGGCCACCTACCGGCCCCTGGCCTGGTTCAGCCTGTCCTTAAATTTTACGTACAGCACCGGCCGACCGATCACGCAACCTTACGCCCGGGCCTTGATAAACGGCGTATACGTACCGATTTATATCGATCGGAATCAGCAGCGCATTCCTGACTATCACCGGCTCGATTTCTCGATGTTATTCGAACCGAATCCAGCTAAGAAAAAGCGTAACCAGAGCAGTTGGGTCTTCTCCGTGTACAATGTGTACGCCCGCAAAAATGCGTATTCAGTTTTCTACCGACTGAACAACCGGGCCCTGAACGATGCCTATAAGCTGTCGATCTTTGGCACTGTTTTCCCGTCGCTGACTTACAACTTCAAGTTTTAACTATGCGTCGGCTGCGATCGGTCTTTTATGCTCTGGCGAATCTGGTTCTGGTGCTGTCCTGCGTGACGGAGCACCAGCCCGATGCGCTGCGCCTGGCCCCATCGCTGATCGTCGAAGGCCAGATTACTGACCAGCCCGGTCCTTACACCTGCGAAAACAATCTGTACTGAACCTCGACTAAACCACGCTGGTGGAACGATTAATCTATATGCAACCTAGTCAACCATTTATCAGACAAATCAGTAAACGAGTATCGGTCGTCTGGATCGTGTTAGCGGGCCTTATTGGCTGCGTAACGGAGTACCAGCCCGATACGCTCAGCCTGCCACCGGCCTTGGTGGTAGAAGGCCAGATCACCGACCAGCCCGGTCCCTATACAGTCAAGCTTACCCGCACGGCCAACTACTCCATCCGCAGCCTGAACCTGCTGGAAACGGGGGCCGTGGTCACCATCGAAGATAACCTGGGCAACCGCGAGATTCTGCGCGAGCTTGGCGCAGGGGGCATCTATACCAGTTCGGCAACCGGTATTCGGGGTGTGGCGGGCCGCAGCTATAAGCTGACTATACAGACCAAAGCCGGTGTCCGCTACGAATCCGATACGGAAGTCTTAACGGCGGCACCTCCCATCACGAAGCTGTATACCGAATACCGCAACGAAGCCGTTCCGAATACAAATTCCCGCAAACAAAGCTGGGACGTATTGCTGGACACCAAAGACCCCGAAACCACCGGAAATTATTACCGCTGGCTCTGGACCCACTATGAATTCATTGACGTGTGCCAGATTATTCAGGCGCGCGATGGTTCGGTGAGCGGTCGTAATTGCTGCTCCGAGTGCTGGGACATTACCCGTTGCTACAACTGCATCAGCGTGAACTCGGACGCGAATATAAACGGGCAGGCCATTAGCCGTCAGCTCATTACGCAGGTGCCGTACACGTCGACGTCCCGGTATTATCTGGAAGTACAGCAGCAGGCGATCAGCAAAGGAGCCTACGCATTCTGGAAGAGCGTTCGTCAGTTGGTCAATAATACCGGCGGCCTGTTCGATGCGGCTCCAACTCCGGTGCAGGGGAACCTGGGGTGCGTAAGTAATCCCAACGAAATGGTTTACGGATACTTTGGCGCGACGGGCATATCGGAGCAGACTGTCTATGTCGATCGGAGTGGCGGGCAGGGAATACCCGACGTAACGATGCCCGTATCCGTACCCCAGCCGTCGGCCTGTGTGCCCTGCGAAAACAGTCAGTACCGAACACCGATCAAACCCCGTGGGTGGGTCTATTAAACGGTTTGGCGGGCCGTGGTAAATGAAATAATTTTGCAAAAAAGATGTATGGCTGCTTCAACTAAACTCCTGATTCTACGGTTTGCGTCCATCGGCGATATCGTGTTGACAACGCCTGTCATCCGGTGTGTGAAGCAGCAGCTTGCCCAGGCCGAGGTGCATTTCTGCACGGGTCAGGACTACCAGCTGCTGGTTGCCTACAATCCCTACATCGATAAGTGCCATTACCTGAATGGGAACCTCTATCGGTTGATTCGCCAGTTGCGGGCCGAGCAGTTTGATTACGTAATCGATCTGCAAAATACCTGGCTGACTGGCCTGATCAAAGCGGCCCTTCGCGTTCGGTCGTTCAGCGTAGAAACGCATTCGTTCCGCCGGTGGCTTTATGTGCGCTGGAAAATCAACGCCATGCCCACCCAGCATGTCGTCGACCGGTACATGACCACGCTCCATGAACTCGGGGTCACGAACGACGAAAAAGGAGTAGATTATTTTATTCCGTACAAGGATGAGGTAGAAACCGACTGGCTGCCACCCACCCATCAGCATGATTTTGTCGCCTACGCCATTGGCGGACAGCACCTGACCAGGCGATTGCCAGTCCCACGAATCATCAGTCTATGCCGCAAAATCAATCACCCCATTGTGTTGCTGGGCGACAAAGCCGACCGGCCGCAGGGGGATGCGGTGGTGCGGGCGCTCGGCAGCCGGTACGTGTACAACGCCTGTGGGCAGTTTAACATTAATCAGTCGGCTTCGTTACTTCAGCGCGCGCGGGTGGTGTTCAGTCACGATACGGGCCTGATGCACATTGCTGCGGCATTCGGCAAGAAGGTCTATTCGATCTGGGGCAGTACGACGCCCCAACTGGGCAATTATCCCTATAAAACTCCCTACGTCCGGTTGGAAAAGCAGGGCCTGGCCTGTCGGCCCTGTTCGCCGAGCGGCTTCAGCAACTGCCCCATGAAGCATTTTCGCTGCATGAACGACCTCTCGTTCGACTTCGAGATCAAAGAGTTGCGGAAAAAGAAAAACTTCGATTAAAGGCCAGGGACTACGTAGTCAGCAGTCTGTCAACGCGTTCGGCCACCGTATCAACGGAAATCCAGTGTAAGCACGCCAGATCGCCCCGCCAGCAGGGTTTGCTGCCAAATACGGAACAGGGACGGCAGGTCAGTTCGGCCGGCGAAACGTGCAGAATAGCCTCATCATCCTGTCCCCAGGGGCCGAATCCGGCGTCGGGGTGGGTAGATCCCCATATCGATAAAACGGGTACGCCACTTAAGGCGGCCATGTGCATATTGCCCGAATCCATGCACAGCATACCGTTCAGCCGACGAATCAGCGTGAGTTCAGCCGTCAGCGAAAGCTGACCAGCCACCAGAATTGTTTGCGGAAACCGCTGACGTAACGTCTCCAGCTGCGCAATCTCTGCCGCACCCCCGCCAAACAAAAAAATCGTGAGCGGCCGACGCTGAACCAGCCGGTCGAGTAGCGGAGCGAATCGCTCAAAAGGCCACATCTTCTGGGTGTGCTGCGCAAATGGAGCAATGCCCAGCCAGGATGAACCAGGCTGGATCGAGTGACGTTCCAGGAACGTCTGTACCTCGTTTTCAGCGGATGAAAATTGGGGGAACTGAAACGGGCGGGCGGGCTGGACGCTGAAACCGGCCTGATCGAACGCTCGGGCGTACCGCTCAACGCTGTGCAGAAGCGGTTTTCGGATTTTATGATCTTTACGCGTGAGGGCTTTCTTCTCAGCCCGGCCTTTGTCAATGGTAACGGACGTAACGCCGATCAGCCGGAATAAGGCTTTTAAAACGGCGGACCTCAGATTCTGGTGCGCATCGACAACCACCGAAAACGGGCCGACCTGACGAAGCTCGGTGAATAAACGGACCAAACCCGGCAATCCCTTGTGACGATCCTCAAAGTCGGCCCCAACGATATAGACATTGGGAAAAGGCGCGAAAAAAACGCCGAACTTCGCCCGGGTAACCACCGTAACCGATACGTCGGGGTAGCGCTGGGTAAAGGCTTGCACAACCGGGGCCAGCAGGGCGACGTCGCCCATGGCCGAAAAACGCAGTAAAAGAAGGTGTTTACTCAATGGATGGACGATCGTCTAGGCTTGCCCGTACAGAACCGGATTGAGCGTTGGATCATTGTACATCTTCATCTGTCGGTAGACTTTCATGTACCGGTTACCGGTATGGATGTCTTCGAGCAGCTCATCGAAGCAGCGGGCCAGGTCCAGGTCCTGTTCCTGCAGGACAAGGAGTTTCTGCTGGGCATTCCGGCGATGGTCAGCAGAGACCTCGGGCCGTTCGGTTTGTTCGCGGAAGTGGTACAATTTCAGTTGCAGGATCGACATACGGTCGAGGAGCCAGGCCGGTGTCTCCGAGTTCATGCGGGCCCCCGGCTTTGGCGTAATGCTCCGGAACAGTCCGTCAAAATATGAGTCAATGCGTTCGACCGTATCCGTACGGTCCTGATTGGATTGGTCGATTCGGCGCTTGATGGCAACCAGCTCATCCGGCTGGATGGTTGGGCTGCGGATAATGTCTTCCAGGTGCCACTGCACTGTATCGATCCAGTTCTTCAGATACAGCAGAAAGGCGACATCGTCAGGGGCATACGGATTCTTTATGGGCGTATCAACGTGGTCGGTGAGGTGGTAGTCGTGAATACTCTGGCGAAAGAGTTCGTTGGCGAAGAGGGCGTTCATAAGCAATAGATCAACCGCAAAGATACGCGTTTTGGCCAAGTAGCGGTAATTCGGTTGCGTCGAACCGATTCGCTGCCTAGCATAGCCTATTCTGCCTAGAATAGGCCGGGTGTATAGTAACTAGGGTTCTCTATTTTTGTACTTTGCAGCGTAACGAATCTCCGGTATTCGTTAAGTAGACCGGGTATTATCAAATTCAATCCCCATGAAGCATTCCTTTACCGCAGCCCTTTTACTAAGCACTTGTACCGCTGGGTTTTCTCAGCAGATTATCACCCAGGACGCGGAACCCTTGAACATGCGCACTGCCTCCAACAACGTAACGGTATTTGTTGGATTGAACACGGCCGAGGCCAGCGGAGGAGGATCAAACACCTTTGTCGGATTTCAGGCGGGGCAGGGAACAACCTCGGGTACCCAGAACACCTTTGTCGGCTGTCGGGCGGGCCTGCCCAACACCGTTGGGAGTCGAAATACGTTCGTCGGCTACCAGATCGGCCAACTGAACATTGATGGGTCCGACAACGTCTTTATGGGCTACAACACCGGCGGACGTAACCGGCGCGGTGATCGGAACATCGGTATCGGGGTCGGGGCCGGGTTGTTTGGCGACGAGGGCAGCGACAATACATTGATCGGATCGAACGCGGTTGGCGAAGGGGTGGCCCTGACCAACGCTACGGCCATCGGCGCCAACGCTAAGGTGCTAACCAGCAATGCCTTGGTGCTGGGCAGTCGGGCCAATGTGGGTATCGGCACCTCGGCACCTCAACAAAAGCTCGAAGTCGTGAGTGAACAGGCAGATCAGAGCGGCCTGCGCCTGAGCCGGTTAACCAGCGCTAGTCCGGCCGTTCGGACTACGGACCAGTTTTTGACTGTGAGCGAGCAAGGGGATGTAGTGCTGAGCCGCTACAAAGTAAAAGTGAATAACAGCGCCGAATGGAGTGACCGCGTCTTTGAGCCGGGCTACTCTCTGCGGAGCCTAGCCGAAGTCGAGCGGTTCATTAACGCCAATAAACACCTGCCCGGTATTCCATCCGCCAATGAAATGATGGAAACCGGCATTGATGCTACGCAGTTGAACGCGAAACTGCTGGAGAAAATCGAAGAGTTAACGCTGCACCTGATCAGCCTGACCAAAGCTGACCAGCAAAAGAATCGGCGGATCGACCAACTCGAAAAACAGATCGAGCAACTCAACAAGCGCTTGCCACGTACCAGATAAGGATACAGCATACGCCAACAATAACGCCGACTACGTTACTCGTTTAGTCGGCGTTATTTGCTGAAGACCTCGAACGGTCAATTTTGTAGAATTCAACCTATAGCCGCCGAACTGAGTATTAACATTACGCTTAAACGCCAGACCGCGACGAAATAAGCGGAAGTTTGCCGTTTCGGATAAAATCCGTCACTTCCTTTTAGAGAGTCGTGTAGCAAAAAGCAACATTAATGTAAAACAGTTGTATAGGACACACTGCACACGGGCAAAAGTCCACAACAGCCTGTAAAATCGGACGGCAGGTCCCGGCGGGGAACCGTGCCCTGCGCCGACGCTTCGGCGGACCGCCGAAGCGGCAACTTTTACGTATCGTTAACATTCTTTTACTAGCTCTCCAACATAGCTCAGCACAAAGACTGGTAGGTTTGTCCAAAGTCGTTGGTATCAAAAAAGAAAAAGGATGAACTACTCCCGCGTATGTGCTTTGCTCTTACTGTCTGTTTTTCTCACTTCCTGCGGACAAAATCAAACAAACGTACCAAAAGAACCAAAAGGAAAAATCAGGTCCGAAATTAAAGACATCGGGCCCAACATAATGGTTCGTAACATAAAAAAGGGCAGGAATGGCACCATTTTGATCGCTGGGCCGAATAACTCATCATTTGGTGATGTGTTTCGATACGATCCCAGACGGGCAGCTGGAAAATCGTTTACTAACCTTACCAGTAAACTAGGTCAGCACAAATTCCAGGATGTTCTGGAAGATCGGCAAGGCCATATCTGGTTCGCTTCTACTGATTCAGGTGTTTATTATGACAACGGGAAAGCTATTCAACATTTCACGACCACGGAGGGACTTGCCAACAATCAAGTCATGTCTGTTTACGAAGATAAAGCCGGCATTATTTGGTTCGGGACTGGAGGTGGCGTAAGCCGTTACGATGGGAAATCGTTTCGGAATTTTACATCTCCGAACGCCCCGCTTTTTTATAAAGAAGGACATTGGAATAATGAGATTAATACAATCATTGAAGATAAAACCGGGAAATTGTGGGTTGGCACCAGGGGCGACGCATTCGTGTATGACGGGAAAAAATTTACTACGTTAACCCATAAGGGCGAACCCTTTCTCGGCGTTTGGGCCATAATGGAAGATCGAAAAGGCACTATTTGGCTCAGCGGCTACAATGGCTTTAGAGGCAATACCGGTGGGCTCTATCGCTATGACGGCAGTACCTTTACGAAGGTATCGGAGCGAGGTGCTTACGCTATAATCCAGGATAAAAAAGGGAACATCTGGACTACAGGTCCGGTGAATCCTGCTAATTGGACGGTCCAGGCCCTTTCCCGTTATGATGCAACGTCCCTGTATAGCAAGGAGCCCATTGTAACCGAAATTAGGTCGGGGAAGGCTTTCTATGGGCTTTTGGAAGCAAACGACGGGAGTATTTGGTTTGGCGATGCGACCGGCGTGTATCGGTATGATGGACAGACCATTACGGACTTTTATAATAAAACGGGTCAGAAAAAATATAGCATCGATACGAAGCAAAGTGTTGTCATCTGGAAAGGGTCTTATCTACTTGGTGCATGGGAAGGTTCTGTGTTACTAAATGATGGTACCATTAAAGGGGATGTCGATCTGGTGAAAGGAGAATTGTTGATCGAATCGGATCGCCGAAGCGACCGTCATCTGGTGGGCGGTGCAGTTGAAGTCGACATGAGTACGATTGAGCAAAAATTTGATGATCAACGTTCATACAATAAACTACCCGGATTTTTTGATGTCAAAAAATTTCCCATTTCAACCTTCGTAATTACGAAGGTTGAAATGGGAAATGATGAAAATGCAAAAGTTCCAACTGATGGAAGTATAAGAGTTAAGGAAGGAAATATAAAAGTTACAGGGAGCCTCACCCTTGAAGGCATCACGAAGGCAGTTACTTTTCCAGCCAAACTGTATTTTAAGGACGGAATGGACGGAACCGTTGAGATGAATGGCACGCTGGTCATTGATCGAACCGAGTGGGGTATCGATTATAGATCAGAAAAGCCTCTTTATCAGTCTGATGATTTTATTTCGGACGACGTCAAACTCTTTATAAAAATCGTAGCAAAAAAATAACAGCTGAATCCAGTAGACTTCACCTAGAACAAATTATGCCATTGTAATACAATAGCTTTTGGATTTTTGAAATCCTTAAAAAATTAAAACGATAAAATACTTTCCCGTCTATACTTTGTTCTTGATGCTTGCTTTTCTGACTTTCTGTGGCTAAAACCAAACATCGAAAATGATTGGACGCTTTTCCGTTGTTGTCAAAAATCCTTGTCTACTAGAAAGCTACTGTTACCGAGATAAAGTCGAAATATGAAGGAAGTAAAGGGATGCTTTGGGGGATTTTAGATGCTACTGATGGCAATATTTGGTTTGATTCAGGCGGAGCTTATCGGTATGATGAATTTTAATTTTACGGTCGGCCGTCGCCTTATAAAGCGGCAAACACACCCGCAGGGCGAATTTATAGCCTGGTCTGCCATATCTGAAACGCTTCGCCCGCCGGAAATTCGGACTGGTCAGCGGGTAACTCCATAAACGCATCAGCGGCCAGCAGGTTCGCAAAGTCGGCGGAGCCAGAGCCCGGTAACGGCTGAGCCAGCAGACGGCCATCGGGCGACGAACGGAGTTGTACGGGCAGGAAATACGTAACGGCAGGCTGGAACGTAACGGAGGCCGCCAGTTGAGCGTATCGAACCGGAGCGGAGGCTACGCCAAGCGATGCCCATACGTAAGGCAGGACGTAGCGGTAAAAGCAAAGAACCGTCGACACCGGATTACCCGGCAGGGCAAAGACGGTGTTTCGGGCGGAGGTACCAAACCAGAGCGGCTTGCCGGGGCGCTGCTCAATCTTATGAAAATGCTTCTGAACGCCTAGTCGAGCCAGTACGTCCGGCACAAAGTCGGCTTTGCCCGCTGATACGCCCCCGCTTAGAATCAGGACGTTGTTTGAGGCCAGTAACGCCTGTAAACGTTCGTAAAGTTGAGTTTCGTCGTCGACAATGTGGTATAAGGTGGCGGTTATGCCAACGGACGCCAGGGCTGCCTGGAGCATGTACGTATTGGAGCGTCGGATCTGGTAGGCGAGGGGCGTATCGCCAATGTCGACCAGTTCATCGCCCGTCGATACCAGCGCAACGCTGGGCAAGGCTGTAACCAACACCCGCGTTTGACCAACCGAAGCCGCAACGGCTAGTTCCGGTGGCCCCAGTCGGGTGCCAACTGGCAGGAGTTCATCGCCCGCCCGCCGGTCCGTGGCCTGATGATGAATATGTTGGCCAGCCTGTACGTCGTTCAGTAGCACCAGCGCCTGATCGGCCGTAGAGCGAATGTCCTCATACCGCACAATCGTATCGGCTCCGGTGGGCACCATTGCGCCCGTCATGGCTTCCAGGCAGGTGCCCGGTTCGGTCAGCGCCTGCTGCGGCTGCCCGGCGCGCTGCATACCCACAATCCGGAAACTACGTTGTCCGGCTGCATAATCCGCAAATCGTATGGCAATCCCGTCCATCGCGACCCGATCGAAGGGAGGGAAGTCACGGTCGGCCCGGACCGCTTCTCGCAAAACCCGGCCCTTGGCTTCGGTCAGTGAAATGGATTCGGCGGGCAGGTTTAACAGATGCTGTTGAGTGATGGCAAACGCTTCGGCGACAGATTGCATGGCAGCAGATAAAAAATAACGAACACTAAATAATGCCCGTGAAGTTACATCTTTGCCGTCAGGCAAGTATATGTCTCTACGTGAATACTGATTTTATGAGCTTTTCGCACCTGAATGCCGAAGGTAACCCCGCTATGGTCGATGTAGGCGGTAAAACCGTTACGCGCCGGACCGCCCGTGCCCGATCTGTGGTGGCGCTGGGCCCCGATATTTCGCGGCACCTGACCGCCAACGATATACAAACCAAGAAAGGGCCGGTGTTTCAGACCGCCATTATTGCCGGCACGATGGCGGCCAAGCGCACCGACGATTTGATTCCACTTTGTCATTCGCTGGGGCTGGAAAATTGCCAGATCACCATACATCTGAACGGAACGGATGCCGTGATCGACTGTCTGGTGTCGACCGAAGGCAAAACAGGCGTCGAGATGGAGGCCCTGGTGGGGGCATCGGTGGCCGCACTAACCATTTACGACATGTGCAAAGCCTTCTCGCACGACATCGTTATCCGCGAAACAAAACTGATGGAGAAGACCGGGGGTAAACGTGATTTTCGCCGTGACTAAGCCTAATGGACTAATTCTGATCGGCGGACGCAGTTCCCGGATGGGGCAGGATAAGGCGACGTTACACTACCACGGTAAGCCCCAGCGCGACTACCTCGCTGATCTGTTACGCCCGTACTGCGAACGGGTGTACTGGTCGGTGAACGCCGATCAGGCACATGAACTCGCTGGTGCCGAGCAACCCTGTATTGTTGACGCCTTCGACGTCGCGAGTCCGCTCAACGGCATCCTGTCGGCCTTTCAGCAAGCACCCGAGCGGGCCTGGCTGGTTGTTCCCTGCGATATGCCTCTGTTGACCAGCCAATCGCTCGATGCACTGGTCGCGGGCCGCAATCCGGCAAAGTTGGCTACGGTGTTTTACGACACCGACGGGCGGGAACCCGAGCCTCTGCTTGGTATTTACGAACCTCAATTCTGGCCTATACTGCAAGCGGCCGTTGCCCAGGGTGAATACTCACCGCGTCGACTATTGCAACGTAATAACGTTCAGATGCTCAACGTGCCCGATAGCCGCGAACTGACCAACGTAAATGACCCTCAAACGCGGGTGCGGTTAGGCTTGTGAAACATCCGGACGTAACGCCGGGTTGAGCCTTTATGATCACGATGAATCCTTTTCGACGTTTGGTGCTGACGGCCGGGTCGGTCTTGCTGGGCAGTGCTACGTTGGCGCAACGGGTTGCTCCGGCCGCCGATTTACGCCAATTCAGTGAGCAGCGAATCCGCCACCAGAAAACGCTGGGCCTGACACTAGGCAGCTACGCCCTGGCAAACATTGGCGTAGGGGCTATTGCTGCTGGGCAGACAACGGGCGAAACGAAGTATTTCCACCGCATGAACCTGTACTGGAACCTGGTTAATCTCGGCATTGCGGGCCTAGGTCTGCTCGGTTCGCGAAAGTCGGCTGGCGAAACACTAGGTCAGGCAGTACGGCAGCACGAGAACTTCAAGCAGGTGCTGCTCGTAAACGCGGGCCTGGATGTCGCTTACGTACTGGGCGGTGCCTATTTGCAGGAACGGGCGAAAAACCGCCCCGCCCAGGCTGATCAGTTGCGCGGCTATGGTAAGTCGATCATGCTGCAAGGCGGCTTTTTGCTGGCCTTCGACCTGGTCAATTACTTTATAGTCAAGAATCGGGGCGATAAACAGGAAATACAGTTGATTGGTGCGTCGCCGATGGGGGTGGGCGTAGCGATTCCTATAAAATAGTATTTGACCAGGGTAAAGCCCCGCTGGACTACAACTAGGAGTGGTCGAAGATCATTCGCCAGCCGTCTTTGGTTTTCTCCCAGACCGTAGTGAACCAGCCGGTACGGTCGGGTCTGTTGGCTCCGCTGAGCACAAACTGGCCCGTAACCAACGCGTTACGTTTGCCCAGCATCCGCACATTGACGTGTTCGTAACGGAGTTTCTGCAGCGGACACCCTGTCTTCCAGAAGCCGTTCTTCATCGTGTTTTCGATGACCTCCACGCCACCCCGCGGCCCGTTGGGGCCCATCTCCTGCGCGTCGGGCGTATATGCGCCCAGGTATTGCTCCAGCTTTCCTTTATTCCAGCCCGCCGAGGTTGAATCGAGAGCCTGGCGAATCTGCACTTCGTCCGGGCTGGGCTTTGGTTTAGCCAGCAGGACTGTCGACACGAATAGCAGCAACGTAGCAAGTGTATACAATCGAATCATGTGAAAAGGGGTAAGTAGCGTCACAATAGGAGGTAAGCTAGCAATTTTCGCCAATTCCGGATCACTACATCCGTGCAGAGTTATCAACTGGGTTACGTAGCGCCGAACCAACCTCGTTTGCCCAAACATCGCCCTGGTGGCCGAACTAATTTCAAAACCGGACCGTTCTGCGATAATTTACTAATCGCAACCCGTTATGCAAGCCCATCGGCTACCCTTCCAATCGTTCCTCGATCAGGTTATCAATACCATCCAACACGATCCCGAAACCATTGGTCTCGCGGCCGGCGGGTCGTGGGCTTCGGCTGAGCTGGACGCTTATTCAGACCTCGATCTTGTCGTCGTAACTACGGCCAACGTGGCACCTGACCTGGACCGGATGCGAGCGTACGCTGCCCGGCTGGGAACGATGCTGGCTTCGTTCCGGGGTGACCACGTTGGTGAGCCGCGTCTGCTGATTGCCCTTTATAGCCCGTCAATACTGCATGTCGACATCAAGTTTCTGACACTGGATGAATTTTGCCACCGGGTCGAAAACCCTGTTGTACTTTGGGAACAGATGGGGCAGCTGACCGCCGTATTGGATCAATCAACCGCCCACTATCCGGATTTTGACTATCAGACAACCGAGGATCGCTTCTGGATCTGGATGCATTACGCTTTATTGAAGATCGGCCGGGGTGAGTATTTTGAAGCGCTGGATTTTATCTCGTTCGTGCGAAGTATGGTGATTGGTCCGATGCTCCAGCTCAGCCAGGGAGCCCTGCCGAGGGGCGTACGCCGGATCGAAACCGTACTCAATGCCGACCAGATGGACCGGCTACGGAAAACGGTGGCTACACCGGACCGGGACTCCCTGATGGCGAGCCTGACCGAGATCAGTCAGCTATACGAAGAGTTGCGCGATACGCTCGCACCAGCGACATTGCAGAAAAACACCGACGCCCAGCTAGCCGTTAATGAATACAGAGCCACGCTTCAAGCGCTGGTAACCGATTTCAGGAGTTAATTCATGATACATCAGGACGAACACTTTTTGCGCGAGGCCATCCGACTGGCCCGTGAAGGCATGAACACCGGACAGGGCGGCCCATTTGGTGCCGTGATAGTTCGCGGAAATGAAATTGTCGGGCGGGGGTGTAATCAGGTGACGTCTACCAACGACCCAACCGCCCACGCCGAAGTGGTGGCCATTCGGGACGCCTGCCGTCATCTCAATACGTTTCAACTGACCGATTGCACGCTCTATGCGTCCTGCGAACCCTGCCCCATGTGCCTCGGTGCCATTTACTGGGCGCGTCCGGGACGTATCGTGTACGGGGCTTTTCATACCGATGCAGCCGAAGCCGGTTTCGATGATCAGTTCATCTATGAAGAACTCAACAGGCCACGCGAACAACGCCATATTCCCATGCAACAACTGTTACGGGACGAAGCCGATGCGGTTTTTCAGGAGTGGATCGCCATGGAGAATCGGAAACAGTACTAACAGGATGCGTACTACGTATTCGAATGCATCGCGTATCTGGCAACGGCTGCGCAGGTTATTTCTTAATCTATGTCCTCTCATCATATTGTCCGCGACAGGCAGGAGCCTGCTTTATTGATTGCCAACGGCGAAGCCTGCGACCCTGAACTGCTGGGTCAGTTACTGGAATGGAGCCCGTTTGTGGTTGTGCTCGACAGCGCCGTCTGGCGGGTTCTTGACTTAGGTATAAAACTAGACGTCTTGCTCGGTGATTTCGACGGGAGCCTGGACCTGGACGGCATCCGGGCGCAGCAGTACCCAGTGGAGATCGTTCATGCGCCCGACCAGAACAAAACTGACCTGGAAAAAGGAATCGAGTTCCTGATCAGCCGGGAATTTCCGGCTGTGAATATCGTCTGGGCCACGGGCCGACGGGCCGATCACAGCCTGACCAACATGACCAACCTTGTCCGGTATAAAGACCAGATTCGGTTGGTCATGCTCGACAACTATTCCAAGATTTTTCCGCTGGTTGGGCGTTTTGAAAAGTGGTACGAAGCCGGTACGCCCATCTCGCTCATTCCGGTAGGAACCGTAACGGGGCTGCATACCAGCGGACTCAAATACAACCTGATCAACGATACGCTCACGCTGGGCTACCGCACCGGCAACAGCAACGAAGTCGCAACGGATGGGTTCGTTCGCGTCTCGGCCGAAACGGGCGATCTGCTTATCATGGAGTGCTGGGACTAATCGGGAGACTGTATTGTTTTAACGTGAATTACCGGGGTAAGCTGTTAAAGAAACGTTGGCATTCCAGTGTAATCTATTAGTAAACAGAATACTAATTCCTAAAGTATCCACAACTCACATTGTTTTCGTGTGTATTTGCCGACGCGCGACCCCGCTGGGCGTCAGCTTTTGGCCCTGCCAGCATCAACTGAGTAAGCGCCTGGCAGCAACTGCTCCAGGCAGTTTTGGCTTCGGTTGTCCAGTCCTTGCCGAGGCCGCGTTTGAGGGTCCACAGCAGGGCGTCGCCCACAGCATCGTAGCGGCTGGGCCTGACTCCGTAAGTGGCATGACGCTGGCCTAACGGCTGAATGACCGTCAGCATGGTTGCCGGTTGCTCAATACCGGCAACCATGGCGTTGAGCATCGCCACGAACTTCTGATATTGAGCATCCATTGGGCCCGTGAACAGGCGACGCAGGTTGGGATTCTGAATGAACAGGTATTCGTAAAAGACTTCGCCCAGAAGCGCTGGATCAATATGACGTAGTAATCGCCAGATCCGTTTGATGAGTGCAATTTGTTTGATTGGTAATGAATTTATAGGTTAAATGCGTATCGCGTTCGATAGGGCGATGCACTTCATTCTGGCCCGCATCTACTAAAATTTAGCGGTGAATCATCGAATTCGGCCTGTCAATCGTGGGGTGATACGTACCGGCTGCGTAGCTTCAATTCGGATACGCTGCGATTCATAGCCGGTTCTGCGTCGTTGGCGGCCTGCTTCGAGCCGTTGACAATTACTTTTTTGCCTGAACCCCTTAAAATCGGAAGCTTTACCCCGTTGACGCATCGTACCATGAATGCACTCATTATTGAAGACGAAAAACTGGTGGCTCAGGAACTGATCGCCAGCATCGCTGAAGTTGATTCCAGCGTAAAGATTATCGGCACCGTGGGCAGCGTAAAAACCGCCCTGCGCTGGTTTGCCGACAACGCCGAGCCGGATGTGATTTTCGCTGACATTCAACTGTCAGACGGCGTTAGCTTCGATATTTTCGAGAAATACCGGCTGTCCTGCCCCATCATTTTTACTACGGCTTATAACGAGTACGCGATTCGGGCCTTTAAAACCAACGGCATCGATTATCTGCTCAAACCCGTCGACTGGGATGAACTCAAACGCGCTATTGAAAAAGCCCGAACGCTGACCCAAACCCAGGGGAAGGTCGCCATTGACGTGCGCAAGCTGATGGAGGTGATCAGTCACTCGCCATCGGCGGTCAAACCGACGTACAAAGAGTATTTTCTGGGTACGTTACGCAACAGCCTGGTACCGGTTAAGGCAGCCGACATTGCGTATATCGTTCGCGATCAGCTTATTTTTATGGTTACGTTGACCGGCGAGCGGTACATTATCGACTACGATTCGCTGGACGAAATTGAAGCGCGGCTCGACCCCACCCAATTCTACCGGGCTACCCGGCATTGTCTGGTGAGTTTACAGGCCGTGCAGAGCCTCAAAGGATTAGCCAATCTGAAACTTCACCTGAGCTTAAAAGTACCAAACCACCAGTTTATCGTCGAAATCAGCCGGGATAAAGCTCCTTCGTTCAAGAAATGGCTGGAAAAATGAGTGGTCGATCACTCGGACGGGTGCTGATTTTACTGGCGTTTCTGAGCGGGTTCGGCCGGGGAATAGCTCAGCAGCGGCCCGCTCAGTTTGAATTCCGGCATATTCAGGAGAAAGATGGGCTGTCCTTTAACCTGATCAACTGTTTTCTTCAGGATCGCGATGGGTTTCTATGGATCGGTACGTTCGACGGACTGAACCGCTACGATGGCGGGCACTTTATTACCTTTAAGCACCAACGAAACAATCCCAATTCGCTGCTGCATAACACGGTGCACGATTTATGCGAAGATGGTGAGGGCAATATCTGGATGGCCGTTGAAAACGGAATCTGCTGTTACGTAAAAGCAACGGGGCAGTTTCGGAACATCGTCCAGGTCGATAAGCGCCCGCTGGGGTTCTGCAACAATGTGCTCACCGACCGGAACGGCGATGTGTGGTTTACCAGCTACATGATGGGCTTGTACCGGTACCAGACCAAGACCGGAACGATCACCTGCGTATCGCAGACCCGGCAAAACATGCCCCTGACCGTCACCAGCCGAATATCCAAAAACGGGCTGGTTCAGGACCCCACCAGGAACGGGCTGTGGATGGCCGATCGGAGCGGATTGCAGTACATCGATGTAGATCAGCTGACGTTTCAAAACCACCGGAACAACCCGCAGCAGTTGCCCATTTTTCAGGAACACTACACCTCCGCCCTGGCTCTGGACGGTGAGCGGTTGATTTTTGCCGACAATACCGACCAGCAGATTATCACGTATGACCTCCGCAGGCGGCAGATCGTTAGTCAGTACCGGCCGGTGACCCAGTCGAAACGCGATGTGTTCGATATCGCGACCATCTTTGTGGACCGGCAGCATAATTTGTGGACCAGCTCGTGGAACTACATCCTATTTCACGTCGAGACCAGCACGGGCCGGATGACGCAGCTCATGCACGATGGTGCGCAGGCTACGTCGATTGCCGCCGATTTCTTCTGGACGGGCTGGCAGCAACCCGACGGCTCCGTCTGGCTCGGCACCGTCAACGGCATATCCTGCACTAACCCCGAGCAGGCGTTTTATGACGTGTATGACCTGGGAGCCATGTTTCCTCCGCTGAACGACGAACGGGGTATTGTGCAGATTCTGGAAGATTCGGATCGGTCGTGGTGGCTCGGTACGTCGATTCGCGGACTCATGCATTACGTCTCCCGAAGGAATCAGCTGGCCGTTTACAAGCTGCCGGACGCAACCGCCAAGTATCCGTATGGCCTGCCGGTAGTAGGTCTGGTCGAATACGAAGACGATTTGTACGTGGGTACCCAGTACGCCCTGTTTCGCTTCAACAAGCAGACCAAAACATTCACCAATATTCCGATGCCGACCGGCACGAACCCGAACTGGCGCAGCTATCTACGGCAGCAGAACCGGCTGTGGGTATCGGGAAAAGGGAAACAGGTGCTTTGCTACGACCTCGATACGAGTCAATGGACAACGTATTCCATCCGCTCCTCGTCCGACGACCCCCGATTTACGGTACGATATTCTCTTGTTGATCACAACAATACCGTATGGCTTGATCTGTACCCGGAAGGGTTTGCCCGCCTTTCGGCGCAGCATAAAGCGTTTCTATTGGAAGGTCAGCCCGAACGTGGGGATTATGAACGGGAAATCGCGTCGTTCACGCAGGATCGGGACGGTTATTTCTGGCTGGCGGCCAACGGCTACGGATTAATACGGTATAACCCCATTCGGAGACAGTATCGCAACTGGACGGAGAGCGAAGGGCTGGGCTATGACCATTGCTGGGCCGCTCTACCCGATCGATTCGGGAATATCTGGGTCGGTGCTTACAATAAATTTTCGGTGTTCACACCCGCTAAAAACCGGTTCTTTAACTTCTCACTTCCATTCAGCGAAGCGAACCTGGAATACATTAATATCCTCGCCCCGCTACGTAACGGCCATATTCTGGCGGCTCTGAAAGGCTACGTGATCGAATTTAAACCCGAAAAGCTGATTCCGAAGGGAAATCGCGAGCGCGTGCTGATTAACAGCCTTACGCTGCCCGATACGACACAACTGTTGCAGGGCCCATCGCCGTCGGTGCAGTTAAAAAGCACCGACAACGCGTTTACGATTCAGTACTCGGTGCTGTCGCCTTTGAACCAGCACCCGTACCGGTACATCTATAAACTCGAAGGATACGACGACGCGTGGATCGACGTGGGCGCGCAGACAGTCGCTGCATACGGTCGGCTTCCGGGTGGCGACTACACATTTTCGGTCAAGGCGGTGGCGGCTAACGGCCTTGAAACGCCGGTGAGTACCGTGGCCATTCACATCGATACGCCTTTTTACCGAACGGATGGATTCTGGACACTGGTCATTATGATTGGGCTGGGGTTGTTCCTGGGCTTTATTCGGTACCGGGCCGATCAGACGGCGAAACTGCATAATTTACAGGTGCAGGCTTCGCGGCTGGAGCGCGACAAAACGGAAATTCAGTACCAGAACCTGATTAACCATTTGAATCCGCACTTCCTGTTCAACAGCCTGACATCGCTAAATAGCCTCATCATCACCAATCCCCGGCAGGCTTCGCAGTTTCTGCGGAAGTTATCGGTTATCTACCGGTATATCCTCCAGAACAAGGATAAGGAACTGGTCAGCCTGACGGAAGAGCTGAATTTTGTGCAGCACTACATCGATCTGCAAACCGCCCGCTTCAACGAGGGGATTCAGTTTATCATTGATGTGGCCGAGGCCGACTTAGATTACCGTATTGTGCCCGTAACGATTCAGAATCTGCTCGAAAATGCCATTAAGCATAACATCATCGCCGACGAGAGTCCGCTTATTATCCGCATTTTTACGGATGCTAACCAGTTGTGCGTCGCCAATACGTTGCAGCGGAAAAGCTTCGTCGAATCGTCAAATAAGCAGGGACTTGCCAGCCTTCGGTCCCTGTACCAGTACCTCAGTCAGCACAATATTGAAATTAGCGAAACCGACACTGAGTTTATCGTAAAAGTGCCCTTGCTCTAACTAAATAATGTAGTTGCGTACCTTGCTGCCGCATAATCCCACTACGACGGACCATTTCGACTCCACTCAGAATAGCTAGCAACAGCAAGCTAAAGCCTGAACAGGCAAAGCATCAATCATATAGCCAAGGTAACACCGTGTAATTAGCGCCAGCTGATTTTGTCTTTATCCTGTAACATCACCGACATCAGCAATAAAAAACAAGTGGTCACGATTAGCACAGCCGTTGCCGGAATGGAAGCCAGGGAAAGGGCTAACGCCTGGTACTGGTAAGCAAAACACAGGTAACTGCCAGCCGAACCCAGGGCGAGCCCCTTCAGGATCATAAACCAGGTGCTGAAATAGGCGCTTCTGGTTGCGCCACGTAACCCGTTTAGAAAAAAATAGAAAGCGATCAAAAAAGCCAGGCCATTAATGGCCCATAAGCTATGGATAAGAGTCATGGTAAAGAGGAAGTTAACAGCTAACCAGGTGCGCGACGAAATCTGATGAACGACGCAAAAGTCGTATCGAGTTATGCAGCGTATGGCAGCTAGTAATGGGTGGGCAGCTTCTGCCACGACCCATCGGCATAGGTGTAAGCGGCACTATCTACGAACGTTAAGCCAAAAAAAGCAACCAGAGCCAGGGCACCGATAGAGGTGAGCACCAGCGGAACGAGCCAGAGCGCTACAAACGCACTGATTTCAGCATCCTGCCGATTGTCCAGATTATAACGGACTGGTACATCCTGCCCTTTTTGATAGGCGGGTGAGGAGGAGCCAACCGAAGAAGTAAACGTAACAGTTTGGCCGTCAGTAGTCTGGTAGCGAACGGTGGGGTAGTACATCGTCTGCGAACGATTACGATCCCGGTTGAACGTATCGATGGAGCGCTTGCTGGTGAAGCTAACGACTTTGCCGGTAACTTCCGCGGTATTGGCCAGCCACCGCCGGGTGTTCCGGTAACTGATGTAGCCGCCCAGCAGCATACCGATGCTAATGACGCTGAAAATCAAGCCTAGTTTGGTTGCGAAAGGGTCCATTGGGTAGAGCGAGTGTGATGCGTTGGGTTTGATGGATACAAAAAAATGCCTTCGGTTAGCCACCTGCCAAAATTTATAAATCGAATCGTTGGTATTCGTCGCTGAATCGTCGGTTGCGGGAAACGAACGGCGGTAAATCGGCCTGATATTGGCACCGAAAACAGGATGAGCCTATACAGACGGGGAGAAACCTGAGAAGTAACGGTTCAGCGGCCACCAAAGGCCACTTATCAGGAACTGTCGGCGATTCGTGGTAAAATCTTTGGCAGAATCGAGGTTGGGCAAACACCTTTGCCGCGTCACGACCGACGGTGCCCGATTGAACCCACCCGGTTCGGAGCGAGTGGCAACACCCCAACCCTGCGTACAGTAAACAACACAATGAACCTGCTCTCTTTGTCAATTCTTTTAACGGTGGGTCTGCTCATGGCCACGTGCCAGTTTGCGAACCACCGATCCGAAACGGCTCCGCACATGTCCCGCCGGATCGATACGCTGGCGATTACCGAAGACCGGCTCCGGGCGGGCCACCCGATCAAAGCGGCTCAACTGCCCATAACCCAGGAAGATGCTGCCGGAGTTGCCGGTTCCGCAGTCTTTACGTATAAAGCCGATACGTTGGCAACTACGGAAACCGCATACGCTCTGCTCGTCGGACGGCTCTACGCCGAAGAAAGTATCGGCTGGCTGGTGACTATCGACCGCGCCAGTGGGCGGCAACTTGACAAACGCATCGCTTATTACACCAATGCCGAAGGCATGACCGAAACCGAAAGCAAATGGCTGCCCGCCGAACAGCGGCTACTGGTTGAAACGGGGACGTATGACGATGCCGGACAGTATAAGCGAAGGACGATCCACTATCAATTTACGCCCGACGGCAGGCTCCTGCCGCGTTGAGCGGTTATCCCCCGATTCATTCCGATGCTTGACGAAATAGTATCACCCGATCGAACTTATAAGGTAGTTTTGAGTAGGTACGAAGTGCGCATGAGCCACTGGATCGACCAGCCTTATCTGATGCGGGTTGGCGACGGGGCCTGCCTGTTTGCGCTTGACGGTGCCCCCTGGTCGGCTTCCGATGTAAACTGGCTCGATGAGACAACCGTTCGAATGAATCTGCGTAAATACCCTGGCCGCATCGCCTGTACGGTACGGCTGGAAACCTCCGACGACTGGGGGGCCGCCCAGACCCCAGGCGACTCGTTCTCGGGGTCGCTGGCGCAGGTGAGCAATTGGGTTCTGAATCTGTAATAAAACCGCATTTTAAAACGAGAGATCCGGTGATGGAGAACAAGGCTAGTCGGTTCGCCGACGAAGTCGTTGGTGAAGCGGCTTTTCAATCGTTACGTAAAGGAAATGGGCAATCAGGATCAGGCAACCAAGGAGCAGCCAGTTGCTGGTAAGGCCCAGCTTTTGCAGCAGTTTGGGAATCATGCCCAGATGGATGAGGTAAAAGGCGTACGAGCAGTGGCCCATCGTCTGCATGAAGAGCGTCGTAAGTACGTAACGGATTGACGATTTCTCCTGTAAGAGGCCAAGCAGGAACAACGAGATGCCCACCGGCAGGAGGTAGTTATAAACGATTAGCTCACTCCAGAAAAGCCCTGTCGGATTAATCGTCAGGATGCCGATGTTCGCCTGCCAGAGCACACAGCCGCTTATGAGACCTAACCCCATTCCCGTAGCGTTTCGAATTCCTTGGAGTGTATGGCTCTGCCAGCGTTGGGCCAGCCACATGCCTGCTATAAACTCGAAGGAGCGGCCGAAAAACAGATAAAACGATACGAATGAGAGACTCCCGAACAGGCCATGGTATTGTAGCTGCCCAAGCGTAGCCCAGAATAGCAGTCCGGCAGCGGTGAGAACCGCAACCGGTAGCCAGGCTGACCAACGGCGTAGCGCCATCCATAAAACAGGGGCTGCGGCATAAAAACATGCCTCAACGGTTAAGCTCCAGCTTTGGGCAAGGCCACTGAACAGATAGTCGGCAAAGAAGCCTTTTAACAGTGTTAGATTCAATAAGAACGCGAACCCGCTTATGGATTGCCCGCGCAAGGCGTTGATACTGAGTGTAAGCACCAGCAGCACTGCATATAAGGGATAAATGCGGGCGAAACGGTTTTGCGCGTACGTTCGCCATGACCAGCTGGCCCCGTCAGCAGCCGGACCCGCGTACTGATACTGCATCAGGAAGCCGCTGAGCACAAAAAATACAGACACGCCAACGTAGCCCTGACCAATCAGCCGATGCGCGAACGTAAGGGCTGGAGCCGGGTTGTAATGGTGCAGAAAAACCAGGAAAGCCGCTGCCGCCCGTAATCCCGTCAGTGCGGGTAGGTAGTGGCTGGTTGTCGGCGGGCGAGTTGAGGGTACCGCAATCATCACCGCATCAGGAGGAGTCGACCACTCCGTTGGTTACGTTCGGCAACATCTCCCGGCCAGGTCGGGTCTTCCTTGCCAACGCTTAGCCGATACAGATACACACCCGACGGCAGTGGCGCTCCGGAGTCAGCGCAGCCGTCCCAGCTCCACACGTTCAGCCCGATACGACCCGGTTTGTGGAATTGCCTCACTACTTTACCGGCCAGGTTCATAATGGTCAGTGCCAATGTAGCCGGAGGCTGAGCGCCGGTAAGCTGAAACGTAACGAATGTCTGGTCAGAGAAAGGATTGGGATACGCGTTCAGATTGGTCAGACCTGGTTCCAGGATAACCCGAAAGCGCACCTGAAACGGGATGGCCGAATTACCGACAGCGTCGCGCGCCGTGACCAGCACCTGATACAAGCCTTCGGCCAGGAGAGGTAAGGGATACCGGATTCGAAAGGCTTTGTCTGATCCAGAAGGCTGAATCTTGGCCGGATGCCAGCTCAGCCGCTCGAATGGCTGATTCAAACCGGGCCGTTGCAGAAACAGGTTCAGCCCAGCCGTGTCCTGTCGGCTAATCGAGCGGTTGTCGTCAGTAAGCAGTATGTCCAGCAGCGGTTGAGCGGATACGGTGGCTCCATCGTTGATACGGTCTCCATCAACCGCCACTTCGAGCAGCGGCCCCACCTGATCGGGTTGTACGGCCAGGGAAAAGTTGCCCGTGTTGTTGTGAAACAAATATTCCGGCTGTAGGCCAGGATTCACCGTCAGCACGATTCGATTGAGGCCGGGAAGCGCCTGGGTAGCAATGTGGATAACGAACGCTAATGTAGCGTAGGGGGCGGGTGCGGGAAGCCGCCACTCCCTGGTTTGGGGTTCCGGTAAAGCCGCTGCAAAGATCGTTTGCCGAACCGTAACCGAATCGGCAAACGGGTAAGCGCTGAGATTCGTAAAACGGACAGGAATGGCAACGGTATCGCCCTGCTGAACAGCACCAGGTAACGTACCGCTCATCTGAAGATGACCTTCGGGTAAACCAACTGTAGCCTGTAAAGGTACGTAGGTAAACGTACTGGCTGACCAGGCTTTCGACTCGTCAGCGGGGGAGGCCAAGCCCGTAGAATCCGCTAAGCGAACCCGCCAGTAGTACGTGATGTTGGGATCAGGTAGTAAATTGGCTGGATAGCTGATCAGGTTGGCTGCACGAATGCGCTGCTGAATCCGGAACGGGCTGGAAAAGCGGGCAGTGGTGTCGAGTTCGAGGTCGAATGGATACCGGCCCTGTCGAAGAAACTCCGCACTCAGCCGAAGAGAAGTCGTGTTAATTACGCTGCCCGGTGCGGGATAGAGTAAAATAGGTTTCTGACCGGCTACCAATACGTCGACCAGGGCGTGGTTATTATTCTGTTGCCGTTCCGGAATGAGCCCGTTTGGATTGAGGGTCAGTTCAAACCGGTTGAGTCCGTCGGCATCGTGCTGGTTGGGTAGGGTCACGGTCAGCGTGTCGCGGTAAGCCACTGCATTGGGAAGCGTCAGGTTGAACATGCCGACTTCCTGGGTATTGACAAACCGACGGATTCGGATGGGGAATGGACGTTCCCGGTATTGTCCGCTATTCTGGACCACAAACCGAATCTGCACCGAATCGCTCTGGGCACGTAACGGCTGCCCGTCTGATCCGCTCACAACAACCGAGTTCGGTGGAATGGCATAGTCCGGGGTTTCGAACGGAAACAGCCGGATGGCCGGATCGCCCTGCAACACCATCTGCTGGCAGTTCGCCAGACTCCAGCCATCGGGCGTCTGCGCCAGGACGCGCCGTATCGTTTCCTGCTGAAGCTGGCCGATCGGCCGGCTTAGCTGGGTGCTGTCGGCCAGAAGCTCGTAAAACGTTGTGCTGTACTGGTTCAGGTATTCGACGTAACCCAGGTGGCTGTGCGCCAGAGCAGCAATGGCTCCCCGATTCGGGGCTAACACCCAATCGGTTGTCAGCGTAGGCCGACCAAAAAAGAAGTTGCCGATCGCGCAACCGTTGATCAGCAGCACCGGATACTTGCCCTTATTCTGGTAGCCAAGGGCATCGTTTGTGCAAAAACCAATGTCCAGGTCCGTTACGTCAAGCCCGGAATGACCGAAGAACGTCATCAGCCCCACGCCTTCGTTAACCGGCTGGACAACATTGATCGGCTCGACCGAGTTATCCGTCTGTTTCGACAGGGTTGTTACCTGCGCGCCCAGCGAAGGAGCAAGGGCCCGATGTTTGTAGCCGTCTACCAAACTTCGGAACAATACAGCCTGGTCAGCCGTTGCACCCCCGCTCAGGTGCAGCATGTTCTTGCGCCAGAGCGTGCCGGGCTGCGCTTCGTATTCTATTACTTTGTTAAGGTAACTGATCACCTCCTGCGGACTGCTGGCGTTAATGCGGCCCGTCGGAATAGCCGGTACGTTCACGGGCTGATCAGCCAGCCCCGCCGTAAACGCCATGTCGGAACCGGGAAACCCTGCCGTCATGACCATATCGAGCGCAGCCTGCTCGGGATTACGTCGAATGCCGGGCGTACTGCGACTGCGACCGATGAGCAGCAGATACTGAGGGGAGCCCTGCCGCAGCATCTGATCCGCAAAGCGTCGGATGGCCAACGGGTGGCGCTCGCCGAAGCTGTACTGATCGATTAACTGCTGCATGGTTACCGTCAGCGTATCGTGGGCTCCACCCGCGGGGGATGCCCGGTAGGCGGCATAATCGCGAACGGCATTAGCCCCAAGTAAGGCTTCATGTGTGATAATCAGGTACGTGGGTTTACGGCCCCGCCAATCCGGAAAAGTAACCGGGCGAATGCTGATGGCGGATTTGCGTTGACTGGCGCTAAAAATCGTGCGGGGAACAGTTGTCCCGTGAACAAGTACCTGCGTCAATCCCGCTGGCGATACGGTAGCGCCAAGCCGAATGGGATTTATAGGGTCCGTAATATCCCAGAAGCAGGTTTCGGTGGGAGCGGAGGGTAGGTCCAGTCGCGATCGCCCGCCTGCAGTAGGAGCCAGTTGGAACGTTTGCGGTCTGTTGTCCTCAAGGCTGACGTGCTTAGGATAGCGTAGCCGCATAAACGATACGGAGTAGCGGTCAACTGGAGCGTTGTCGCCCCGCGAAACCAGGGATACCGTTAGCCGACCGTCGGGGCCGACATCGCTCCAGCGAATGCGTAGCTGAAGACGGGCGTTGTCGTACGTCGAAAAAAACGTTGAATCGGTCAGTCGCTGGCGGTCGGGACTTGGTCCAACCCAGCATTCAACCCGGTGGTTTGTGTTGTCGCGTCCCGCCAGTAAGATGGTGAGTTCAGGCGCTGCACCGTTCGTATACGCCTGGCGTAGAGCAAACGTATGGACGTAAGGTTTGTCTTTCTGCTGAACGGGGCCGGTGTAGCCTTCTCCGGCTTCGTAGTAACTGAATTCGATTCGGGGTGGAATGCCGGCGGGATAGCCGGGGTAGTTGTCGGTAAACAACCGCATGTCTTCTGCCCAGTAATAGGGCTCAGGGGGTAAGCTGGCGTAGCTGGTGTCGCTATAGGCCGCCATGCGTTTACCGGGTGTACCATCGAGTCGCCAGGTCAGGAAAAAGACCGTAGTATCACTAAACAGACTATAATAAGGATGTGGCTGCGCTCCAACCGGATGATACAGCAGCGAGTCCTGAGCGCCATCGTTACCCCGGCCGTAAAACTCCAGAAAATCGTCGGTATCAAAACGCTTATCCGCTTCGCCTGCCACGAAAATAGCCTGCTCAATCCCCCGGTGGAATACCTGCACCGTTGTTGGATCAACGGTGCTGACCGGAAAACCGGCTCGTTCCAGTTCAACTGCCCGGATGCGGTAGAGGCCTGTTTCGGCAACGGGGAGTTTGAAATACGTCTGGTTAGAGTTAATCCATTCGTGGCCAGCCGATAAAGGCTGCGCCAGCAGACTGCGGACGCAGACAGTCAACAAGAATAGAACCAGATAAGCACGAAGCATACGGTAGGGCAATAAGCGCTAAAAATACGCAATTGCTTCTATCCGTCCGCATAATTTGTAAACACGAGGTTACAAACTTCGCATCGGGCCAGGCTTGGTACGCCCGGTTAGCGTTGCGCTCGTTTTAAAACGCTGCCGATCAGGCTCCCCGCAAAGGTTAGCCCGATGGAGCCGAACAAACTAAAGGTTTCGACCTCGCGGTGGGTGCTCAGCAGGCTCGGCCCGACCAGTACGTAATAGCCGACCAGTATTGATGATGCCTGGAGTATGGCCAGCGACCAGCCTTTTCGCGGCTCCGCAAACCCGATTCCCATGGCGGAACTGGCCGCCCACAAATAAGGCCAGTGGATGACCTCACTCTTTTTAATGAGCAGCAGCAAAATGGCGCTGGTGACTAGCGTGAGCCCAGCGTTAAGGGCTAATCGGCGGTCGACGAACTGCTTCGGCGCTTCGGGCTTTACTAAACGTTGCTGGGCTTTCAACTCCCTGATCTGTTCGGCTTTCGCAAAGTCCTGCTGCGCTTCGGCGGGTCGACCGAGCTGCTCCCGCGTCAGACCGCGCCATTGGTAAGGCTCGGCCGTATCGCCATGGGCGAAGAAAATAGCTTTGTCAAAGTCCTGAAACGCAACCGGAAAATTGTGCTGATCAAAATGAATTTTTCCGGTCTCTACATGCAGCTCGGATACCGAATCGTCGTAACTCTTTCCTCGTTCCAGATCGGCCAGCGCAGCCGGTTCGTCGCCCAGCGCGCGGTAGCAGCGGGCCCGGTACAGATAAGCTACGGCCGACTTAGGCTGCGCCCCGATGGCGTTCGAGAAATAGGTGAGCGCGTTGACGTACTTACCCGTTTCGTACAGCGTAATTCCTTCCCGTAAGCGATCGGCTTCTTTTTCGGCATTCGTGCGCTGATCGGCGTAATAACGCAGATAAATTAAATAGCCAATAAAGGCTGACAATGCCGTTAATTCCAGCATAAACGTTGACGCAGACGTTCTTAAAATACGGAACAAAAATAGGTCAACGCGACGTAACTACGGCAGGCGCTCTCCAAAAACGATTCTAATGCGGTAAAATCGTCTCTCCCGGTTCCGCAACGACTACCATTCATCCTCACTTTTTACCCGCTGGTACATCATTTATCTATATTTCGACCAAGTACCTTGCATCGCATAGTACCTTATTGTACCTTTGGATGAAGAAATTAACGAAACTCCGTACACCAATGAATATCGAAAACGCTCAGGTGCAGATGCGGAAGGGCATTCTGGAATTCTGCATCCTGCATATCATATCGCGGGGTGAGGTCTATGCCTCCGATATGCTGGACGAGCTGACCTCCGCCCGGATTATGGTTGTGGAAGGTACGCTTTATCCTCTGCTTACCCGACTCAAAAATGCTGGTCTGCTTGATTACAAGTGGGTCGAATCGACGTCCGGTCCCCCGCGTAAATACTATATTCTAACGGAGCTTGGCCGCAACTCGCTGGATGCCCTCAACGAAACTTGGCAGGAACTGTCCGAATCCGTAAATTCCATCGTCACTCGGGTGAATCAGCACAAAAAGCCGACCAATGGCACAACCGCTGCGCCTACCACTGATTTCACGAACCCCTCAGCCAACGCTTAACCTATTCTCTTTTCCGATCGCCATGAAAAAGACCATAAGCATCAATATTAGTGGAGTCATCTTCCACATCGAAGAGGATGGCTACGACAAGCTCCGAAATTACCTGACGTCGGTTCAGCAGTACTTTTCGACCTACGAAGACAGTCAGGAGATCATTACCGACATCGAAAACCGCATTGCCGAAAAGCTGCTTAATAAATTGAAAGTGGCTGAAAAACAGGCAATTTCCCTGGAAGACGTGAACGAATTGCTAGCCGCTATGGGGACTGTCGATGACTTTGAAGCCGTTGAGGAAGAAGAAGTGCTTGTCGCTGGTGGGGGCCGTAACTCCGCCTTCGGCGAAGGGCAGGCAACAGGCGGTAAAAACTTTACCAACCCGACCAATCCAGGTCCGGCGGCCAATCCGTCGGCGCAGACGGCTGCGGCTTATCCGCGTCGGCTCGTTCGCGACCTGCAGCGGAAAACGCTGGGCGGGGTAGCGGCCGGGCTGGCGCACTACTTCAACATGGACGTAGTGTGGGTGCGGCTGATCTTTGTGTTCCTGTTTTTCGCCATGCCTCCTGTGGGTCAGGAATTTGGCGCGGGCGTCTCCGGCATTACATTCCTGCTTTACATTGCCATGTGGATTGCTCTGCCGGGCGTCAATTACATTGAAGAGGACAAAACGGTTAAGAAATTTTTCCGGAATCCCGAAGATAAAGTGCTTGGGGGCGTAGCCTCGGGTATTGCCGCGTATTTCGGCGTCGATACGGGCATCATCCGCCTGCTGTTCGTGCTGGGCATCGTGTTCTTCGGCGTGGGCTTCCTGCTGTATATCGTGTTGTGGATGATTGCGCCCCAGGCCAATACGCTCACCGAAAAGATGGAGATGCAGGGTCGGCCCATTACGTTGTCGAACATTGAATCAAGCATCAAGCAGAACCTGAACATCAACGAATCCTCCAACAACGAAAGCACGCTGACGCGCATCCTGCTGTTTCCCTTTCGGGCCATTGCCACCATCATCGGCGGGCTGGGCAGCGCCCTGGGGCCCTTTTTAACCGGAGTTGTTTCTCTGGTCCGTGTATTGGCGGGGATTATGTTACTGGTCATGGGCTTTGCGTTCATGATTGCCTGTTTAGCGGTTTTGGTCGCTTTTCTTGGCTTTGAATCCGGGGCTCATTTCGGGAACTTACCCATCAGCATGATCCGTGACGACATCTCTCTGCCCATGATTCTGTCGGCGGGTGCCGTTGGTATCCTCCCGGCTTTTGGTCTGGCGATTCTGGGTGTCATGCTCATCACCACACGAAACGTATTAAGCAGCCGTACGGCCTTAACGTTGGCTGGGGTTTGGCTTGTAAGCCTGGTCATTTTTCTAGGAACGACCGCTCCGTTGATCAACAGTTTCCAGCGCCGGGGTACGGTTGAAGAAACAAAGGTCCTGAACGTACCGGCGGCTGTTCCTACCTTTGCCATAAACGACGTTGAAGATGAATACGACGACTGGGACATCCGGCCTTCTCTTGAGCTAAAAGGCTATGAGGGTTCGACCTTTAATCTGGTTCAGCACTTCCGGGCGCAGGGTAGCAGCCGTGCCGAAGCGCAGGCTAACGCCCGCCAGCTGAAGTATACCTACGCCACGAAAGACTCGACCATTCGCTTCAACAATCGGGTTGAGCTGCTTCCGACCGCCCGCTTCCGGGCGCAGGATCTGGATATGGATCTGATGGTCCCCTACGAAAAGCCGTTCCGGATGACCAAAGACTTTGCGCTTTATGTCCGCAACGTATTCGGCGAACGGGAGCTAAACCGGATGGAGGCCAGTATCTGGAAGTTCACCAAAGCCGACGGGCTGGTTTGCATCAATTACCCCCGCGAGAAAGATCGCGATCTCGATAGCGAAGACAATGACGTAACGGACCTGACCGACGATGTGCAGAATGCGGTAGCCAGCGAACTGGGCGACGATTTCGATGACATCGGTGATCATTCCCGCCAGTTTACCGTCGGTGAGTTTTCGAAAGTCGACGTCGGGGGTGCCTTCGTGGTGCGTTTCCGGAAAGGTACTACGTATAAGGTGGTGGCCGACGGCCGCGAAGAAGACCTTGAAGACATCGAGGTGAAGGTGAAAGGGAATACACTGGACGTATCGGTCGACCGGAAAGGCTTGTTCGACTGGGGTAATCGCAACCGCGTGGGGCTGACCATTACTGTACCCTCTATCGATGAACTGAAGCTGTCGGGCGCGTCGAAAGCCAGTCTGGCCGGGTATGGTAACTTCAACAAGCTCGATGTGGAGCTGAGCGGAGCGTGCCGGGTCGTTCTCGATGGGGAGGTAAACGATCTGTCGCTCGATTTGTCGGGCGCGTCGAATGCCCTGTTACGTGGCCATGCCCAGAAACTCGACGTTAACCTGAGCGGAGCCAGCAAGCTTGAAGCAACGGATATGCGGGTCGATCGGGCGTCGGTTGATGCCAGCGGAGCCAGTCACGCCAACTTAGGCCAGGTTGGATCGCTCGATTCCGAAACGTCAGGTGCCAGCAAAGTAACGCGCCAGTAAAACAATACGTAATTGATGTAAAGCCAGTGGGCTCCGGGGTTTACCTCGGAGCCCACTGGCTTTAAAGGTCTAGGGCATGACTTATTTGTTACGACAGCTAACCAGCGTAGTTTCCGGATTGGCTTGCATGTCTTTGACGTATCGATCCATTTCGGCTTTATTACAAAACTCGGTTGTGGTTCGGCCCGCCCGGGATGGGTTTGTCGAATAAACGTCACAAACGTAGCAGGAAGAATTAATCTGGGTCTGTTGACAGGCCGTTAGAGCCAGCAAGCCAATAAAAATAAAAACGCGTTTCATGCTCTATGAGGTTGTCTAGCTGCTAAATACGCATGTCGCCAAAACAACCTCAATGGTACTGATCACGCACTGCGTCAATCAATCCCTGGATTGGGTAAAAGGAAGCATGAAATGGGGGGACTCATCAGTCGGATGACCGTTGTGTCACATAATCTCGTCGCTGAGGCCGGGCGATACGTACTACGTCTTCTGAGCCGCCGTTTCCTCCACGCGGGCTTCATCCTCAGCCACCTCTTCGCGCTGGACTTTGTTCTCGCGCTCGAATACCTGAATCAGCACGATGAAATAGGAGAGGAGAAGCGGGCCGATGACCAGCCCCAGAATGCCGAAAATAGGTACGCCCAGCACAATACCGGCCAGCGTGATCAGCGGGTGAATATCACCCATCCGCTTGGCCAGCATGATCCGCAGCAGGTTGTCGATGTTGATAATCACAATGACGCCCACCAGCAGTATCCCGATGCCCTGCCCCGTATCGCCCTGGGAGAGTTTGATTAACCCCGCTGGGGCCCAGACAAGTGGGGTGCCGAGGATCGGAATAAATGCCAGAAAAAAGCCCACAACGCCCCAGAAAGGCGCATCCGGTACGCCGAAAATCCAGAGCGTAACGCCTGTAAGCACCCCCTGCACCAGACTCACCAGCGCCTGCCCCAGCACATTGGCGTTCACATTGTTTTTCAGCGATTCGCCCAGTTCTTTCTGCGTATCCCGTTTAAACGGCAGGTATTTCTGAAGACCCCGCTGAAAGGCATCCTGCTGCACAAACATGAAGTAAAGCGTGAAAAGCATCAGACCAATGATCACGATGAAATCAAGCGCGCCACCCGCCAGCGAAGGCAGCAGCCGACTGGCGTAGCCCGCTCCCTGCTGAACGATCTGGCGGACGTTCTGCGGACTCGTCACCTTAAAGCCGGTCAGGTCTTCGGCTTTGTGAATCAGGTTGAGAATATCATCGGCGTTCTGGCTGTAATACTGAATCCGGCCGATGAGCAGTAAGCTGAGCGTTAGAAACGGCAGAATAATGACGATGACCGAAAAAATGATCAGCAGCGTTGTTACAAATGACCGGTTCCACTTTCGTTTGATGGCCAGGGCCGTGAACCAGGGCCGGAACACGACGTACAGAATCCCGGCTCCCAGAAAGGCCGAAGCGTAACCGCGCAGTCCGGCAATGATAAATCCTGCTATGACTATCAGGCTTGTAATCAGCAGAATGCGCTGTTGCCTGGGGGTGTATATGTTACTCATGATGGTAAGCGCTCCTGCGGCTCCGGTGAATTTCGGCAACCTCATTAGTGCTTAACACATCTTTATCCGCCAATTGTTTGAGATTCGTTCGCAATCAGCACTCTGTCGCACTCAGGGCCAGACCGGCCTCCGATGTTTCTTTGTATTTGGTCGACATATCCCGGCCGGTGGCTTTCATCACCTTAATCACCGCGTCGAGCGATATTTTCTGGAACGAAGCCGCTCCGGACGTAGCCAGCAGAAACGCATTGTACGCTTTCACGGCCCCCATCGCATTGCGTTCGATGCACGGAATCTGGACGAAGCCGCCAATGGGGTCGCAGGTCATACCCAGGTGGTGCTCAATGGCGATTTCGGCGGCCGCTTCAAGGGTGCCGATAGCTGCGCCGGGCTGGCTGCAACGGGTTAAAAAAGCCGCGCCCATGGCCGAGGCCGTGCCAATCTCGCCCATACAGCCCATTTCCGCCCCCGAAATGCTGGCATTGTGCTTCACCAGAAAGCCCACGGCGGCCGCTGCCAGCATTCCCGAACGTAACGTGGCGCGATCGTAATGAAAGTGATGTCGGGCCAGATAGGTCAGGCCGGGAATCACGCCCGATGCCCCCGACGTAGGCGCGGTGACCACGATGCCTCCGGCGGCATTTTCTTCCGAAGCCGCCAGGCAATAGGCGTTCAAAAAAATCAGAAAGCTGTCGGAACTGTTCGCCAGGCTCTTCGCCTGCTGGTACAACACCGGCGCTTTGCGACTCAGCCGGATGGAGCCGGGAAGCAACCCCTTTTGCCGGAGACCCCGCCGAACGGCCTTGTGCATGAAATCCAGGATCTGATCGATCCGTTGGTGGACTTCGGGTCGGCTTTTGCCGGTCAGGGCCATCTCATTGGCCAGCATCACCTGATCGAGCGTTAATTGATGCGTGGACAACTGCGCCTTCAGCTCGGTCATGGTGCTGTATGGATATGGCAACTGAACCGATGCGGAGGGCGTTTCGGGTTCGCCTTTCCGGATGATGAAGCCACCGCCAATCGAGTAGTATTCTTCGGAAGTTACTACGTCATCACCGGCGCTCAAGTGCAGTACCATCGTGTTGGCGTAGGGCGAATCGTAGCGTTTCCGCTGAAAATGAATGTGCTGAGGGCCAACCGATACGGTATGATCGCCAACGGGTACCGGATACGTAACGGCCGGGTCTTTCAGCAGCGCCAGCAATGCCTCGGGATCGGTCGTTTCGGGTTGCCAGCCGAGCAGACCCGCCACCACGGCCCGGTCGGTACCGTGCCCTTTGCCGGTTGCACTGAGCGACCCGTATAAATGAATATGAATGGCGTCTGCCTGCTGAACCTGATCGGGTGGCAGGCTGGCGAGCCGCTGCCGAAAGTCGTAGGCGGCTTTCATGGGGCCAATGGTATGCGAACTCGACGGGCCCGGCCCGACCTTGAACAGGTCGAAAACCGACGTAGTAATTGGATTCGTAACAGTCATGTTGGTGAAGAATATGCGTAGTGCATGTCGGCAATAAACAACCCATAGTATGTCAGTCAGCAGGCAATCTCCTGTCGCCCGATACGCTATCGGCTGGGTGTCTCTACGATAAAATGCAATGGTAATGGCTTACCGCCTGTCGAGCGCCCGAATCTGATTCAGGTACTCCGTGGGCAGCAGGATTCGCTGGATGGCCGAGCGCAGCTTCAGCGCGTTCAGCAGTTTATACAAGCCAATGGAGTAGGATAGGACAGGCTTCCGGGGTAAGTCAAGCAGACGACTAACTTCCGTAGGGACCAGAACAGCCTGCGACTGCCGCAGTAAATCGTAGCGCCAGCCGCCAAGTTGCTCCCGGTACCGCTGAAACAGTTTGTCGGTGTAGGCACTCCTGACCAGGTCACGCTTGAGGTGCGCCTGTCGGTCCGTCTGCCAGTCGTCGAACGTAGTGGGTAAATCAGGTATACCCATGCCCGCACCCACCGCCCGGAACGTATCGAAAACTTCCTGACGCTCGACCGGGGTCAGCGGGCGATGCAGGGTTTCGTAGGCACGTTGCGAGTAATCAATCAACATGTACAGCACATCCCGGTAGGCCCAGTCGGGAATCTGGTAGCCGCGCTTCTGTTCAACCCCGCCGTGAATGGCGCTCATGCGGGCAATGGCCTGCCGGGCGCTGGCTTCGGAGGCAAACACGATTTCCTGGGCGTACCGTACCGTCGAAAACAAGCGTGCGATCGGGTCGGCGGGCAGCTTGCCCGTAAAGAACAGCCAGTCCACCGCTCGATTTAAGGCGAATTCAGCCGCTGAACCGGCAAAAATCAGCAGAATTACGTCGGCATCTCCCCAAATCTGGCGGACAATGGAATCGGGCCGGACAAAATAGGGTTTCAGGCGTTCACTCGTAGTCATCGGACGGGCGTAAGGTTATCTTCTTACGTAACAACGATAAACCGCAATAAATAACCCGTCGCTGACGAATTTTTTAGATGGCCAGCACCACAAATTCGACCCGCCGGTTTTTTCGTTTGTTTTCCTCGGAATCGTTCGGAGCCGCCGGTCGCTTATCGCCGTAGCCGTTGTAGCGCAAGCGATTTTCTGAAATACCGTTGCGGATCAGGTACGTAGTGATCACCTTCGCCCGGTTCTCGGACAGCAGCTGATTGAGCCGCCGGTCGCCAACGTTGTCGGTATGCCCCGCAATTTCGATAAGCAGTTTCGGAGTCGTTGCCAAGGTTTTGATCAGCTTGTTCAGCTGCGGGTACGACTCATTACGTAAGACGTAGCTGCTTTGGTCGAAATACACATTGTCGAGCCGAAAGGACTGGTTTACCTGTAGGTTCCGGAACACGCTGTCGGCTTTGGGATTTTCCTTTTCCAGCCGCACGGTGTATTCATAATCCGCGCAGGTATCGCAGGAAACGACCATGAGCTCTTCACTCTCGTAGTAGCCGCCCCGTTTCGTCACGACCGTCAGCGTATCGGTGCGGTTAAGGACGAACGTAAACGGCTTGTTCAGCAGACTCTTACCGGCAAACTTTTTGGCCGCCAGCTTCGCTTCAACGCTGAACTCGGCGGAGACCTCGGCCGAGGTCTGATCGTCAACCGCTTTGAGCGAAAACACCGTATGCTGCGTTTTCGCCAGCGGTTTTACGGTCTGGCCGTATACGGTAGGCAGATAAAGCAGTAAAAAGAAAAGAAAAAGCCTTGCGCGCATGGTTGAAAATGAATCGAATGGGTCAGGATGACCGCTGCAAAAAAAATGCCGGTTTCTGCTCCCGGCTGCTGGACGAGCGCCGTTCGTGCTGAACAAATGGAAAACTGGTTTAATACCAGGCGTAGCCGACGTTTGTTAGTTTTGCGCCCGGCTGAGGAGAATACGTACCAGTGGCCATAAGCAAGCGTTTTTTAAGACATTCGGGTTGAAGAACAGGCGATATGATGAAAATCCTGATTATTGAAGACGAGGTTAAAACCGTTCAGAGCATTAGACAGGGGCTGGAAGAACACCAGTGGGAGGTCGACGTAGCGTATGACGGAACGATGGGGTTTCAACTGGCTACCCGATCCTCGTACGGGTTGATAATATCCGATATCATTCTGCCCGGCATCCACGGCCTGGAACTTTGCCGGAAGCTCCGCGAAGCCGGGGTATCGACCCCGATTCTGCTGTTGACGGCCCTGGGTACCACCGACGACAAGATTGTAGGGCTCGACGCCGGGGCCGACGATTACCTGGCCAAGCCCTTCGAGTTCGGCGAACTGATGGCGCGGGTGCGGGCGCTGACGCGCCGGAACAGCAGCGTGACGCTTACTGCCAATCTGCTCAAAATAGCCGATCTGGAACTTGACCCGTACACGAAAAAGGTCGTGCGGGCGGGCAAGGAGATCTCGCTGACGGCTAAGGAGTTTCAGCTGCTCGAATATTTTCTGCGCCATCAGGGTCGGGTCATTTCCAAAGTTGAACTGGCCGAAAAGCTCTGGGATCTGACGTTCGATACCGGCACCAATATCATTGAAGTGTACATTAATTTTTTGCGTAAAAAAATCGACAAGGATTTCGAGCCCAAATTGCTGCACACCCAGATCGGCATGGGTTATGTCGTAAAATTGTTGTAATGATCAACATCCGTACCCGGCTCACCTACCAGTTTGCCCTGCTGGTCACCTTAATCTTGGTTCTGTTTTCGCTCGGGGTTTATTTCTTTAGTAAGCTGTACCTCGAAAAACGGTTTTTCAAGCGCCTGGAAGATCGTGCCGTTACCACGACAACGCTTTTGTTCGATCTGAAGCAGACGGACAGCACCGTGTTGCGATTGATTGACGCGGGCAATAAAGAGCCCCTGTTAAATGAGCATATTTCGGTCTACAACGAGAAACGTAAGGCGTTTCTGTTCTCGACCAATCCCGCCAACGCGCCTTTCCACCAGCAGTTTATTCCGCAGCTCGATCCGGCAGCGCAAACCCTGTACCTAACCCGAAGCGACTACCAGATTGTTGCGATTCAGTTGGCAAGAGGGAGCGGCAGTAACTGGGTCATCGTCAGCGGGATCGATCAGGTGGGGCATGATGCGCTCAGTGATCTGAAAAAGATTTTGATCGTGATGATTCTGGCGGCTATCCTGCTGCTCGGCGTTTCGGGCTGGCTGTTTGCGGATCAGGCCCTGGCACCCATGTCGGGGATTGTGCAGCAGGTAAACACGATTTTTCCGGCAAATGTGCAGAAGCGGGTGCAGCATCCGAACCGTTCCGACGAAATTGGTGTACTGGTCGCTACGTTCAACCAACTGCTCGACCGCATTGAACAGGCGCTGAACACCCAGAAAATGTTTATCGCCAACGTATCGCACGAGTTGAAGAACCCGCTGACCAAGATCAATTCGCAGATTGACGTCGCCCTCATTCAACCTCGTAACCCGGATGTATACGAGCGAACCCTGCGCTCGTTGCGGGAAGATACCCGGACGCTGACCCAGCTCACCAACACCCTGCTGGAACTGGCCAATACGTCTATTCAAACCAAAAATATGCCCTTTGAGCCCGTCAGAATGGATGAGTTGCTCTGGGAAACGAAAACCCAGTTGCAGGAATGGAACGAAACGTATCAGATCCGACTCACGTTCACCGATTTTCCCGACGATGAAGACGCTTTGATCACGCGGGGAAACCGGGCGGCATTGAAGGTCGTGCTCATGAACCTGATCGACAATGCCTGTAAATTTTCGCCCGCCCGAACGGCCACGGTAGACTTTCGGGCGAAAGAAAGAACGATCCATGTGGTTGTATTCAACGAAGGGAGCCAGATTCCCGAAGCGGATCTGCCCCACATTTTTCAGCCCTTCTTTCGGAGTAATGCCACGGCTCAGTCGAGCAAAGGGCACGGGGTTGGGCTTGCGGTGGTGGCGCAGGTGACTCAGCTGCACGGGGGCGACATAGCCGTTCAGTCCACCCCCGCAGGAACCACCTTTACGTTAACCTTGTCGAGCGAAAGCTCATTTTAAGCTAAATTTAAAGTCAGGTTAAGTCCCCCTTAAGTTCATTATCGTTGTTTTGCTGAACCACCACTTGTAAACGAAATGATAGAAGCCAATGTGACAACTAGTAAGCAGGGCATATTGAGCATGACAATCGGGGCGCTGGTGGGTATACTGGCCTTGTTGTCGTACCTGTTTATTGGCTCACGCAATGAAACCCTGGAAGTACAGAAGCTGCTAACGGCGAAAGTTGAGCAATTCGCAACGACCCAGGCGAAGCTCGATTCCATTTCGGGCGTGCTGGACGAGAAAATCGTTGAAGTACGCAAACTCGGCGGGAGCATTACGGAGCTGGAACGGATCAAGCGCCAGCTGGAGAACGACAAAAAGAAACTCAAATACGACCTTACTTTTTCCATTCAGCAGTACAACTTCAAAATCAGGGACTATACCAATTTCCTGACGCAGAGCGAAGCGGATATCCGCAAGCTCAGCGCCGAAAACGGTTCGCTGCTGAGCCGCGCCCGGGCGCTGGAAGCAGAGAAGAAAACAATTCTAACCGAGAACGAAGGGTTAAAGAACGAGCGGGCCGCCCTGGCCCAGGCCGTGGTCGACTACTCGCTGCAGAATGCTGACCTGAAAACAAAGGTGACGCTGGCTTCGGCCATGAAAGCGGTTAATGTGGAAGTTACCGCCCTGGCACCGAACGGCAAAGAACGACGCGGGGGCGCCTACAAAGCCGCGCGGATCGACCGGCTGAAGATCAATTTCATCATGCCCTCAAATCCGGTGGCGCTGAAAAACAACAAAGAGATTTACGTACGCATCCTCGACGCCAACGGGGCGGTGATCAGCGATACCGGCATTGGCGGGGTTCTGCTGATTGACGGACGCGAAATCGGGTACAGTACGCACCAGACGGTGCCTTTTGAAAATAATGACCAGCGGGTAGAAATCTTCTTCCGCCGGGATGCCCAGTACAAGCCGGGTCCTTATCTGGTTGAACTGTATGCCGAAGGCTTCCAGATTGGCGGGGGCAGCTTCGAGGTTAAATAAGCGGTTCGTTCCGTTCAGCCCATCCACTACTTATGCTAAGTTATAAAAACCTGAAGAGGGCGGTATGGCCTGTGAGTCAGGCTGTACTGACCGGATTCGTGGCCGGCATCCGGCTCACGATCCAGAAGTACCGGCGGTTTCCGGTTGCCTACACCGCCCTCGGCTATCTGTTTTTCACGATGGCGTTTTGTTACTACCCCGTTAATGGGCATTGGCTGACCGGTTTTGTGATGATGACCCTGCCGCTGGCCATGATTTTTGGACTGGCAGCCTGCGTGTATCTGTTTCATCAGCAGCAGCGCATGGTGGCCATGGCCGGGCTAACATGGGTGCTGTTTGCCGGTGTGGTGGTGAAACGGCTGGTGGGCAGACACGCGGGCGAACCTGACGTCAGTCAGGCACCCACGCTGAACGTACTTAGTTTCAATAGTGAAACCTTCCCGCTAAGCGCTCAGGTACCTTTCGACGCGGCCCAATTCAAAGCGGATATTGCCTGCTTCCAGGAATATTCCCCCAATCCGTCCCTCGAGAGCCGGTACAGAGCTAACGTTAAAAAGCTGACCTGCTTCGACCGAAACCGCGAAATTGGACTGGCGTTGCTGTCGAACTACCCCATTGTCAGGCAGTATGGCCGGATCTGGAACCGGCCGAATGCCCCGGATATCAACGGGTTTCTCTGCGCGGATATCGCTTTTGGGGCCGATACGATTCGGATCGTCAATCTGCATTTATGGTCGATGGGCGTGCGGACCAACCAGATGCTGGATGCGGTAAAGGCGGGTGAAATAAGCCAGTTTGCCGTCGGGCTGATCGATACGTTTCGTCGGTTGAAAGAAGGGTTTCGGTACCGTTCGGAACAGCTTCAGGAAGTGGAGTCGTACGTAGCGGGCAGCCGGTATCCAGTCATTATCTGCGGTGATTTTAACGAGACCCCCGTTGGGTATTCGTACGGAAAGCTGAGCCAGAATTTTAAAAATGCGTTCGAAGAAGCAGGGCAGGGGTTAGGGTTCACGTTGAACCGTCACCCGTACTGCGTCAGGATCGATCAGCAGTTTTTCAGCGCCGACTGGCACATCAAAACCTGCCAGACCTTGTCCGGCGTTTCGTTCTCCGATCACTTTCCGGTGGTGGCGCAGTACGTGTTGAAGAAGGCTTTGAGTGAGTCCCCGGAAACCCTGGCACAGAACAAACTACCCGCTCGGCTGACCATTCCGAACTAGCAGTCTGACAATGAGGCTGGAGAGTAAGGTTCTGTCTAGCACTTACTTAATGGAGGGGATCTGCTTCTGTGCCTTCACCTGCGCTGAATTCTGCGCAACCCGGTACTTTACGGCCCTGGCGATTAAGTCCAGCGGCATTGGCTGGTTGGTCGGAAACTGAACGGAGCCCTTTCCGCTTTTATAATGCGCCAGCTCTTCTTTAAACGCGTCTATACCCGTGGGAATGGAATAAAATCCGATATGGTGTTTGAAAGCCGCGAAGTGAACCAGATTACCGTTCAGGGTAAACGTGGGCATGGCGTAGCTGATGGTTTCGGCTGCGTCCGGCGCTGCGCTCCGAATCGTCGCCCGAATCTGCTGCAACAGCACCTGAATGTCGGGAGTGAAACCCGCAATGTATTCGTCGATGGTAGTAGGTTGTGTTGGTGTCATCTGGAAATGAGCTAGGTAAAGAAAGTACGTAGCGATATGCAGACGTATTGCTACGGCTGATGGGACTGTAAAGATACAGGTACACCGCTACGTAACGTATTGTGAATTTCGGCGACCGTATCGACGTAATGAATAAGGGCCTGAACGTCATCTTCCGGGCCGTCAGACTGAATCCTGACGGCATAGCTGATGCGCGAAGCGGGCTCACCCTCCTGACCAAACTCACCCGTCACCGTTACGTCCACCGACTCGATGGGCATGTTCCGTCGGGCGGCCTCGCGGTACACGTCATTGCAGAAACAGGTCGCCAGCGACAGAAACAGCAGTTCCCCGCCATTGATCGACGACCCGCGCCCGGCGGCTTTAGCCGGGATCATTACGCTCTTTGCGTTGCCATCCGTTTCGACTGTTACGTCGTTTTCTCCCAGTTTATTCCGAACTGTAGCGGTTATAATCATTCGCTTATCCGTTGCTATTGGTAAAAGCCGTGCCGAGTTGACTTTTACTTATGTAAGCTGCTGTTAATCAGTAATACTACGTACGGGTTGGCTTTGCTGGCCCTATCACCCATTAGCGAACTGCCGATGCCTGATCAAAAAAAATTTAGTTAAGCTGTGATTATACAGGCCTTCGGACGAATAATTGGTAACTACGCTGCTGATCGGTCATACCCCCGACTGGAAAGGCCGCAACAGGCAATTAGCGAACGAACCCTTGATCCGTATTCCCTTGGCTAAACAGGACCAGTTTCTTTCGGTCATAGATCTGAATAAGGGCATCATCTATAAAGTTGCCCAGGCCTACTGCAAAAACGCGGAAGATCGGAAAGATTTGATTCAGGAAATCATGGTGCAGTTGTGGCAATCGTTCGACCGCTATAACGAACAGTTCAGGTACTCAACCTGGATCTACCGGATTGCGCTGAACGTAGCGATATCCTTTTATAGGAAGGATACGCGCCGGAAGACGATTGCCGGGCCAATCCCACCCGGTGATCTGCTTGAGTTACAAACGGATGAATCCGGCGATACGGAAAGCGACATCAGCCTCTTGCAAAAATTCTTGGGCGAGCTTAAAGAGCTGGACAAGGCCTTGATGCTGCTGTATCTGGAGGGAAAAAGTTATCAGCAGATCGCCGAGATTCTGGGCCTTTCTCTGTCGAACGTAGCCACGAAACTAGGACGGATTAAGGAACAGCTAAAACGTAAATTCTCCGCTTTAAAATCACAATAGATATGGAAGACAACGACATACGCATGCTCTGGAAATCATATGACAAACGGCTGGAAGAAAGCCTGACACTAAACCGCCGGAATGCGGAGGCCATAACCCGTATGCAGGTTCGGTCGCTGATCGCATCAATGAAGCCCACCAAGATGCTGGCGGTATTGGTGGGTCTTGTCTGGGTTGCGATGGTGGATGGGTTGCTAATTGTACTCCCCGCCACGGCTAGCCCGTTTTTTCTGGTATCGGCTGGTATTCAGGTTTTGCTGACTAAACTGGCCATTGGTATCTACCTGTATCAACTGGTGCTGATTCATCAGGTCGACAGTCATCAGCCGGTTTTCGTTACCCAGGAAAAGATTGCCCGCCTGAAATCATCGACGATTTGGGTGGCCCGCTTTCTGTTGCTTCAGCTGCCGGTGTGGACTACGTTTTACTGGAGTGAACGCATGTTCAAAACCGGTACTCCATTCCTGCTGCTCATTCAGGCTCTGGTAACGGGTGGGTTTACGTACGTGGCCGTCTGGCTTTTCTATAACATCCGGTACGAAAACCGCCATAAAAAATGGTTCGGGTGGCTTTTCGGCGGAAACGAATGGAGCCCAATGATGAAGTCGATGGATCTGTTGAACCAGGTGAACGACTATAAACAAGAGATGCGGTAGATCACGTTAACCCGTAATTCCTTACTGCCTGCGTTCGTTATGTTGCTTCACCATAGGAAACGAACCGTTGACAATGAGTTGCCTGCAACGCTGCGCTGGGATTTTATGCGCCAAAATCGCCAAATTGGCCAACAAGCCGACCGATCTGATGTTTACTCTGTATGCAAGCCGCTACGATAACCTCACCTCGCAACAAAGTGGACTCGTATGAGTCACCGGACTTTTACTGTCTCGATGATCTGCTCACCGCCGAGCATAAACTCGTTCGGTCGGCCGTACGTGATTTTGTGAAGCGCGAGATCACGCCCATTGTAGAAGACTACGCCCAGCGGGCTGAGTTTCCCCGCCACCTTGTTCCTAAATTCGGTCAGATTGGCGTGTTTGGCGCTACTGTCCCGACGGAATACGGTGGGGGAGGTCTCGACCAGATTTCGTACGGGCTGATGACGCAGGAAATCGAGCGGGGCGATTCGGGCCTGCGTTCCTGCGTGTCGGTGCAGAGTTCGCTGGTGATGTATCCCATTCTGGCCTTCGGCACGGACGAGCAGAAGCGAAGGTATCTGCCCCGCCTGGCCAAAGGTGAACTCCTCGGCTGTTTTGGCCTGACCGAGCCAAACCACGGCTCGGACCCCGGCAGCATGGAAACCAACTTCATCGAACGAAGCGATTATTACCTGCTCAACGGTTCCAAGCTTTGGATTACCAACGCGCCGGTCGCCGACATCGCCATTGTGTGGGCCAAAAACGACCAGGGCAAAATTCGGGCCTTGATCGTTGAACGCGGTATGGAAGGATTTTCCACGCCTGAAATCACCAACAAATGGTCGCTGCGGGCCAGCGCCACGGGTGAGCTGGTGTTTCAGGATGTTCGGGTGCCCAAAGAAAACCTGCTGCCCGACGCCCTGGGACTGAAAAGTGCGTTGAAGTGCCTCGATCAGGCCCGGTACGGAATCAGCTGGGGGGCTTTGGGCGCGGCCATGGAATGTTACGAAGTGGCCCGGCGCTACGCCCTCGAACGTATCCAGTTCAACAAACCGATTGCCAGTTTTCAGCTGGTGCAAAAAAAGCTGGCCGAAATGCTGACCGACATTACGCAGGCGCAACTGCTTTGCTGGCGACTGGGGATGCTCAAGAACGAAGATAAAGCCACGAACGCGCAGATTTCGCTGGCCAAGCGGAACAATGTCGAGATGGCGTTACGTATCGCCCGCGAAGCTCGTCAGATTCTGGCCGGTATGGGCATCACCGGCGACTATCCCGTTATGCGTCACCTGATGAATCTTGAATCGGTGAGCACCTACGAAGGCACTCACGACATTCATCTGCTGATACTCGGCGCGGATATCACCGGCATCCCAGCCTATAAATAAAGCGGGCCGCCGGCGATCCTGCGCTTGGACCTGCTCAATTTCTGGCGGGGCGTAGGTGACTATGTCAATACCGACGCCGTTCGGATCCGTGAGGCAGAAGTGGCGGTCGCCCCACGGCGCATTACGTATTTCCAGAGCGATCGGAATGCCCGAATGCGATCATACGTCTGGTCTACTTCTTTCAAAGGCTGGTTGAAACAAGGGCTGTTGGGTTGGATGGTCAGGCAACAGAAAACTGAGTTCGGCCTGAGGGGCTGGCGTGTGAAGTAACTCATAAAACTCGTTCTCGAACGTAACGCCAAAGCCTAAAACGTCGCAGTAGCCCCCTTACTCCCGGCTAAGCGGATAATTCACACGTTAGCATGATGGTCGAATAACGGCTGGTCGCGGCCAAAACCCTGCCCTGACCACGCAGGTTTGTGAAGTCTCGGGTGCCGCTGCCCGGCACAATGGTTAGCTGTCCCGTGGCAGTTCCCTGCTCATACGTACCAACCCCCTGGACCACGAAACTGCCGGAACGATCACCGATCTGGCCAATGACGCGTTCGGTACTAACGAAGCTGCCCGAGCCGTCGCTACGGTACGTGATCAGGTATTCGGCCCAACTCTCGCCGTCAAGGTTGCCTTCGAGCCGACTACGTACCGATGCCCGGACAAGCGTTGGGGCTCCACTTAGTTCATCGTACGGAACCTCCTGCCAGCTTTCGGTGATACGTACTACGTGGATCAACTGGGCGGAAACCTGGGTGTGCATGACCTTGTTCGGTTAATGAAAACTATAACCGAAAGATCGACGCAGGCCGTGACAACCGTATGTCAGCAGGGAAGAGGAGAAATTCCCGAATCGGGGCTCTGGGTTAGGGCAGGACCGACGGCTCCAGCAAATAATGGTCGCGCAGCTCTTCGGTAAGGTTCTGGACCAGCCCGATCAGCATATCGGGCTGCTCAATGGTTACCGTTTTGCCGTACATGAGCAGCCACCGGGCCAGTCCCTGAATATAGGGCGTCAGAAAGTTCATGCGGACGTAATCGCCCGTTATCTCTTCGCTCTGAAACCCGTATAGAATCCGTTGCTGCTGTATATAGGGACATACTTTCTTCTCAAAAACAACCGTTACTGCGATCGACGGCATATCGTTCCCCATCCGGTCGAGATACTGTTGTAGCGTCAGGCGTTCGTGACGCGCAAATCGTTGGCCGGTGTTAAACAGTTCGCGAATGCGATCGACCCGAAAGTCGCGGTAATCCTGTCGGGTGTGGCAGAAGGCAATCAGGTGCCACGCCATGCCGTAGTGGTAAAGGCCAATGGGCTCAACATCGCGCTGGGTTTCGGCCTCACTATAGGCCGAATAGTAGTGAAGGCGCAGCACCTGATGCTGCCCGATGGCATGCTGAATATCTTTCAGCAGGCTGTTCGCGTACACCGGTTGCCCGGCCGGTGCCGATACATCCAGATTGGGAGCCAGATCGTCCAGATATTCCTGGTCCGTTCGTTTCAACACCGACTTTACTTTGAACAGAGCCGACTCAAATTCGCGCCGGACTGACTCGTCGGCCCATTTTTCGATGAGTTTCCCCCCCAGCAGCAACGCACTGGCTTCGGTGTTCGTAAACATGACCGGAGGCAGGTGGTAGTCGGTCAGGAAATAGCCGACGCCCGCTTCAGCACCAATTGGTACCCCGGCGGTTTCCAGCGACCGGACGTCGCGGTAGACCGTACGCAGGCTGATGCCAAACCGATCGGCAAGCTCCTGAGCCCGAACCACGCGTTTGGTTTGCAGGTGAATCAGAATGGCAGTCAGGCGATCAAGACGGTTCATGATAGGACGGGGACAATTTTAGGGCGAAAATAAACCGGATCGCTGAACAAGTCGGCCTGTTTTGGGGTAAAGTCTGTATACAATCCGAAAACCGCATGAATCTGGCTGACGCACCCGTTACCGACAATTCGCACAAACACCGCTTTGAGTTGAAAACCGGTGATAAACTCTCCGTGGTCGAGTACCAGCGCGTCGATGACGAAACGCTGGCTTTGACCCATACCGAAGTGGACCCGAGCCTTGAAGGCCAGGGCGTTGGGTCGCATCTGGTTAAGGGCGTACTGGAATACGCCGAACGGAACGCGTTGAAAATCGTCCCGCTTTGCCCGTTTGTATCCGTGTATCTCAAACGTCACCCCGACTGGAACCGGGTTGTGTCAACAGCCTATACCGTCGACGATTTTTAAACGTGGAGCGTCGCGCAGAAGCTAATCCAGCGGAGAACTATCGATACGTTCCCCGGATTCAGGGGGCGGTACGTCGCGTAACGTTGAGGTTTCGAACAGGGTGAATTGCATGCCCGCCGGGTCCTGCAGACGCTGCACCCGACTCCAGGGGGCCTGTGTTACGTCGGCCAGCTTTATGGCACCCGCCTGAACCAGTTCCTCACCCGCGCCGGCGATGGCGTCGCCAACTTTAAAGGCTAAGCGTACCGGACCCGCGATGCGTCGGCCCACTTCAATCGCGTCGATTGTGGCCGCATGTCGGCTATCAACTAATTCCAGCGAAGCCCGGCCGGCGTCCAGTATAATGCCCCCTCCGGTCGGTTCGTGCCATTCTTTTGACGTACTCAGTCCCAGGGCATCCCGATAAAAGGTCAGGACTTCATCCAGGTTCTCGACCGTCAGAATAATACGCAGCTCTGTTGTTTTCATGAGTGTAGGCGTTGATCGCTAAGGATAGTGGGGGCATTCCGTTCGTGAACATATTCCTTTTTGGAAAGGAATGAATCGTAAGCGTTTAGCCGCTGCATGCTTTTCCAGCAGCCTGAGCGTGTGTTCGAGCGACTGGGTATCGCCCCAGCTCTCGTGACCCGGCACCACGACTTTGGCCGTACCAAATTCCTTTATGACGCGCCGAACGGAATTGCCCCATTCGTTGAGGTTCGCATCGGCTACGTTTCCCATACCGAAAGCCGCTACGCTTTTTACAAAACAGCCCCCGTGTAGAATCTGCTGATTGGGCAGCCAGACAACAATGTTGTCACTGGTATGGCCTTCGCCCGGAAAATAACAACGAATAGGAACTTCACCAATGGTGAACGTAGTGTCGGCCGACAGGATACCGTCGGGGGCTTGGTAGCCTAATGTAACGGACTTCCGGGCGGTCAACGGCGTACTGACAACCCGTATGCCCGCTTTACGCAGTTCGCTGATGCCACCAACTCGATCTTCGTGGGCATGCGTGACAAGACAAAGCCGAACGGGCTGCCGCAGGCTGTCGGCAATCCATTGCAGCAATTGCCGGGTATTGTCGGTATTGCCATCGCTATCCCAGCCCGTATCGACCAGCACGACATCTTCCTTAGTCTTAATGATCAGTCCGTTCGAGGGAACTGCCGTTTGCTGATAGATGCCATACGTAACGTGCACCCACACCCGATCCGTAAGCGGGGTAACGGTCAGTTTAGGTTTAGAGGCAGTTTGAGCAGGAGCGACCCCATACCCCAAAAAACAGACAACGAAAGCAATCAGAATGCGCATGATAAAGAGATAGAAGGGCAACGATACGTCAGGTAATCAGGGACGTAGAGCACGTATGACGACCTGAAATCAGAGTAAAGCAAACGTTACTTCAAACACTATAGTCTTGTATACAACATGAACCATCATCGTATGAAGGAACGCAAACAGCAAGCCTTTGCTGACGGAAATCCACCATTTTTCCCGGAATACATTATAGAATATACGGGACGTGTACAGCCAGAATACAACAGCCAGTATACTACTCACGACGCTTTCGCTGGACTGCCAATGAACAAGCCTGAGAAATAAAATAAACAAAACCGGAAAAAGAAGATACAGGACGAGCAGGTAGAAACTATTGATTTCAGTGGCTAATATAAAATTGTCAAACACCCATCTTTTCTTGTAAAAGTAAAGCAGAAAAATAATAGGTACCGAAAGTGGAATCAGGAGGAATAGCAGCAGTTTGGATGTACTCTGCGATTTCTGATGGAATTTTTCGGTAAGCTGTTCTTCGGTTACAGCGTTGGTTTTTAGTTTGGTTTCGATCTGCTTTGTGATAAACGGCCCGGAGATGTCCAGTCGTTTATAGTACTTCATCTCCATATTCAAGCCGGAAAACAGCGGGAAAATAAGGTACACGACAACAATGAGCAGGTACAATGAAATAGGCTTATAGTATTTCAGACGGATACCGCTACTGTAGTCCGTTGCTAATCGGCCCGGATGAAAAAATATGGCTTTAAGCGTAGTAAAAACCTTTCCTTCGAAATGGGTTATAAAATGGAGTGGTTCTTCTAGCAGGTGCTTTAGTGATTTGTCTTTATCCGTATACTTTTTTTGCCCACAGTTGCAGCAAAACCGTCCTTCAAAATTGGTTCCGCAATTGGTACAGGTTGTCATTGTAGGAAGCCTCCGGTGACTTTATCGTACTAAACTAAACAATATATTGATAACCTAAACGGGTAGTCAACTGCAAAGTAGCCACTGAGGTGCCAGAAAGGCTAACTAGTCTGGTAAGCGAGCATTCTGCAGTACGTTGGTCAAACTCACTCGTTCTGTTAAAGCACGGTTTTTCTGGAACTGAGTTCTTTCTTTATATCCTTCAGACTGTTGGCGTTTATAAGTACGATGGGTAGCAGAGCGAACGGAATGATGATGAACGCGTCAAATCCCCGCTTGAGGGTGAACTCAATCCCGATAATCAGCAACACAAGCAGCGCGCCGATGAGTACACCTACCAATATTTTTATCGACCTCTCTAGCTGAAGCAGGGCGTCGTTACTGATGTCCTGCAAGTTGGCGCTCTTCATCTGGTTCGTTTGGCTTGTCGCCATTGGCTGGCTGTACAATTTCCGTATCTTCTCAACTCCAAGGTCAATTTGCCATACCAAACTCGAAAATCCAAACCTGACGTATCAAAAGAAGGTCTTTATCACCCTTAATTTAGCTTTCAACGATGATGAAGGAGCCGACAGACGTAACCATCAGCGTTTTATGGGATTCAACGGCCGCCATTCGTGGGTTGGGCCGGTATTAGGGTTAACCGTTGGGTTATTTGTCCCCAGAATGTTTCCCTGCTGATTGATCTGATAGTGTTGTTACATAGTAGGCAGTTCGACCGGGCAGGGCAAAGGAAAAGAAGTGACCCTGCCCGATCTGAAAGGAAGGTTTTATACGAGTTGAGGAAGAGGTTACAGGAGTTGCCGGGAAAAGGAGAGTCGGCAGATCGGCCAGACCAGTCGAATCATCCGCTCACGAACAAGAGGGCCTGGAGCAAACAAAATACGACATTCGATTTAAATTCAATTTGTTACGTAGCTGTATTCAGCTAAGGGCCAGGCAAGAAGGCCACCGTCAGGCATCTTGTCAGAAAAAGAGAGATTGTTGAAATTGCCGCAACGTTTTTCTCATATTTATGCGTTATGTAAAAAAAGATGTAGATACATCATTTATGGAAATTGGCATCACCACCTTCGTAGAGAACACGCCTGATCTGGCTACGGGTAAACTGCTTAGCCCACACCAGCGGATGATGAATCTGATGGAAGAGATTGAACTGGCCGATCAGCTCGGTCTGGATGTTTTTTCGATCGGCGAACACCACCGACCTGATTTTATCGTCTCATCGCCGGCGGTTGTTTTAGCGGCCGCAGCGGTCAAAACGAAACAGATTCGACTGTCCAGCGCCGTAACCGTGTTAAGCTCCGACGACCCGGTTCGGGTGTTCCAGGATTTTGCCCATGTCGATCTGCTGTCGAAAGGCCGGGCCGAGATCATGGCGGGCCGGGGTTCGTTCATTGAGTCGTTTCCGCTGTTTGGCAATGACCTGGAGGACTATAATTCCCTGTTTGCCGAGAAGCTGGACTTATTGACCAAGTTAAATAAAAGTGAAAAAATAACCTGGCAGGGCCATCACCGGCCTTCTATCGATAACCGGGGTGTTTATCCAAGGCCGTATCAGCCGGAACTGCCCATCTGGGTAGCCGTAGGGGGAACGCCGGAGTCGGTCGTTCGGGCCGCCAGTTATGGGCTGCCTATGGCGCTGGCCATTATTGGCGGTATGCCCGAGCGGTTTGTTCCGTTCACTAACCTTTATAAAGACAGTTGGGTTAAAGCGGGCCATGATCCCGCCAGGCTTCAGTTGGGTATCAACTCGCACGGCTATATTGCTGACAATTCGCAGCGGGCGGCCGATGAGTTTTACGGCCCGTATGCCTACGTAATGAGCCAGATTGGCCGGGAGCGGGGCTGGTCGGCGATGTCCCGAGGTCAATACGATCTCATGCGTTCGCCGGAAGGATCATTACTGGTCGGAAGCCCCCAGCAGGTTATCGAGAAGATTCTCTGGGAGTATGAATTATTCGGGAATACCCGCTTTCTGTTCCACATCAGTGTGGGTACGTTACCCCATGCGAACGTACTGCACGCTATCGAACTGCTGGGTACCGTGGTTGCTCCGGCCGTTAAAAAGGCCGTTGGAAGTGTTGCCCAGGTTGGGGAGTAGCTGGCGTCAGCAGTGGTCCTCAAAAAGCAGGCGGCCATAAGGCCGCCTGCTGCATTATTGATTCAGGTGTATTCAATACGTGACTAGTCGTTTTCGTCGCTTGTGCCCGCTGTCGCCAGCAGTTCCCGGTACGTAGGGTTTGGTAGTCCGGCTACGTCGCCAATAACGATGACGGCAGGATTGCCTAGACCCGCTGCTTCGGCCTGCTCCACGATCGCTGATACCCGCCCAAGCACAACGCGTTCGTCGGCGGTGGTTCCGTTCTGGATGATGGCCGCAGGCGTATCAGCTTTCCCGACCTGGGCAAACAGGGCCGTTATTTCGGGCAGTTTGTGCATACCCATCAGGATCACGACGGTGGCGGATGATTGAGCGGCCAGATGCAGGTCCTTCGACAGTTGCCCCGATTTGGTCGTCCCCGTCACCACCCAGAAGCTTTCTGAAACACCCCGCGAGGTGAGCGGAATCCCCGCCGAAGCGGGCACGGCATAGCTGCTCGATATGCCCGGAATGACGCTTGTTTCAACGCCCTGCTGCTGGGCGTATTCCAGTTCTTCGTAGCCGCGACCAAACACAAACGAGTCGCCCCCTTTGAGCCGAACCACATGACCGTACTGCTGGGCATAGTGCACAATGAGCGGATTGATGTCTTCCTGCATACAGGAATAGGCACCCCGGCGTTTTCCTACGTATACTTTCAGAGCCTCGGGACGGCAATAATCCAGCAGCTCGGGAGCAACCAGCGCATCGTACATCACGACGTCGGCCTGTTGCAAAGCCCGAATTCCTTTAACGGTTATCAGGTCCGGATCTCCGGGACCGGCCCCTACGAGCGTAAGTTTCATTCGTTAATGAGAGAAAGAAAAGGAACGAGGGAAACGTCAGGTGATAAATCGCTCGTTCCTTTTTGCTATTAGCTATCCTGCGCCTGTGTTAACTCGTGCAGATGAGGAACCCCTTCCAGTTCGATCTGCAAATTCCGGTACGCCTGAATGGCCCCTAAAAATGCTTCCGCCTGTGCGTTGAAGTCACGGGCAAAGGCTTCCGAAGGTTCCTGCTTGTTGATGCTGAACACCAGCGTCCTGAACTCGCCTTCAGTCTGGTGAAAGTTCGACTCACCAGCGAACGTCTTATCGAAGTCGCTCACAATGCCGTGCTGGGTATTGGTTGGTACGTCGCGGCTCATCAGTCCGGCTTTCGCGCCCGTAATGAACACGTTGTACGAATGGTAGAGCGCGTCGGCCCACCGACCTTCGGCTAACGCTTCCTGCGCCCACCCTAATTTCTCGCTTGCCTCGGTCAGGGTGGTAGCGACCAGGTCGATCAGGACACTGGCACATTCCCCAATCCCTACCTCGGTTACGTATTGTTCGGTATGGTCCCAGTCGATGTAGTCACTATCCTGCAGGGTTTTCAGATCGGCCAGGGGCTTCAGCAACTGGTAAAAATAATTTTTACCCTGCCGTGCGTAATAGTCGCTATAGTATTCCCCGTCGAAGGCGTTCGTCTCGAAATCGCGTAAGAGAAACCGCAGCGACTCCGGACCGCGTTTCGACGGGATCTTGATGACTTTATCGGCAATCAGACCTTCGCCCTTGCCGTTGAAACCACCGCCCAGCAGAACCTGTAGGGCCGGTAAAACGTACGCGCCATTCTTCAGCGACGAACCGTGGTAGCCAATGTTTGCTACGGAATGCTGGCCGCAGCCGTTCATGCACCCCGAAATTTTGATCTTGATGTCGTCGTTGAACACCAGATCCGGAAATTCGTCCCGCATCATGGTTTCCAGCGCCCGCGTAATGCCGTAGCTGCTCGAAATGGCGAGGTTACAGGTATCCGTACCGGGGCAGGTGGTGATGTCGGCCGTCGTGTCGAAGCCGGGTTCCGCCAGCCCCAGGCTGTCGAGTGCTTCGAATACAGCGGGTAAATTCTCAGGCCGGATGAACCGCAGGAGATACCCCTGGTTGACCGTTACCCGAATGTCGTCGGCTGCGTACTGCTTCACGATCTGGGCCAGTGCGCGAGCGGTATCCGAGTGCATATCGCCCAGTAACACCCGAAGCTGAACGGCGTACCAACCCGCCTGCTTCTGCTCAAACACGTTTGTTTTTAGCCAGGCCTGATACTTTGGCAGAGCTTCAATCGCAGTTTGGTCCGTTAAGTGAGCGACGAAATCGGTGGTCAGCGCGGCCGGATCGACTTCGCCAGTAGGGGTGGATACCCTAAACTGCTGAACGCGCAGGGCTGGCCGCTCTTCGTCGACCCGCCGGAGCAGTTCTTCCAAACCAATGTCGTTCAGGAGGTACTTCATGCGGGCTTTGTGGCGTTTCACCCGTTCCCCGTAGCGGTCGAATACCCGGATGACGCCTTCAATAAACGGAACAACCTGATCTTCTTCCAGAAACTCGAACGCCGTCTGGGCCGGAAATGGCTGAGCACCCAGACCACCGCCCAGCATGACCTTAAAGCCTCGCTTGCCATCCTGAATGCGTGCGACCAGCCCGACATCATGCATGTAGCCGTAGGCCGAGTCTTTTTCGCTGGAGGATAACGATATTTTAAACTTACGTCCCATATCCTGGCAGATTGGGTTGCGCAGGAAGTAATCAAAAATGGCGTAGGCGTAGGGCGTAATGTCGAACGGCTCCTCGGGGTCGATACCCGCCCGGGCTGATCCCGTTACGTTCCGAACCGTGTTGCCACAGGCTTCTTTGATCGTGATGCCGGCGTCCTCCAGGGCGGCCCAGAGTTGGGGCGAGTCGGCCAGTTTCACGAAGTGGAGCTGAATATCCTGCCGGGTCGTGGCGTGCAGATTGCCGGTTGCGTAGGTATCGGACAGGTCGGCAATGCGAATGAGTTGATCAGCCGTGATGCGGCCGTGGGGCAGTTTAATCCGAACCATTTGAACGCCGGGTTGCCGCTGACCGTAAACACCACGGGTGAGCCGATACTTGCGAAAGGCTTCCTCGGGAATGTCGCCGGAGCGAAAAGAGCTAATCTTGCGTTCTAAATCCAGAATGTCGCGACGGGCCGCTTCATTTACTCGGTCTGTGAGTTGGATAGACATAAAGTATATAGTCTATAGAAATAATCAACTAATTCATTAAAACGAAACGCCGGTTCATTCCGGCGTTGGGTATCGTTTCTTTGTACAAGTATAAAGGGTTTCGCCCTTTGTAAAGTTCGGCGGAAGCCCAACTTCTGGTTATGGTCGATAGCGATTCGTTATACAACCTCGGGGTTCCCCCGGATAACAAGCGATCAGAACAGGTTGTTCCGTTCGCCAGCGGCCTGCCAGTCCAGATCCATCTCCTGAAAACGCTGAGCTACCCGGCTCAGAAACGTCTCGTCGAGCATAGTTGGTACGTCCTCTGGGGCGGTCAGGTCCAGTTCACTAACCTTATAGGTCTGCTCATACGGACCGGCTTCGATTTTGACGATATATTTGCCGTTCCAGGCGTAGAGACCGATTCGGAACTGAGGGTGGGGGATATCCTGAACAAAACGCATGGGACAAGTGACTTATTAGTAACTGGAACGAATGAGAAATGAGTTGAGGTTGTATACGACAAAGGTACGGATTACGCAGATGCGGTTGCGAATCGTTGTCATTCCGCTGCTATGGCTGGGTTGCTTTCATTTCCTGATTGGCTGTGGGGATAAGACGGCGGATGAAGCGGCTCAGTTTTTTCTGCGTGGTAACGTTCAACTGCAGAAACGGGAGTACCGGGAGGCCATCCGGTATTACTCGGAGGCCATCGAGAAAAAAGCGGATTTTGCCGACGCTTATAATAATCGGGGGTTAGCCAAATTTCGGAACGACGATCGGGAGGGGGCGCTGGCGGATTACACCAAAGCACTTGACCTTGACCCCGACTTCGCAACGGCCTCTTTCAATCGGGCGGAAGTCCGGTTAGAAACGGGCGATGCTGCCGGAAGCTTAGCCGATCTTCAGCGAATCGAAAAAACGTACCGGGATTCCACGTTTTATCAAACCCGGCTGGGCGATACGTATGTTCGGCTCAACAACCCGCTGCAGGCCCAGACTGCGTATGATCGGGCCTTGCAGCTTAACCCCAACAACGTCGAAGCGCTCACCAACCGCGGTGCCCTTTATTTCAGCCAGAAAGCATACGATCAGGCGGAACAGGACATCCGAAAAGCGTTGCAACTGAACCCGAACCAGGACGCGGCTCTGAACAACCAGAGTCTGCTGCTGGCCCGTACGGAAAAATACGCCGAGGCTCTATCGTTCGTTGACCAGGCTTTGGCCGCGCAGCCCGGTCAGCCGTACTACCTGAACAATAAAGCGTATCTGCTGTTGATGCTCAGGCGCCCGGCCGAAGCTCTGCCCCTGGTTGAGGAGTCGTTACGTCGCGATGGGCGGAACGCCTGGGCGCATCGAACCCTGGGCTTTTACTTTCTGGACCAGAAACAACCGGCAAAGGCACTGGCCGAATTTCGGACGGCCGAAAAGTTGGATGCTTCCGTCGATGCGCTCTATTATTATATAGGTAGGGCCGAAATCCAGACCGGGAATAAGACGGCCGCCTGCGAGGCCTGGCAACGGGGTGAATCGGCGGGGGATGCTCAGGCGGCTCAGGCCCGAAAGACGCAGTGTCCGTAAAGAGCAATACACCCGTTTATGCAGGTATATCTACCCCATTTTGCGGGGTCAATAGAATACAGGGTCAATGTTCAGACAGTTTTTTTCGGAAAAACAGTTCGGTTAAACGAATAACTTCAGCGTGGACTTTATGACGATCTACGGTAGGATCATCGGTAAAGTAAGTCGGGTCAGACTTTTTGACGTCCTCAATGGCTTCATTCAGCATTACATAGTGACCAGTTTTACCGCCAAATTCGAAGTAGCTGGATCCTGAAATGAGCGTGTGATAGTGGTAGGCATTTGTTTGTACTGGCGCTATGCGATCACTTTGAGAACCGATAATATACATAGGTTTTTGAATAGCCTTCATCTGCTCTTTGCGGACAAACCCCTGGCCGAGTGCCGGTGAGATCGCCACACATGCACGGATTCGATCATCCCGCAGATGTGGTATGTTCTGCATAGCGGCTTGCAGAGTTGGGTCGTCGAGGTATTGGGCCAGGCCCGGAAGTTCGGGAATATCAATTTCCTGACGCCCCTTCGTTTTATAATAGGTGAGTAGGGCTGAATGATCGAGCACAGCCCCGGCCAGAGCGATGACCGTATAACCTCCATACGAAAATCCAGCCGCGCCTATGCGTTGCGGATCAATCACCCTACTGAACGGGGTATTGGTCAACAATGCGCTCAGCGCAAACTGAATGTCCAGCGGGCGCTCCCAGAACTTGAGAAATTCGAGGGGTACTTTGTTATCATAGGTATTTCCCCAATGATCGACAGCGGCTACAATATAGCCTTTCTGAACCAGTCCCTGCGCTAACCACTCTATGGTCAATCGGCCACCCCCGGTACCGTGTGACAATAGGATCAGCGGCATTTTGCGGTCAGGCAATTGCCCGTTGCGCACCGTATGTTGACGAATGAAGGGAGAAAATAGCTTGTCACTCGCTTTCAACGTGTCGTCGGTTGGGTACCATACTTCCGTCACTACCGGGCGGTGACGGCTCTGATTCATGAACGTAAAGGTTTGCTGACCGATCTGAGTAGGTGATGGGTAGCGGGCAACGCTAAGCTGCGGCACTAGCAGCCAATAAAGGATAATAATTCGTAAATGGTACATCGTTGTATCGACTTGTTGCCACAAAGCAAGCCGCTCAACACGGAAAAAAGATTGACAAAAATCAACAAACTACCGTTTTGCCTTTAATCGGCTCAACGTTTCCTGGGAAATACCCAGATAATCGGCGATGATTTTAGCAGGCAATCGTTGAATAATCTCTGGATTGGTCTGTTGAAGCGTATCATACCGACCTTTAGCGTCTAACGAAATAAAGTGTTCAATACGTTGAATGGACTCAATATAATCGAGTTCGAGGCCAATTCGATCCAGGGTTTCCCAGCCTGGTATACGCTGATAAAGCGCCTGTCGATCCTCATAACTGAGCATGAGCAATTCGGATGGTTCCGGGCTTTGTACGGAAGCGATCGAAGGCTGACGAAGAGCAAAGCTGGGAAAAGCCGTTCCGAAACGGCCCTCCAAAACCAGAAAACGGGTTGATTCATTTCCCTGGTCATCGGTCAAAAATACGCGTAGACATCCTTTTACGACGAAATAAACGTAGCGAGCCACGCTACCCTTAGGTACGAGGATCTCATTCCGCTTCGTCCTTTTAGATTTGAAGTAGCTGCTAACGATTGATTCCTGTTCAGGGGAGAGGACAAGTTTATCGGCCAGATAAGTTTGCAGGGCAGGATGCATAGAACATGGTAGATGACCAACGGGCGCTAAAGCTCTACAGCTTTAGACAAAGGATATAACTCATTTTAACTCCAGTTTAACAACTATACCGATCGGTATAGTTGTTAAACTATTTTATATGTATCGCCGACTTATAGGCCAGGAACTGGGCGTGGTTGTCGTATTTGTCTGTTTTAATCTCCAGCAACTTGGCCTCATTGCCCGGTTTAAAGAAATCGGGGAGGAGGGTCTGGAGCTGTTCCTGCGTCGAACAGTCGACATAAGCCAGATGGGCATCAGCCGCCGTGTTGCGGCCCGTGTAGCCGTGGGGCGTTTCAAAATACGTTTCCAGCTCGGGCTGGCGACCGGGGCCGTCGATCAGCCGGAAAATATGCCCGCTGTCATTATTTAGTAATACGATCCTGAGGTTCGGAGGGATGGGAGCCGACCAGAGCGCGTTCCGGTCGTAGAAAAAGGCGATGTCGCCGATGAGGAGCGTAACGAGCTGATCGGTGGCGAGGGCTGCGCCGAGGGCAGTGCTTAAACAACCGTCGATCCCGCTGACTCCCCGGTTCGCAAACACCCGGATCTGCTGGCGTTGGTCAAGTCCGCACAGGTTCGCGTAGCGCACTGGCATGCTGTTGGCCAGATGCAGGGCGGACTGTTCGGGTAAGGCGTCAAGGACCGATTGCACGGCTGACCAGTCGGTTAAGGGCTGATTCGGCTGAGTGAGGGTTTGCTGAACGAGCCGGGCGGCTTGATGGTCAAATGTCTGCCAACGATGAACGAAATCGCCGGACTCTTCCTCGTCATCGCCCTGTAAAAACCGCTGGTAATCGACATCCGCAAATAGTTTCTCCAGGAAAGCCAGCGGTTCGGCCGGAATCAGGGTGGTCAGACTCTGGAATGAATCATTGATTCGGTCGATGGCTGGCTGGATATGCCAGTGTCGGCGCGCCGGATAGTTCCGGAGGAACGTTTTGAGATTCCGGGTCAGAAACGAGTTGCCCAGGGTGATGAGCAGATCAGGCTGGAGCGATTTCCCGGTGGCCTCGTCGATCCCGGCCAGGAACGTATCGGTATGGGTAATAAATACGTCGTTCCGGTGGAGGTTACTAATAATCTCGCCGACTACCGGTACGCCTAACTCGTCGCTGATTTTTCGCAGGATGGCCGCCAGGGCGTGATCGCAGGGCAGTTGTCCTACGGCAATCAGAATCCGTTCCTGACCATCCCACTCGTTTAGTAAACTATGCCAGGCTTCGGCCGGAAGCGTAGGCTGGGCCGGCAAGGTTTCTATAATTCGTACGGGGCTGTAGCTGAACGTATCGTCGGGCGCTGGATAAAACGGTTCCCGCAGCGGTACGTTTACATGTACTGGTCCGGCAGGATAGGCTTGGCTTAGGTTGATGGCCTCATTCAGGGAACGCTCAATGAACCAGCGCGCGTCGACATGGGTGTAGTCGGCCGGCAGGTCATACGCCCGCTTAACGTGTGAGCCGAACAGACCAGCCTGATCAATCGTCTGCCCATCCTGTTGATGCAGCCACTCGTGCGGACGGTCGGCGGTTAACAGGATCAGGGGGACCTGCTGGAAGTACGCTTCGACAACGGCGGGTGCCAAATTGTATACGGCACTGCCCGACGTACAGATGAGCGCGACCGGTGTCTGGCTTTGCTGAGCAATACCGAGGGCCGTAAAACCCGCCGACCGTTCATCGGCCACGACCCGAACGCGCAGGCGCGGGTGCCGGGCGACGGCCAGGGTCAGGGGAGCCGAGCGGGAGCCGGGCGAAACGATAACCTGAGAGATTCCTTTTTGGGCGAGAAGTTCAGCGATGTCGACGATCGGTTGCAGAACAGGCATGATGCGGTAAAACGGGTTGCGGATACAAACATAACCACGAACGGGATGGTCTGACCCGCCGGCTGTCGAGGTTTTTCTGTTACTTTGCTCAAGCGGTAAGCTTAGGCCTTTCCTTCCGGGCATAAACGAAGCGGACGCCTTCTGCGTTATACCAACGAAAACATCTCTTTATGGACCGTATTACCTTTGAGAACGAGAAAGAAATCCGGCTAAAATCGTTTGCGGGCGCCTTGACGATAAACGTCCTGCTCGTGCTGGTGCTGTTGTTCGTGCACTTGTCGCAAACGATTCCCAATCCGCCCCCCATTCAATTTGTGGAGGTAAACTTCGGCACGGATGCCCGCGGCAGCGGTAAAATTCAGACGTATAACAAAGCGTCGGACTCGCCGAATCCTGTGGATGTGAAACCGTCGGAAAACCGCCCGAATCCTAAAGAAAACACGACGCCCCGCTTAGAACGAACGCGGGCTACGCCAACGCCTAAAGTAGAGGACGCGAAGCCGGCCAAGACATCGACCGAAAAACCAATCATCACCAGCAAGGCCGAAAGCCCCGTTACAACTCCCGAGCGACCGGAACCCAAACGGGTCGAAGCACCCAAACCCACAGCACCCGTTGAACGTACTGCGCCACCGGTACCGGCTAAAAAGGTCGAAACGGTAAATAACGATGCCTTATTTAAGAAATCATCGGGCGGGGGTGGATCGAACGGAACAGTTGGCAAAGCGTCGGGTACGGGAGGTAATAACAACGGCGATGACGCCGATGGGGTAGGTGATAAAGGAAATCCCAACGGAAAGATTGACGCGAAAAGTTTATACGGTACCCCAGGTGGCGCTTCCTCGGGCGTAGCCTTCGACGTGTCCGGATGGTCGCTGGCCAGCCGCCCGAACGTAAATGACGACTCCGATGAAACCGGCAGAATTGTTTTTCGCATCACCGTCGACGGTGATGGCGAAATCGTTCGGGTGCAGCAGCAGCAATCAACGGTGAGTCCTTCGGTGGCCGAAGTATACCGAAAAGCTGTGCAGCGGCTCCGACTGCGGCCCAAAGGAGGAGCAACGCCCCCCACGTCGACCGGAACCATTACGTTTATTATTAAGGCCCGAGATTAATGCAGTATTCGGAAGCGATCGACTATCTCTACAGTCGGCTCCCCGTTTTTCATCGAATAGGTCCGAAAGCTCTTAAGCCGGGTTTGACCAACATCCTTGCGTTGTGTGAAGCGCTTGGGAATCCCCACCAGAAATTCCGCAGCATCCACGTAGCGGGGACGAATGGCAAAGGAAGCAGTTCGCACATGCTGGCGGCTATTTATCAGTCTGCCGGTTATCGGGTCGGTTTGTATACGTCACCGCACCTCAAATCCTTTACCGAACGTATCCGTCTGAATGGACAGCCGATTGCCGAGGCAAAAGTGGCGCAATTCGTTGTCGACAACCAGGCGCTGATCGAACGGATTGAGCCTTCGTTTTTTGAAGTGGCGGTAGCCATGGCGTTCGATTATTTTGCGAAACAGGCGGTCGACCTGGCCATTATTGAAGTCGGGCTGGGTGGGCGGCTCGATTCGACGAATATCATTACGCCGGTTGCCTCGCTGATTACAAATATCGGATTCGATCACACCGATATTCTAGGCGATACCTTACCCCAGATTGCTGCCGAAAAAGCGGGTATAATCAAGGCGCAGGTACCCGTTATTATTAGCGAAATGCAGCCCGAAACTCAGCCTGTTTTTCTTAATGTGGCCGGAGAAGTAAATGCACCTATTCGTTTTGCGGATCAACATTACCGGATCCAGGACAAGGGAATAGTAGCCCGACGTCGGCAGATAACGATACTTGGCAAGGAAGAATCTGCAATCGATTTTTCCTTGGATCTACCGGGTGCTTATCAGCTACGTAACATAGCGGGCGTAATGGAAACCGTCGACGTTTTACAGTCTGTTTTCCCGGTTTCGGTCGCTGCTCAGAAAGCGGCACTGGCTAACGTAACGTCCTTAACCGGCTTAAAGGGGCGTTTCCAAACGATCCAGGAGCAGCCGCTCGTGATCGCCGACACCGCTCATAATCGCCCCGGTTTACAGGCCTTATTTGAAACTGTTGAGACGCTGCCCATTAATCAACTGCGAATTGTACTGGGGTTTGTAGCGGATAAGGATCGTGTAGGTTTATTTGACGTACTACCTCCGCAGGCTACATTTTACTTTTGTCAAGCGCACACACCACGCTCATTGTCGGCAGTTCAATTACAGGCGGAAGCTGCTGAATTTAACATACTCGGCAGTGTGTATACAAATGTAAATGAAGCACTGCAAGCTGCTATTAGTCAATCGGTTACGAACGATGTAATTGTTATTACCGGGAGTAACTATATCGTTGCTGAATTAATTGATTTATAATCGTGACTCGTAGAAAACAACAATTCTTTCTGCAAAATGCAGAGAGCCGAAATGTAATTGAAGTTGGTAAACCGCAGTACAAAACCATTCGAGGCAATTGGGGTACTGAGTACTTTAACAACGACAATCCGATTGTTGTTGAACTCGCATGTGGTAAGGGCGAGTATACAGTAGGCCTAGCACAAGCGTATCCAGACGTAAATTTTATTGGTGTCGATATAAAGGGAGATCGTATTGCGAGAGGGGCAAAAGCGGCTCAGGTGCTGGGGTTAACTAACGCAGCCTTTCTCCGGACGGATATTAACTACATCTCTGAATTCTTTGCCGAAGGGGAAATCAGCGAAATCTGGATAACGTTTCCGGATCCGCAGCCACGTCCTAAGCAGGAAAAGCATCGGCTTACGTACCCTCGCTTTCTGATGCTTTATAAATCGTTGCTGGTAAAGTCGGGCACCCTGCATTTAAAGACCGACAATCCGGAGTTGTTTGCCTATAGTCTGGAAAAAGTAAAGGAAGAAGGATTCACAGATTTACAATGGACAACCGATTTATACAAGTCGCCATTAAACCAAATTCACATCGGTATAAAGACAAAATACGAGCAAATGTTCTTCGACAGAGGATTTACAATTAACTATTTACAATGCAAAACGGGTGCGATTTAACTTATCGCACCCGTTTAACTTTATTAATTTACTTATGTTTATTTAAACTTGTTAATGATATTATGTTAACGAGTTTAAATGTTGTTACAGACTTAAAATAACTTTGTCATCAGATCGGCAACGCGGCTTGAGTATCCGTATTCATTATCGTACCAGCCGACAACTTTTGCGAGTGTGCCATTTACAGTTGTCAGTTTAGAATCGAAAATGCAGGAGTGAGGATTGCCAATGATGTCAATCGATACAATCTCATCTGTGCTGTACTCCAGAATGCCAGCTAATGTGGTTTCTGAGGCTTGTTTTATCGCATTGTTAATTTCTTCAACAGATGCCTCCCGCTTTAGAATTACAGTCAGATCGGTTAGCGATCCATCCGGAGTAGGAACCCGCATTGCGTTTCCGTCCAATTTGCCTTTTAGCTGGGGTAGAACCAGACCAACTGCTTTAGCAGCACCGGTAGAGGTAGGAACAATCGATAAGGCGGCTGCCCGAGCCCGACGTAGATCTGAATGGGGGGCATCCTGCAAGTTCTGATCAGCGGTGTAAGCGTGAATTGTGGTCATATACCCTTTCTCAATGCCGAATACGTCATCGAGCACCTTAGCCATTGGAGCCAAACAGTTCGTGGTACATGAAGCATTCGAGACAATGGTCTCCTGACCAGTGAGTGTATCGTCGTTTACACCCAGAACCACCGTTGGAATATTGCCTTTAGCAGGCGCGGAAATGACTACCTTTTTAGCACCTGCCTGTAGGTGCATGCCTGCGCCAGCCTCATCGACAAAGCGGCCGGTTGATTCCAGAACCACGTCGATATTTAGATCTTTCCAGGGCAGATTTTTAGGATCACGCTCGGCATAAGCTTTAATACGGGTACCGTTTACGGTCAGGCTGTCATTGTCAGACTGAACTTCACCCGGGAATTTGCCGTGTACCGAATCATATTTAAGCAGGTGTGCTAACGTTGCATTGTCCGTTAGGTCGTTTATAGCGACTATCTCAATGTTTTCTTTCTCAAGTAGTCTTCTGAACGACAACCGTCCAATGCGACCGAAGCCATTGATGGCTACGCGAATTTTTTCCATGAACAAGTAATTGGTTTGTTTTCGGGCCAAATATACGGATTTAATAAGGTCTATTAAACACGAATAGTAGTAGGGGAAATTTAGCAATTCCAAAGAGGGAAATTTAGCAATCGCTAAAAATATGGTAAAATTTAGTAATAAATTAGTATTAATGTTAGTGGAAGCTAAATATTATTGGCACAATAGGCATAATATGCTAAATATATTAGCTAAATACTATTATTTTACTAAAGAAAGTACATGGTTTTATTGTTCTTGCTAAATTATTACTGATATAAATCTAAATTACTAAATACCGATTAAATTAGTATTCTATCAGTTCATATTGGCTAACTCCTCATTGTATTAATCCACAGTCCACTATCATTTCAGTTTTAATTCATGCTAATGACCAAAATGGTTACAGCTGGTCGACAACGAGAATAGGGGAGACTATTTTACGTTCCTGTATAGTCACAGCCGATATATACTGATTTATTGATTTGTAATACCTGTTATTCCAACATTAACAAGAGTTCACTGACAAAGTCTTGCTTCTTGTACGAAAGGCTTTCAACAAGAGGAAACACGTTTCATTTTTGTCCTATCGCTTAAGATCCTATACAGCTTCAGTAATGCTTTTAATAAGTCAATACGTATCATTCGCTTAACTTTCCGTGTGTTCTCTTAAGCCTGACTACATGTAACTAATCCTGTCTACATAATTGTAGAATGAGCGACACAGTGCCTTGCATAGTCTACCACAAACTCCTTGTTTTTTTATTGTCTACAATATTTGTATAGAAACCATAATCTTTAGGCATCATTCTTGTACCAACACTATTGTTGAACTGGAATAACCATCTCACTGCTCTTTCTTATCAAACCATTTAATGACTAGCATTGAAGTTAGCGCCATTGAGCTCTAGCAAAACATTTATAGAAAATCAGTCTTATATTTCAACTATACACGTCTATTTATTACCTTTGGAACAAGTATTAATAGTATATAAAAGGTTATTGTAAGCTCAAAATAATATTTTGTCATAATGTATAAAATAGGTCTTATCAAGTAGTTATATCATTATTTATAAACAATTACTTTACTTAAATGATTAACGAAGTAGAAGCCATCTGGGCTAATCGTGAACTATTGGCTGATGCCAGATCAATCCAGATTGTTCGTACTATAATAGACCAATTAGATAGGGGAGAGCTTCGGGTAGCAAATCCACCCACCGAGGAGTCAGGAGAATGGACCGTTAATGAGTGGGTAAAAAAAGCCATTCTTCTTTATTTCGTAAGCCAGCGAATGCAAACGGAGGAAGTCGGCATATTTACCTTTAACGACAAAATTCCTCTGAAGACAAATTTTGCGGAAGCTAATGTGAGAACCGTTCCCCCAGCTGTTGCTCGGTATGGATCCTTCCAGGCACCGGGTGTAATTCTAATGCCATCTTACGTAAACATTGGTGCATACGTTGACGAACGTACTATGGTTGATACCTGGGCAACTGTTGGCAGTTGTGCACAAATTGGTAAGGACGTTCACCTGAGCGGAGGAGTTGGAATTGGTGGAGTCCTTGAGCCACCTCAGGCAGCGCCAGTCATTATTGAGGACGGTGCATTTATTGGTTCACGGTGCATTGTTGTCGAGGGCGCACGGATTGGTAAACGTGCCGTGCTAGGAGCAGGGGTTACGATTACTGGCTCCTCTAAGATTATTGACGTTACTGCTACTAAACCAGTAGAATATAAAGGGTTTGTTCCTGCTAACTCAGTAGTCATTCCCGGCAGCTATACTAAACAGTTTCCGGCCGGAGAGTTCCACGTTCCATGTGCCCTAATTATCGGTCAGCGTAAATCCTCTACCGATCTGAAAACATCGTTGAATGATGCCTTGCGTGAAAATAACGTTTCTGTTTAATACCGTAACTAACTAACACATATATACATTAGTCAATTATATACTTAGTCAATTTACAAGGGCGTGTGTAACAATGTAAATGTTACACACGCCCTTGTGTTACATAATTATACTGGCTATTTTCTATTGTTTATTTATATCATTTATATTTGTAATCTATACAGGTTTAACGCAGTTATACAGATATGACTATAAATGACAAGATTAAACAGATTCTGATTGACAAAAACTTAACGCCGTCTTATTTCGCTGATGAAATAGGGGTACAGCGGTCAAGTATATCACACATATTATCCGGCCGCAATCGGCCAAGCTTTGATATCATACAGAAGATAATTCGTCGTTTCCCAGAATTAGGCTACGAATGGATAATGGAAGAGGAGCCACAACTTGTTAATCAACCTTCCCACACCAATAGGTTTGCTGGCCGCCCTGCTTCGGACCGCTTTAATACGTCGCCAACATCCTATATACCTCCAGCACCGACGATCATCCGTTCGCAACGTAACGAAATTCCGCCTGTCGCACCGCCCCATCAAGAAATTCAGCCCGCTCCTCAACCAACTCCTGTAGCTAATATGGCTGATAAGAAAATAGAACGGATTCTTATCTTCTATACAGATGGATCGTTCCGTGAATATTCTCCGGCTAGTTAATTATATACTACGTTATCCCAGTTTAACAATCAATTATAGTTTTTAGTCAACTATTTCATAATTAGTCTATTTATAGATAACGAACTGAAGCAAATGAACTTTACTAGCTATTTAGTTGCCAGAGGCACATGCCTCTGACGAAGCTTCAAGGGGTAATAAATCAAATTGAATTTTTACTTTAACCGATTTTACAGATTAATTGGCATCTACTTAAATAGGTTAAAACCTTGTTTACTGGCTCATATAGCCATTTTCTACGAGGAATGAGCTAACTCCTTGTGAAGCAAGACTTTAACGTTCCACGTGGATAACTTGTGGAAAACATGTGCATAGCGTAAGGAAACGTGCTAACTTTCTGCATTAACCCGTATCGCTGCATACGTTTAATCAACGTTCTTAACTATTTAACATCACAACCTTTAATATGACTCATTTATAATGAATTGAATTTTGCATCAGCGATAGCGTAGATATATTCAGGCGTCGCGCTTCACAACTCGCTCCGAATAGTTATAATAAGCAAATCACGTATAAATTCTTATTTTTCTTCGTAGCCAGTAACCGCATACTGCGCATGTTGTATTTGGTTAGTCAGGCCAAACTTATTGGTGTTTAAAAATCTGAATTACAGTTGGATAAGTTAACGTCTGCAATCGTAAAAAATGAACTTTGCTGACACTATTCAATTTTTTGCAGCTACAAAGATTGGCTACAATCAATTTTTGTAATCACCGACGCTTCTACCAATGCAGAGGTTGAGCTGTCTTTCTCACGTTATACCTAACTACTATATTAAATAGTAATTACCGTATGGCTGCTGACTAGGTTTTCAGGGATATACATTTTGTTGTATAATTTATATTATGTTAAGTAGAATTTTCAAATAAAGGGCCGATGGTTTCCCACCGACCCCTACTATTATGACTTAGGCTCTACGCAAACCACTTTACGTTCTTCGTATTGCTTCAGGATGTTTTGCAGATTTGTCAGGTTTTCATTTAAATCTGCTTCATCTTTCACCGACTTCGCTTTGGTAAAGTACGGCAGCGATTGTTTAAACTTACCACAAACCTGCCCGTCCACTTCTTTACCGCGCTTGTTGTACTCAGCCATATCCATTGCATCAACGGACTTCTTCATATCAACCGCTTCGTTGAAATAATAAACTCCCAGGTTAAAGTTGGCGTCGTAGTTGTTCGGGTCAATGGCTAACGCTTTGTTCAGGTAATCTTTCTCCTGAGTTTTTTGCGCTGCGTAGTTCTGCTTCAACTCAGCCAGACGCTTTTCTTTGTCAGCATTACCCGATGCGCTGGCCGCAGCCTCTTTGGCATCAGCCTCCAGTTTAGCAATGTTCGCTTTCTGATCCGCAGCTTTTTTCTGAACGTCGGCGAGCTGGCGCTTCAAGTCAGCGTTTTTAGGCTGCTTCTTTATCAAACCGCCCAAGCGGGTTACCTCTCCGTTGTACGTATCCAGCAAGCCTTTTGCGTCGGCAAGCTGCTTACCTGTGCTGCTTCCTTTTTTGGTTTCGGCTTCCAGTTTACGAAGTTCTTCCAGATCTTTCTGCGCGATGTTGTTATATACAATCGACAGGTTTACCAGATTCTGTACGTTGTTCGGATCTTTTTCGACCATCTGCTTCATACCAGCGATAGCCTCATCCATCCGGTTAGTACGTAGCATTATGTTGATCTTCTCATTGGACAGATCTTTGTTGCCTGGAGCCAGGGCAATGCCTTTGTCCAGCGCGGCCAGTGCTTTGTCAACCTCATTGTCGGAGCTATATAACATAGCTAACGATCCGTAGATAGAAGCATCTTTACCACCTGCAGCAATATATTTTTCTAACTGGGTTTTCGCGGTCGGATTGTCTTTAACCTGCTGGGCAGCGATTGCCGTATACAGAGGGGCTAACGTATCCTTAGGATTTATGTCGCCCGCTATAGCCATCGACTTAATGGCATCCTGGTAGTTTTTGCTTTGGAACTTAGCAACCCCCTGCTGCATGAATGCGCCATACATACCAGGGCTCTTCAACGCTTCCTGAGCTTCCTTAGCCAATTTGCCGGGACCGCCTTTTTTGTCTTTGTCTAATTCAATGACCTTGTTATAAGCCTCATACGCCGTCGTTGCGGCTGCCGAATCAAGCCGGATGGCCTGCGACGCAATATCCTGGTAGGTTTTGGCCCGATCCATCCAAGTGCTTGCCTTCGCTGACGCTTTGGCATCCGCAATATCCTTATCGCTCTTTTCTTTATTCTTCTTGTACCCCTCTATGATGAGTGCATCTGCTCCTCCAGCAGCTCCTGCCTGGCCTTGCCCCTGTTGGTTCTGAGCATGTGCGCCCGCGGACAGGCAACATGCTACAAGAACTAAGAAAACTGGTTTCATGTGTTAAATGGGATTATGTTAATTGTTTTCAAAAACGAAATTACGGAATCAATCCGTATAAGCATGACCGACCTTAAATTGTTTGAGCCGCCAGCCTGATTCGTAAAATCAGAACCAACGGCTCAAACTACTCATTGTCAGCTAATCTATTCGGCAACGGGTTCCTCTCCTGCTAAAGTCTCCTCTTCGCCTTCTTCCCGCTTAATCTTAGTTACCGACGATATTTCATCCCCATCGCGCAGGCTGATTAACCGTACGCCCTGCGTATTACGTCCAATGACGTTGATCGCATCAACCGGGGTCCGGATGGCAATCCCCGATTTGTTGATGATCATCAGGTCGTCATTGTCCGCAACGTCAAGCACGGCCACCAGTCGACCGACTTTCTCGGTCACTTTCAACGTACCGACGCCTTTTGCGCCCCGGTTCGTGATCCGATAGCCATCGATGTCCGAACGTTTGCCGTATCCTTTCTCGGATACCACCAGCAGTTGGGCATCTGCCGAGGCAATACACACCATACCGACTACGTGGTCGGTTGAATCGTCCTCATCCAGCGAGATACCCCGAACACCAGCGGCCGTACGTCCCATCGGACGAACCCGGCTCTCGTGGAACCGAACCGCTTTACCAGCACTCGACGCGATGACAATATCATTGTCCCCGTTGGTCAGGCAAACGCCGATCAGCTGATCGTCTTCATCAATCGTAATGGCGATAATGCCGTTCTGCCGCGGCCGCGAAAACGCTTCCAGCATGGTTTTCTTGATCGTGCCCTGGCGCGTACACATCACAATGTAGTTATTGTTGATGTAGTCCTCGTTCTTGAGGTCCGATACGTTGATAACCGCCCGGACTTTATCGTCCGACTCGATGTTGATGAAGTTGGCCAGGGGCCGACCTTTCGCCGTCCGTGACCCTTCGGGCAACTCATATACCGGCAGCCAGTACAGCCGCCCTTTCTGAGTGAACGCCAGCAACGTATTATGCATAGTCGCCGTAAAGAGGTGTTCGGTAAAATCTTCCTCTTTGGTAGCGGCTGCCTTGGCCCCAACCCCTCCCCGACTCTGCGACCGGTATTCGGTGGTTGGTGTCCGTTTGATGTAGCCTTCGTGCGAAATGGTAATAACCATGTCCTCGTCGGCAATCAGCGACAGGTCACTGATGTTACCGTCCCCAAGGGCGTTGATCTGCGTCCGACGCGCATCACCATAACGGGCACGGATGTCGACCAGCTCGTCTTTGATTACCTGACGCTTGCGGTCTTCACTGGCCAGAATTTCTTTGTAGTCAGCAATTTCCTGCATCAGCTCGTCGTACTCGGCCTGCAGCTTATCCCGCTCCAGACCCGTCAGCCTTTGCAGACGCATCTCCAGGATGGCCTTAGCCTGCACATCGCTCAGCGAGAACCGCTCCATTAAGCCGGTGCGCGCGACTTCAGGATCACGCGACGAACGGATCAGTTCGATCACCGCATCAATATTGTCAAGCGCAATCAGCAGGCCTTCCAAGATGTGCGCCCGCTTCTCGGCTTCGCGAAGCTCATACTGCGTACGACGGGTAACTACCTCGAACCGGTGCTCGACGTAATACTTCATCATATCTTTCAGGTTCAGCAGCATCGGACGCCCTTTTACGAGCGCTACGTTGTTGATGCTGAACGACGACTGCAACGCCGTGTGCTTATATAAGTTATTGAGCACTACGTTCGCAATGGCATCTTTGCGCAGATCGTACACCACCCGCAGGCCATCCCGGTCCGACTCGTCGCGGAAGGCCGTAATGCCTTCGATCTTCTTGTCGTTGATCAGTTCGGCCGTCTTTTCGAGCATAACGGCTTTGTTGACCATGTACGGTACGTCCGTTACAATGATCTGCGTTTTACCCCGGTTCTCTTCGATGGTCGCGTTGGCCCGCATCACTACCCGGCCACGACCGGTTTTAAACGCCGACTTAACGCCTTCCATGCCGTAGATCGTAGCCCCCGTAGGAAAATCGGGCGCTTTCACGTACTGCATCAGCTCCTCTACCGTAATGTCGTTGTTGTCGAGATAAGCGATGATACCATCTACAACTTCGGTCAGATTATGCGGAGCCATGTTGGTCGCCATACCGACCGCAATCCCCGACGAACCGTTTAGCAACAGGTTAGGAAGCTTGGCAGGCATCACGCTCGGCTCTTCAAGCGAGTCGTCAAAGTTGGGCTGGAAATCAACCGTTTCTTTGTAGATGTCGGTTAATAGTTCTTCGGCAATCCGTTTTAGCCGGGCTTCGGTATACCGCATAGCCGCCGGCGAGTCGCCATCGATGGATCCGAAGTTTCCCTGCCCGTCCACCAGCGGATACCGCAGCGACCAGTCCTGGGCCATACGGACCATTGTATCGTAAACCGACGAGTCGCCGTGGGGGTGATATTTACCGAGCACCTCCCCGACGATACGGGCCGATTTTTTATGAGGTTTATTGTAATTAACCCCTAGTTCAGCCATTCCGAACAATACCCGCCGATGCACTGGCTTAAGGCCGTCGCGGACGTCGGGCAAGGCGCGGGAGATAATAACCGACATTGAATAATCAATGTAGGCACCGCGCATTTCGTCCTCAATGTTGATGGGAATAATGTTACTAGGAGTTTCGAGGTCGGGATTTTCTTCCGCCATGTGATAAGTGAGTTTCGCAGAAAATTACTATTCCGGCACGCACAGTACGCGCATATCGCCGTATAGACAAATATACAAAATTTTCAGGAGAACTAGAAATAATACCGTAAATACACGCGCACAAGGCGTAAACCGGCGCTTTTGGCTCATTTATCCGGCTCATAACACCGGAATGAAACCGACCGGTATCATCTAAATGAAATACAATTCTATTTCAACAAAAATGTATCCCTGCAGTTATGGTTAATGACCGGCGAAACGTTTATGATTTGATGCGTGGATCGAAGGTAAACGGTTCATTTCCCTTGAGCCGGATACGTCCGAAATCCGGATGGGCCGGATTGAGTAAAAAATTCCATTCGTGGCTGATAATGGCAGACGGCACCCGAAGCAGGGCCGTGCGGCCAGTCCGCAGCCACTCCCCTCCTATCCGCTGGCAGACGTCGTATTGACGGAAATCAACCCAGTCGGCGGGTAACGTATCAGGCTCTATGGTTTCGAAGCCAAGTTCATCAGGAACGTCAATCAGCATTACCCGGAACGTGTCGAGCAACCCCTCCCCACTCCGGTGCACTACGTTCTCTAAACAGGCCAGCGCCCGTGTTGCGGCTGTATAAATCACAAACTGCCCCCGGCTATTCCAGCGTGCAGCACCGCCCGAAGCCGCCAGTCGATCCGCGTAGACGGCCTTTGTAATCCGATAAACCAGCATGCAAATAAAGATTCCGTAGTAAGCGACTGCTAAGCCAGATCACCGTATTCGATCCGGGTGACCTCATCCATTACCAGGTCAATTCCGCCTGAGGTATGCAGCAGGTCAAACGGAATCTGATTGCCTAATCCATACGCCGGTTTATCCATCCAGCGTCGAAAGGCATCCGCCGAACCAAACACAAACTCGCCCGTTCGGAATAACGCCATGATTTTGAGCACTTTCTCACTATCCTGCGGATTCAGCTTTTTCTGTTCACGCTCGTAGCGCTGGAAGGTCTTGAGGGACGTATCGAACACTTCGGCCAGCTGCTCACGCTTGTAGCCGGTTAAATCGGCGATATCGAAGAATGAGGTGGCCGGAATTCCTTTGAGGGCTGAAAGAACGATGGCAGTACGGTCCTGGATCATAGCAATACAAACATACGACTTTTGTCTGTAATACAAAGAAATTTGTCTTATGGTTCAACCTGACTCGTCCCTACCGTTTTATCAGATTCAGCGATAATCACAGCCTTTGTCGACTTTTGGTGGTTAGTATAATCAAACTCAACGTCTGGATGCTATGAAACCAACCCCTTTTTTTCTGGTCACCTTTTTAGCCGTAGTGGTATTTACCAGCGGTCAGGCCCAGTCGACCACCGGCGGAAAAAGCGGTGGGTCTACAGCCTCAACGGGTTCAGGCTATTTAACCGGCGGTAAACGAAAAGCGGCCAGTAATCCGCAGAGCATGACCATCGCGGATGAAGGTGCTTCCCGCGATTATATGTACGTACCGCCGAAACAAACAAAGAACCGATCAGCTTCACCCGACGGCTCATCCAATCGGAAAGAATCAAGCGCTAACGCTACGTCTGCCGGTTCCTCTCCCCAAAAAAGCACTCGGTCGGGCAAACGGGCGTCGGCAAAAAGTAACCCGTAAGCCGAAATTGTCAGCGTCCGGCTCAAACCTTACCGGCGACTGATGGTTTAGTTAATTATCGTTCAACTAGTTAATCAACGTTATGAAACGGATAACCTTAGCAATTTGCCTGGCCGTCAGCACATTAAGCTTTCAGGCCTGCAACGAAAACAAAAAAGCAAGCGACGACAGTGTCGAAAACGCCCACGATGCGAATGATCTGAAGGAACAGAACGACACAGGTCAAAGCGACGACACAAACGATTTCGCGGTAAAAGCCGCCAATGGTGGTATGCTCGAGGTGGAACTGGCCCAGCTTGCCCGCGAAAAAGCCCAGAGCAGCGAGGTGAAAGAGTTTGCGGCCATGATGATCGCTGATCACTCAAAAGCCAACGACGAACTGAAAACGATTGCGGCCAGTAAAAACATCACCCTGCCAACCACGCTGGGCAAAGAAGGCCAGGAGCATGTCGATGAATTAAGTAGATTATCCGGTGCTGAGTTCGACAAAAAGTACGTGGATATGATGGTCGATGATCACGAAGAAGACGTCAAATTGTTTAAGGAAGCAGCCGACGATGCAGACGATCCAGCCGTAAAAGCCTTTGCGGTAAAAACCCTGCCCACGCTGCAAAAGCACCTCGAACGGATCACCACCATTGACAAGAGCATGAAGTAATCGCGAAGCTTACATACAGAAAATGCCCGGTATGTACCGGGCATTTTCTGTATGTAACGTATTTGGTTTACGTCAATGCTCCCTCGACGGTAGCTTTGGCATCGTGATACACTCCCTTGACGGAATCAGTAACCGAAGCTAGTGCATGCTTCGCCGACATCCCGACTTTGTGCGCTTTGTATCGGTATTTTGCCCGATCATACGTACTAACCGGAATAACCGACGAGCGATTGCGCGACAGCAGCCACAGACCGCCGAGTACGGCCGCCCCTACGGCAAGGGCCATGACGATGGTCTGCTTCTGCTGCTGTTCAGCTTCTTCTTTTGGGGTCATGTCTTTTCGGACGTTGGCCGCAACAACCGGATCTGGCAATACATGCGCCATAGCCACGGTTAGCTTATTTTTCCAACCTGCCACTACGTGGTCTTTGCCGCTCATCAACGCCTGATACCCTTCTTTGGCCACCGCTGCCGGATCGGCCGTTTTGTTGGGGTCCGCTCCTTTTGCCTCCGTTGCTCCGGCGGCTTTAAAGAAATTTGTGTTCGTAGCCCCCGGCATCAAAACCGTAATGGTAATATTCGTTCCCTTCAGTTCGTTACGTATGGCCTCCGAAAACGATTTTATAAATGCTTTCGTGGCTCCGTAAACGGCCATCATGGGGTTAGGCGCAACAGATACTTCGGAACCGAGCATCAGGATTTTTCCTTCGTTCCGGCTGGTCATATCTTTTAGATACAGCTTGGTCAGGTGCATGAGCGCCACGGCATTAACCTGCACAATATCCAGTTCCTTCTGAAGATCGGTTTCGGTGGCAAACATGCCGTACTCCCCAAATCCCGCATCGTTCACCAGCACATCAATCTGTATTCCCTGCTGGCTGGTGTCGGCGTAGATTTCGTCGGGCGCTTTCGGGTCCGATAAGTCTTTGCTGATGATCGTTGTCTGGGTGCCGTACTGGTTCTGAAAATTATAGGCCGACTGTTGCAGGGCTTCCTCATCGCGCCCAACCAGCACCAGGTTATAGCCGTCTTTGGCGAACAGTCGGGTAAGCTCACGACCAATGCCGCTGCTGGCTCCCGTAATCAAGGCCGTTTTTCCATTCTGTTTGGTTTCCATAGTTGAGTTGTTTAGTTCATTCGTTGGGCCAGATCAAACCGGATGATTGAGATGATCTAAAACGGTTTCAGGATCACTTTTGTACAATCGTCTTCTTTCTTCTTAAAAATGTCGTAGGCCCGCGAGATTTCCTCCAGAGGCAGTACGTGCGAAATAATGTCGTCGAGCACGACTTTGCCGTCAACGACCAGATTCAGCAGGTGATCAATATTTTTGTGTACCTGCGACTGCCCGTAGCGAACGGTCAGCCCTTTATCGAAGATGCGTCCAATTGGGTAGTTGTCGGTGGGGGCACCGTAGACTCCGACAACGGACACAATACCGCCCCGACGCACCGCCCGGAAGCATTGTTCGAGTACGCTGGTCGTTCCTTTTTCCAGATTGATAACAGCTTTGGCTTTATCGAGAACCGACCGGTGGGCTTCCATACCCACGGCATCCACGCAGAGGTCAGCGCCCCGCCCTTCGGTCATGCTCCGGATCACCTCCACTACGTCTACCTCGTTGGGGTTCAGCGTTTCCACATTGTTGACCCGCTTGGCCCGTTCCAGTCGGTAGTTAACCGGATCAATGGCAATGACTCGTCCGGCCCCCTGCAGCCAGGCCGATTTCTGCGCCATCAGGCCAACCGGACCGGACCCAAAAATGGCTACGGTTTCGCCCCCGCTCAGTTCACCCCACTCGATGGAACTCCAGCCGGTCGGGAAAATATCGGATAGAAACAGCACCTGTTCGTCTTTGAGCTGTTCGGGTACGTGCCGAAGACCATAATCAGCAAACGGCACCCGGACGTACTGTGCCTGTCCGCCATTGTAGCCGCCGTATAGATCGGAATAGCCAAACAGGCCTCCTCCTTTTTCGGAGAGCAGCCCTCCGTCGGGTCCGTACGCTTCAGGATTTGAATTTTCGCAGTGCATCTGCAGCTGATGCTGACAGAAATAGCACTTGCCACAGGCAATCGTAAAAGGTACGACAACCCGGTCGCCTTTTTTGAGATTGGTCACCTCCGAGCCAACCTCCTCAACGATGCCCATAAATTCGTGGCCCAGCACCTCGTTACGTAACTGGGGCAGGAAGCCGTCGTAAATGTGCAGGTCGGAGCCGCAGATGGCGGTGGACGTAACGCGCAGGATAACATCCCGCGACTGCTCAATTTTGGGGTCATCCATGGTTTCGTAACGGATGTCGCCAACTTTGTGAAACACTGCTGCTTTCATACGAAGCGATGAAAAAGTTGCGTGAACTGGTCTGTCAAGGATACCTCAGGACATGCTACCAGCATCTATCCGTAACTTCCACTCGCTTCGCTTGGTTTAATTTACCAACTATGTGGGATACGTAGGGGTACGTAATAAATGTGATTTCTGCGCAAAAGCAAAAAGCCCCCGCCGGTACCAGCAGGGGCTTTTCGCTAGAATCTATTCGATTACTTCACTTCTTCGTAGGGGACGTCGGATACGTTATCGCCGGCTGGCTGACCCTGGTTAGGGTTCGTGTTGCCACCGTCGAAACCGGCCGTGCCATCCGCTGGGTTGGCACCCGCGCCGTTCGTCGCGTTATACAGTTCCTGCGAAGCCGTAGCCCAGGCCGCGTTCAGTCCTTCGAGAGCCGAATCAATGGCCGCTACATCGCGCGAACCGTGCGCCGTACGCAACTGACCGAGAGCCGCTTCGATCGCCGATTTGTTGCCTTCCGACAGTTTGTCACCGTAATCTTTCAGCTGCTTCTCCGTCTGGAAGATCATCGAGTCCGCCTGGTTGACTTTCTCGATTTTTTCGCGTTCTGCTTTATCGGCGGCTTCATTGGCTTTGGCTTCTTCGCGCATCCGGTTGATTTCCGTCTCGGTTAGACCGCTCGACGCTTCAATCCGGATCTTCTGCTCTTTACCGGTGCCTTTGTCTTTGGCCGTTACGTTCAGAATACCGTTGGCATCCACGTCGAAGGTTACTTCAATTTGTGGAACACCGCGCGGTGCTGGTGGAATATCCGACAGGATAAACCGGCCTAACTGACGATTTTGCTGCGCCATTGGCCGCTCCCCTTGCAGGATGTTGATCTCTACGCTCGGCTGGTTGTCCGAAGCTGTCGAGTACACCTCCACTTTCTTGCTTGGAATGGTCGTATTCGCTTCGACCATTTTGGTGAACACGCCACCCATCGTTTCAATACCCAGTGAGAGCGGGATCACGTCGAGCAAAAGGACATCTTTCACTTCACCCGTCAATACACCACCCTGAACAGCAGCCCCGATAGCTACCGCTTCGTCGGGATTAACGGCTTTCGATGGTTTACGGCCAAACAGCTTTTCAACCTCTTCCTGTACTTTCGGAATCCGGGTCGAACCACCCACCAGAATCACCTCATCGACTTGGCTGGCCGACAGACCCGAGTTTTTGAGAGCACGGCGGCAAGGCTCCAGGCTGCGCTGAATCAACGAATCGGCCAGTTGCTCAAACTTCGCCCGGCTCAGGGTACGTACCAAGTGTTTGGGAATACCGTTCACCGGCATAATGTACGGCAGGTTGATCTCGGTCGAGTTTGAACTCGACAGTTCGATCTTTGCTTTTTCGGCGGCTTCTTTCAAGCGTTGCAGGGCCATTGGGTCCTGACGCAGATCGATAGCTTCATCTTTTTTGAACTCGTCGGCGAGCCAGTCAATGATCACCTGGTCGAAGTCATCACCACCGAGGTGCGTATCCCCATCGGTCGATTTTACCTCGAACACGCCATCGCCCAGTTCCAGAATCGAAATATCGAACGTACCGCCACCCAGGTCGAATACGGCGATTTTCTGATCGTGGTTTGTTTTGTCTAAACCGTAGGCCAGCGCGGCTGCGGTCGGTTCGTTGATGATCCGTTTTACGTCGAGACCCGCAATCTGACCTGCCTCTTTGGTGGCCTGACGCTCGGCATCGTTAAAGTAAGCCGGTACCGTAATAACGGCTTCGGTTACGGTTTGGCCCAGGTAATCTTCGGCTGTCTGCTTCATCTTTTGCAGAATCAGGGCCGAAATTTCCTGAGGTGTATATTGACGGTCGCCAATGCGCACACGGGGCGTAGCGTTCGGGCCGTTCTCTACGTCGTAAGCGACGTTTTTAGTCTCGTTCGTTACTTCATTAAAGCGTTTACCCATGAAACGCTTAATCGAAGAAATTGTGTTTTTCGGGTTGGTGATGGCCTGGCGTTTCGCTGGAGCACCCACTTTACGTTCGCCGTTGCCATTATCCATAAATGCCACCACTGACGGAGTCGTCCGGGCACCTTCACTGTTTGGAATAACGACCGGCTCGTTCCCTTCCATGACGGCCACGCACGAGTTCGTGGTTCCTAAGTCAATACCAATAATCTTTCCCATAGTTACTAATTCAATAGTGGTTTAGCTTCTTGTTGCAGCGGTTGTTAACTGACAGACATCACCTATCTATCAATACAAATGCCAGCGGGCTAATTTGTTCGGTTTGCTGTCAGATTGGCAGAATAACCTGACTGGATGGGCCATAATGACGTTTAGAGACATAATCAAGTCCCGATACGTGGCAGAAAACACGTAACGATAACCTCAATTCCCTCAAAAGCAGAACTCCCGCTGAGTCGTGCCCAACGGGAGTCTGTTCACTGCGTACTGGTAACTATCTTTATAGTGTTATCGACCACCGAACAGACCGCCCAGCATACCACCAAGGCCACCGCCTGACTGTTGGTTACCGCCACCACCCATTGTCCGCATCAAATCATTCATATCCAGTTTCCCATCGGCCATCGCCGACGAGGCCATGCCCATCCAGTCGGTACCCTGCTGACCGGTTGCGGCACCCATGATGCTGTTTCCGTCTACGCTGTTGTCGTTCGGATCAGAGGCTTTGTGCATAAGTTTGCTGAGCACGATCGGCACTACCGCCGAAGCTATCGACATAGCCACCTGGGGCGAAATACCCAGCTTCTGCATCAGGTTTTGTTCGACATGCTGCTGAACACCGCTTGTCACCGGACTCTCGTGCACGTTACTGCCCCCATTGACAACCATACCGAGTAGATTACCCAACCCGCCCCCCTGCGCCTGCTGACCCAGACCGCTCAGGATGCTGCTGGTCACGGTTTGCATTACGTTATCGTTTTGTTCGTTCGGAATGGCCGGATTATTAACGACCGCCTGTCCCGCCTGCTGCTGAACCAGGTTCATAAGGGTTTCAAACATATTCGTATTGTTTTTATAGTTTAAGTTGAAAGCAAACCAAATTGTTTAACCGGGAGTAGATTCAGCGTCGTTAACAGCGCTGTTGAACGAAATTGATAAGTTTGCAGTCAACTAGCACTTCTTGCCATTCAAAACTACCCTATGACGAACGAATCCGATGAACGTAACGGTCAGACTGTCGAAGAACAGCTCCGTCCGTTGCTGGTTGATCTGTATTATCCCGGTGAATCGGATGAGCCGGTTGACGTAGTGACCTGCTACCTGCGACAAGCCGAACCCTTAACCGTTAGCCAGATCAAAGACTGGCAGCTGCTCCCCCCCTCGATTTACGTAGAAGAAATTCCGGAAACAGAGTTCTGGGAGCCGGTTAGTACCGACGAAGCCTGGTATGACGACGAAGAAAAAGCGCGCACGGCTAAGTTTCAGCAGATAAGACAGGTGATGGAAAGCGAACTGAGCGTACGGCAGGTGTTTCGCGTTGGCGAAACCGAGATTGACGTGTATCTGCTCGGCCGACAAGCCAACGGTGAACGGGTGGGGATAAAAACTAAAATCGTGCAGACATAGGATACGAGTAAAAAGAAGCGAGGAGATCGAAGTGAGAATGGCTGATGCATCTTACATAGACGACATCTGCATTCTCACTCCGATCTCCTCGCTTCTACCTACTTGTTCTGTTTACTTCACTTGTTCCACAACGGCGGCAAATGCTTCCGGGTGGTTCATGGCCAGATCGGCCAGTACTTTGCGGTTGAGTTCGATGCCTGATTTATTCAGTGCACCCATCAGCGCCGAATACGACATGCCGTTGATCCGGGCACCCGCGTTGATCCGTTGAATCCAGAGACCCCGGAAATCCCGCTTCTTGGCCCGGCGGTCGCGGTAGGCGTACCCTAAGCCTTTTTCGACGGCGTTCTTAGCAACCGTCCAAACATTTTTACGCCGACCAAAAAATCCTTTGGCCAGCTTCATTACTTTTTTCCGACGCGCCCGTGAGGCAACGTGATTGACGGAACGTGGCATACATTAATTGTTTTTTGACGACTGGCGACCGGCTGACAGGCGCTTAAAAGCCAGTAATCGGGTGAAACGTGAAACCAAGACGCAACCGCGTCTTTTCTTTGTTCTTAGACGTTCAACAACGCTTTGATGCGACGCTCGTCAGAACCATTAACCAGCGTGTCGTGCACTAGATTGCGCTTCTGCTTGGTTGTTTTTTTCGTCAGGATGTGACTATGGAAGGCGTGCTTCCGCTTAATTTTTCCGGTGCCGGTCAGCTTAAAACGCTTCTTGGCCGCCGAATTGGTTTTTACTTTAGGCATTATCGTAACCCGCTTTCGTGAAAATTTAAGTAAACAGGCCGCAAAGATACGAAAAAACCGCAGAAAAACGGCATGTCATTCGGTCTTCTTCGCACGAATAGACTGCGTAGAGCAAGCAGTTCTAAACCGGCATTCTGAAGGAACAGCAAATCCCAGTCTGACAACCTTGATGGCTGGTCAGGCTGGGATTTGCTGTTCCGTTGATGCTATACAGCCAAGGGCACAGAGGTAAACTGCGGTCGGCGCTGCCGGGTAAAGAAACTTATTTCTTTACCGTAGCAACCTTCGGCGTTAAAAATATCGTCATCCGTTTGCCTTCCAGCTTCGGCTCCGCTTCAATTTTACCGTATTCTTCCAGTCCCTTCGAGAACCGTTCCAACAGTTGAAATCCGCGGTCTTTGAACACAATGGCCCGGCCCACGAACTGCACGTAGGCCTTCACCTTGGCCCCTTCTTTCAGGAAGTTGATGGCGTGCTTCAGCTTGAACTCGAAGTCGTGGTCATCGGTATTCGGCCCGAATCGGATCTCCTTGATGACAACTTTGGTGGCATTCGCCTTGATTTCTTTCTGCTTCTTTTTCTGCTCGTACTTGAACTTCGAATAATCGACAATACGGCAGACGGGCGGCACGGCGTTGGGCGATACCTCGACGAGGTCGAGATTCTGCGCCTTAGCCAAGGCCTGCGCCTTGTTAATGTCGTAGATTCCCTGCTCTACATTTTCACCGACCACCCGCACTTCGCGGGCCAGGATGCGCTCATTGACTTTGTAAGGTTCTTCAACCACGCGACGGGGTGGTCTGCGCTGGGGTAATGCCATAGATTATGTTTAGTGTAACTGAAAATCGCTTGGATAACGTACAGGCTGTTAAAAAGTTCGGGAAGCTATTGAAAATACAGATTCAGTGCAAGTTTGACCGCAGTTTACCCGGCCGGATTCTATTCAGGATGAACTGACGCTACAGCAAGACCCGGGTGTCAGTCCATCCTGCACTAAATATGCGTTCCCTATCTATTATATCTTCACTTCGGCCTGGAAGGTTTTAACAAACTCCTCAACGCTCATGCTGCCCAGGTCTCCCTGGCCTTTGCGCCGAACCGAAACCTTGCCTTCGGCGGCTTCTTTTTCGCCCACAATAAGCATATACGGCACTTTGTTGACTTCGGCATCGCGGATTTTGCGGCCGATTTTTTCGTCGCGCAGATCGACCACGCCACGGATGTCATGCTCCTGCAGGGAAAAGAACAAATCGTTGGCGTAGGCTTCGTACTTCTCTGAAATCGGCAGGATCGCAATCTGTTCGGGCGACAGCCAAAGCGGGAAATTACCAGCCGTGTTCTCGATCAGAATCGCAATAAACCGCTCCATCGACCCGAAGGGCGCCCGGTGAATCATTACGGGGCGGTGCTTCTGGTTGTCAGCGCCAATGTATTCAAGCTCAAACCGATTCGGTAAATTATAATCGACCTGAATGGTACCAAGCTGCCACTTCCGGCCCAGCGCATCGCGAACCATGAAGTCGAGCTTAGGCCCGTAGAAAGCCGCTTCGCCCAGCTCGGTTACCGTGCGGAGCCCTTTCTCGGCGGCCGCTTCCACAATGGCCGATTCGGCTTTCTCCCACAGATCGTCGGAGCCAATGTATTTGGTTTTATTTTCCGGATCACGTAACGATATCTGCGCGCTGTAATCGCTGAACCCAAGCGATTTAAATACGTACAGCACCAGGTCGATCACCTTCATGAACTCGTCTTTCACCTGGTCGGGCCGACAGAAGATGTGCGCATCATCCTGCGTAAACCCACGTACCCGCGTCAGGCCGTGCAGCTCACCCGACTGTTCGTAGCGATACACTGTGCCGAACTCGGCCAGCCGAAGCGGCAGATCCCGGTACGAGCGAGGCTTGGTCTTGTAAATTTCGCAGTGGTGCGGGCAGTTCATGGGCTTCAGCAGGAACTCCTCGTTCGGGTCGGGCGTCTTAATCGGCTGGAACGAATCTTCCCCGTATTTCTCCCAGTGACCCGACGTTACGTACAACTGCTTGCTGCCGATGTGGGGGGTTACAACCTGCTGATAACCCGCTCGCACCTGTGCTCTGCGCAAGAAATTCTCCAGCCGTTCGCGCAGCATGGTTCCTTTGGGTAGCCAAAGGGGCAGACCCTGCCCTACCCGCTCCGAAAACGCGAACAGTTCCAGTTCCTTACCCAGTTTGCGGTGATCCCGTTTTTTGGCTTCTTCGAGCACATACAGGTACTCGTCGAGTTCCTTCTGCTTCGGATACGTAACGGCGTAAATCCGGGTGAGCTGTTTATTTTTTTCGTTGCCGCGCCAGTAGGCCCCGGCCACGTTCATGATCTTGGCCGCTTTAATAAACCCCGTATTCGGAATATGGGGACCCCGACACAGATCTGTGAAATCCCCCTGGGTATAAAACGTAATCGTCCCATCTTCGAGTCCGTCGAGCAGGTCGAGCTTGTACGGATCGCCTTTCTGGTCGAAATAAGCGATGGCATCAGCCTTGCTCATGGGCTTACGTACATACTGCTGTTTCTGGCGGGCCAACTCCAGCATTTTGTCTTCTACTTTTTTGAAGTCTTCCTGCGAGAACGATTGGCCATTCAGGTCAACGTCGTAATAGAAACCCGTTTCGATCGCCGGACCGATGCCGAACTTGACGCCCGGATAGAGGGCTTCGAGTGCTTCGGCCAGCAAATGCGCCGACGAGTGCCAGAACGTGGCCTTTCCTTCGGCATCGTTCCAGGTCAGAAGCTGCACGTTGGCATCTTCCTCAATCGGCAGCGTAGCGTCCTGCACCTTGCCGTTGACCTTGGCGGCCAGCACATTACGCGCCAGCCCTTCACTGATTTGGGTGGCAATATCGACCCCGGTACTTCCTTTGGGATATTGCCGTACGCTCCCGTCGGGCAGCGTTACGCGGATTTGTTCGTCCTGCGCAATCATTTGTGTATTGGTTATTTGTGGGCACCCGCAGCTTACCTACAACTGTAAGCTACTTTATTTACGAGTTACGATGCGCTGATTTTGGGGTAAAGCCACTGCCTTTCCCGTAAAAAGCCCTGATCGTATACATCACAAATCAGTTTATTGGTTTAATCGTTCGACGTAATGAATCGCTCTCGCTGGTCACGACGCGCGTTTTGGGTTGAATGGTTGAGATTCGCACCCGGGTGGTATCGAGAACCGGTCGACTCGCCGTTGAGGGCAGTGGCTGAACGGACTCATTCGGCAAAAATAAGGGGTTATACGAATTTTGAGCATACTGCCGTCGCTGGGAGCGCCATAACCCCGCCGTGGCCTGTCGGTCGGCGGCATTTTGCTGACTGGCTTTGGTATAGGCTGCAATCGCTAAGTCGAACTGCCCCATCTGCTCGTGGCAGTAGCCAATGTACGTATCGATACGCGGAAACTGCGGACGTAGCTGCTGCACCCGCTGGTAATTGATCAGAGCTGCGTAATAGTTTCGGTATTTCTGGTTGATTAGCCCCGCCTGGAAATACGCCTGATAATACGTCGGCTGCCGCTTAATAGTTTGCTGGTAGCACGTCATGGCGCTATCAAGCTGACCCCACGCGTGATAAATCAGGCCCCGGCCGAAATAAAGCTTTGCGTTATTCGGAAAATACGCCAGTGCCTGCCCGTTATAGGTCATCGCAGCATTCAGATCACCCAGGGATCGGTAAATCGACGCCAGTTGGTTATAGGTTTCCAGATAGCGGGGTTTGAGCCGTAATGATTGCTGGTAGAGCACCAAGGCCTGCGCCGTATCGCCTTGCCGGGCGGTCATCAGTCCGTTGAAAAAATAGGCTTCTCCGTCATACGGAGCCATCTGAAGAGCCTTGGCAACGTACAGCCGTGCTTTGTCGAATTGGTTCTGCTGTTGGAGTAAATCCCCCAGCAACGTATACAGTTCAGGGGTCTCAACCCCTAATATTTCGGCGCGTTGGGCATTCTCGAGCGCTTTGGCGGGTTGCTGCAAAGCGCGCAGGATCTGGGCGCGGGTTAAATAATACGAACCGGCGTTGTCGTTCCGGTCGATGGCTTCTTCGATGTCGGCCAGCGCTTCGGCGTACCGGCCCATGGTCAGTAAGAGTATGGCTCGCTTGGCATAGGCCGACGCGGGCGACGACTGATTGATGGCCTGTGTTAAGGCCCGCAAAGCGCCCTCCGTGCGGCTGCTGTCGCCGGGCTTTGGAAAATCCGGAATACGCGCGGTTTGCCGGTTGTCATCTCCACAACTCGATAAGAGAAACAAAACAAAGAGTGAAAGAGTGAATGAGCGAATCGGAACGCCGAATCGGAGCGAAGCCATTAGGTTCACTCCGATTCGGTGACCGTACTCCGCCTTTCGCTCCGATTCGGCGTTCTTATTCACTATTTCCGCTTTTCGCTCGTTCATAGACTGACAAAGATACGGTTTCAAGCCGATGCAAACCGATAAAATACGCCCAGGGGCAAGCGTTTTCGGGCCGAATCGTTCATGACTAATTCGCCCCACTCCGGGTTTGGCACCTGACGAAAGGTTTGCTGCATCAGGTTTTCCAGAATAAGCGACGAGAATCCCAGCGAGTACAGATTGATTACGAAAAAGAAGTGGTCCTGCTCCAGGATCTCCACGCAGGATTTCAGCAGATCGTTCAGGTGTTCGTCGAGCACCCACTTTTCCCCATCCGGGCCCCGGCCATAGGCGGGCGGGTCGAGGATGAGGCCGTTGTAGCGATTGCCCCGGCGCACTTCCCGCCGGACAAACTTCACGGCATCTTCTACAACCCAGCGGATATTATCTAACTTACTCTGATCCATGTTTTCCCGCGCCCAGCTGATGACGGGTTTCACCGCATCGACGTGCGTTACGTCGGCCCCGGCCTGGCGGGCGGCCAGCGAAGCTCCCCCCGTGTAGGCGAACAGGTTCAGCACTTTGGGCCGCGGCACATGGGCCTTGAGGGCGTTGATCTTCTGGTCGATATACATCCAGTTGTTGGCCTGTTCGGGAAACAGACCAACGTGTTTGAACGTAGTCAGCGCAAGCTTGAACGTGAGGTTTAGGTTACCCTGCCGAAACGATACAGACCACGGATCGCGCATGGTCGGCTTTGTTTGCCAGTCACCCCGCTCGGGTGACTGGCGGTCGCGCCGAAAAATGGCGTGTGCCTGCCGTTCCCACTCCGACTCGGATAAGGATTTATCCCAGATCGCCTGGGGTTCCGGCCGGGACAGTATATACTCGCCGAACCGCTCCAGTTTCTGGAAACCACCCGTGTCAATCAGCTCGTACTGGGTCCAGGGGGCGGGGGTAATCAGTTGAATGTCAGTCATAAGTAAAACGCGAAAACCTCCCCGCATGAGGAGGCTTTCGGCAGATAAACATACGATTAATCCTGACCCATTTGCAGGATTAATTCAAATTCATGGGGGCGAACCGGCATCACGGATAAACGCGATTGTTTGATCAGGCCGATAGTAGCCAACATAGGCTCTGCTTTGATTGTAGCCAGTGCCACCGGATTCGGCAGGGTCAGTACAGGTTCGAGTTCGACTACAACCCAACGGGCGTCATCGGGTACGGTAGGGTCCGGGTAGGCCTCCCGCACAACGGAAGCCAGACCTACTACGGCCGGGTTCGTTACGCTATGGTAGAACAAGACCTGGTCGCCCACCTGCATGGCTTTCAGGTTGTTACGTGCCTGATAGTTGCGAACGCCATCCCATACGGCCCGGCCCTGTTTCACAAAATGATGCCACCCGTATGCGTCGGGTTCGGATTTAACAAGCCAATAGTTCATTGTCACCAAATACAGACGCTACAAGAAATTCAGTACGTATGCCTGAGGTCTTGTCGGCACGTATTTCCTTAATTTGCTCAATAATAATCGTCGTGTTCCTGGCTGCCGCCAAACGGCGAACCGTATTGATCCTCGTCATCTTCGGCGAAGCGGGAACCAGCCCGGTTGAAAGTCAGCGCTTTTTTGATAATCATGATCTGCCCGGTATGATACAGATCGTGATTGATGATCCCGTGGAGCATATCGTAATACGTATAGTCGCGCCCCGGTACAATATCTTCCAGGAATTCGTCGTCGTCTCGTTTGTCGAGCTCATTGATCAGTTCTTCCTGACTCAGGCTAAGTTCCATCTCCAGGGCTTCCCACTCAAAATCGTCGATCTTATCGGGGAGCGCGCCAAAGTTTTTCTCCGGCGTTGTGATATCGAACGTAGCGTCGCCCTGCATCTTCTTGACGCAGAAAATCCGCCAGCTCGTCATATGGAAAACCAGTTCAGCAATCGAATGGGTGTTTGGCGTGATCCGGCGTCCGGCCATATCCGGCGTAACACCCCGTAACGCTTCCACTACCGAGGGACCGTGCCAGGCCTCCTCGCTTTCATACGTTGTGTTGAGCAGATCAATGATGCGTATTAGCTCGTCATTAGAAATCATAGTCAATGAATTAGGTCATACAGCCCTGACGTTCCGCGCCAGGGAACGGTGTCGCTTACAGGACTGTCTGGTTTATACGATGTAAAAAAAGAAGACTGGTTTCCGGTTAATCTCCTACCCGGCCTCGATTCAATACGGCTTTACCCGTAATGAGCCGCCAGATCCGTTTATACTCATGCTGCTGCAATAAATTTACGGAACAGCCCTATCGCGTTACCAGAAATCTTCCGCAAAGTTACGTTTTATAATTAATGGGGCTCCCAAAAATTTATCGGCCTAGATTACCGACAAGCCCCTATGGATCACTGGCACATTATTAGCAGTTGGCCCTGGCAAGGCCTCTTTTTAAGGGCGACGGCCGGACGTGCCGGTATTTTACTTACTTCAGCGGTATATCTACTCATTTTTATCGGCGTGGCATATTTTATGCAGCGAATTCCAGGTACTTCTCTTTGCCTTGGGAAGTGACGAAATTCCCGATTTTACGACTCAGGTAGTCCGTCTGTGTGTACTGCTTCCCCACTCGATCTCATGCGGCTGTTGCTTTTATACGTATTGCTGGCATCCACCTGCTTCGGACAGACGCTCAAGCCTCTTCGCTACCAAACCGAAGTGGGCAGTTATTTTTCAACCTCCGGGCAAACGCCGTTCTGGCTCCGGGCGAATCAGTACGGTACAGTCCCGCACGAACACGCGATCATGACCCTCCGGCACGCCATGCGCGTAGATTACCACGATGCGCCCGTGAGCAAACTCGATAGCTTACGGGCGGCAAACCGACGGGTTGACTGGGGCTGGGGGGCCGAAGCGGTACTCAATGCGGGCTATACGTATCGTCTACTCATTCCGGAGGCTTACGTTAAAGTAAAGTTAGGCGCAGTAGAAATCTGGACTGGCCGCCGACGGGAAATAGCGGGCCTGGTCGATACGAGTCTTACGTCCGGGGCCTACTCGATGTCGGGCAACGCCTTACCGCTGCTTAAATTTCAGGTCGCCATTCCTGAGTTTACGCCCCGCTTAGGTTTATTTAGCTTTAAAGGGTTTTACGCGCACGGCTGGTTTGAGTCGGATCAGTTTGTAAAAAACACCATGCTCCATCAAAAAGCGTTGTACGTGCGCGTGGGGAAACCCAAGTGGCGGGTGAAGTTCTACGGCGGCATCAACCACCAGGTCATGTGGGGCGGCAACACCGAGCGCCTGCCGGGTTCGCTCATCAAAAACAACCAGTTACCCGCCACCTTTCAGGATTACCTCGACATCGTGATGGGCAATACGCTGGGCGACCGAAGCGATGTCGACACAAACCGGGTGAGCAAATTTGATCGGGAAAACCGAATTGGGAACCACCTTGGCTCCGTTGACCTCGCGTTTGAATATACCGCCCGCTCATTTTCGATTCTCGCCTACCGGCAAAGCGTTTACGACGACGGCTCCCTGTTTTACCTGACCAACATACAGGATGGCCTGAATGGCCTGCGCATACGTAACCGTCGCCCGCTCAACCCTAACGGCTTACAGATCCAAAACGTACTTATCGAATATTTATACACGAAAAGCCAGGGCGGCAGTTTATTCCTGGATGACCAGGCGCACCGGGGCCGGGACAACTATTTCAATCATTCCCAGTACCAGGATGGCTGGTCCCGCTACGGCATGACCATCGGCACCCCGTTCATTACGCCTTCGGGCGACAGCCGAAGTGATTTACCCCGCTACGCATTCACGAATAACAATCGGTTGACGGTGCTACACCTGGGTTTGTCGGGGCACCTGTACGACTTCTTTCGTTTTCAGCTTAAAGCCTCGTACAGCGAAAACTTTGGTACCTACGAAAAACCGTTCCCGACGGCGGTGCCGCAATTTTCATCCAGCTTCCGGATGTCAGCACCTCTCTCTGTTCTCAACGGCGTTACCGGCAGTCTGGCCGTAGCTGCCGATTTCGGCCAGCTGTACACGAACAGTATTGGATTTTTTGTAGGAATCCGCAAGGAAGGACAAAGCCGTAAGCGAACACTAGATTGACGTTACAACCATTCCGGTAGCGCTGAGTTTCTTCAGCGTATGCACTCCTCCTTAAGTTGTACTATCTAGTCTATAAAGAAAAGCTACCGAATAGTAAATCCTCAAAAATTGTTTTTTTCGAGTAACTGTTATTTTACTTACTCTTCGTATTTTTCCATCTACATAATACTTCCAGATCGCAACACAATCAAATGTAGCCTTCGGTAACATTTGATTTTTGCCTAATCTGATCTGGTAATAATTACTTACCCTTGCCTTAGTTTTAGCCTCAATAACCTCAACTATAAATAGTACTTAATCTATATGGCTACCCATCACCAACTGAAAGATGAAGAATTAATTCGTATGCACCTGCGCAGCGAACAGAACAATTATTTCGAAACGCTGTACAATCGTTACGTTAGCAAAGTATACCGACGGTGTCTGTCGCTGACTAAGGATTCGGCCCAGGCTGAAGATTTTACGCATGATATTTTTCTGCGGGTGCATGGGAATCTAGGCAGCTTCAAAGAGAATTCGGCGTTTTCGACCTGGCTCTATTCGATCTCCTACAACTACTGTATGGACCAGCTCCGCTACGCCAATCGAACCAGTACCGTTTCCATTGAACAGGATCAGGAATATACCTGGAGTGATTCGTCCGAGCAGGAAACCACAGAATTCCGGTTACAGCATCTAGCCCAGGTCATGGGCACCATATCGCCCGAAGAAACGCTTATGCTCCGGCTGAAATATGAACAGGGATTGGATATCAGAGAGATCGCCGAGCAGTTCGGTCTAAAAGATAGTGCGGTGAAAATGCGGTTGAAACGCACCCGCGACAAGATCCGCCGGATGTACGGTGAACAATCCTACTAACTAATTTTTTCTATCGATCAATTCTACGTTTCCGCTTACTTTATTCGAATCTACTCTCCATTGGTCACTTCAGGCTAGTGATTCGTAGTTACAAACGGAACCAGCCCGCTACGTAGCGGGCTGGTTCCGTTTAGATACAGGTCATTACCGTCGGGTACCGAAGTCGGTTACCCAGTAGTGTTTATAGGTACTGCTGGCACCGTACGTATAGCCGACACCCACATTTTTGAAGTTGGCACTCATAATATTTGCGCAGTGGCCGGGCGACTTAAGCCAGCCGTCTACCACGGCGCGGGTCGTTGTGTAGCCAGCGGCAATATTCTCCCCGGCGGCCCGCCAGCTGTATCCTTCCCGCGTCATACGATCCCAGGGTTGGGAGCCATCACGACCGGTGTGACTGAAATAATTATACGTAGCCATATCCTGAGCGTGTTTATCCGAGGCAGCGTTCAACTGCGAATCGAGCGCAAGAGCGGGTACGGCCGGATACGTTGTTGCTCCGCATTGGCAGGGCTTCGACCGGGCCTGGTTCACATAAGCCAAGACTTCCTGCTGCTGAGCGGTAGTCGCGGCTGCGGCCCGGGCACCAGCCAAATTCGGCGGGCTGGTTGTCTCGTTCCCTGCTCCACCCTCCTTGTAAACGGATGACATGACCGGCGCGGGCGTTTGCGATTCCCGATCGGATTGACAGGCAGCGGTTGCCCATAAAAGAGCAGCAGCACTCAGGAAATACGTAAATTTCATCAGTTGATCTGGTTATGTTTGTTGATTAAACGGTATCTTTACTTTAATTATTATACAAATCTCCAATAAACTTAATATTAAGTTTACATATATATCGATATAGTAATGTACCCTGTGAATTTAAAATAAAGACGCTACATTACACCAAACCGGCCTATCGGCCCCTTAAAAGGTGTGAGATGGCAGCTGCTATTATTTGCGTTGGAAGTTGCCTTTTTCGGGCTGGGGACGGATGATATACACGTCGAGTAACGCATACGGACGTGCCAAATATTCGCGGATAAGCGTACGAAATGAATAGCCATCGGGCACATCCTGAGCCGCAAAGGCAATCGCTTCAATGCCCTCGTGGTTGCCGATGTACAAGGCGCGGGCATTGTGAAAGTTCTGGGAGATGATCGTAATCTTTTCCTGATTGAATACGTCTTTGCAACGCACTACGGAATCAAATGTCCGGTAACCGGCGTAATCCAGCGTCATCACCGATTGCGGAACACCTAATTTGATCAGAGCCCGTTGCATATCGACGGGTTCGTTATAGTATTCGGAGTCGTTATTCCCGCTTAAGATCAGGTACTTTACCTTACCTTCTTTCCAAAGTCGGGCCGTAGCCTCCATCCGGTAGCGGAAAAATAAATTTTCTTTGCCCGTCCGGACGAACTTACTGGTACCCAGCACGAGCCCGACATCGTTCGTCGGCAGCTCCTGAATGTCAAAATAAATCTGGTCACGGGTGTTATAAACCACCCACCAGTTGCAGATCAGGATGCCAACCGAGGTCGTAAACACCACGGCCACCACGAATTTTATGCACCACTTGACCACACGAACCGCCACCGTTTCCGGAGGTATATCGCTATTGTATTCGGTGGCCAACAGGGTATTCATGTCATAAACTGAAATGCGGATTTTCAATCAAACCAATTACGTTGCCAAACGGGTCGTTAACGGCGGCTGTTTTTATACCTTCTCCCACATCCTGAATATCTTCGTGGGTTGTCGCCCCCAAGCCAAGCAGCCGTTCCAGTGCAGTCTGAATGTCAGCAACACCCCAGTACGTAATAGTGCTTCCCGCAGTCGGCTGCCGGTTTGGATCGAGGCCAAGTTCGTAGCCACCTACCGAAAAGCCAACGTAAAAAGGCTCATCAAAGTACGGTGCAACACCAAAGGCGTTGGTGTACCAGGCTTTGGCTTCGGAAAGGGCGGGAGCCGCGTAAATTACTGTGCGCAGCCCTAAAAAAGGTTTTTCCAGCATGATTTCAGGTACCGTTGCCAAAAGCCGGCTGACGTTTGGCAACGGCTCTACTTATGAAAACAATCCTAACTGCACGGGTTCTGCCGACTCAGCCTCAGCGGCAACCGGCTCAATCGCTTCGGCTACTTTCACGGTTTCTCTGACCACTCTGGGAGCCAGAAGCTTCACGTCTTTCACTTTAGCGAAGGGCAAAGGTTTGCCTAGTGCCTTCCAGCCCCGAATATCGATAAATCCTTCGGGTTCCAGGACCATCTTCTCGACCGGACCACGCTCCTTGACCTGGTGGACAATTTCGATACGCGGGTATTGATCAGCCGTAACAATCAACGACTTCGATCCTTTGGCATCCCCAATAAAGCTGAATTTCTTATCCAACGTGGTGGTTTCAACTTTAAACCGTTTTACGTACCATGACTTCTGATTCGCTTCGTAATATACAGCGGACAGCACCGTTTCGGGATCGAACTTCGTCAAAATGGCCACTTCGTTCGGCTCATACCGGTTGGTCAGGTCAAAACTGGTCAGTTCATACTGCCCCTCCTTGTAAACAACCAGAATACTGTCCTTAGCGTCGAAGTTACCGAGCAGCCTGCCCCGCTCATCGCGGTTGAGCCGTCCCAGATGCTCGTCGTACCAGATGTCTACCCCGCCGAGCGTCGACACCCCACCTGTTTTCTGGGTGATCTTCCGCACCGGATACTTCGTCAGGATATTGCCCTGGGCCGACCGGTTCTTTATACCAACCGAAGCGAAGTCATAATCAAACTGCTTGATCTTGGCCGAACTCTGAGCGGTCAGGTTCACCGTAATCACTTCGGCCTCTCCGTTATCATTAGCGCTGAAGTAGGTAATCTTCGACTTCGGATTGCCCATGGTCAGGTCGTACTCCCGATCGCGGGTAACGCCGGTAACCGGGAATCGCTTCGCCATCGAAATACCCGACTTGGCGTCTAAGTACACCAGGTTATAGATTTTACGTTCGTCGTTTTTCTTGAAAACCGATACGTACAGAATATCCTTGCCGACAAAAACTTTCTCCTGGATTTTGGTAACCAGGCATTTGCCGTCGCGCCGGAACACGATAATGTCGTCAATGTCCGAACAGTCGCTTACGTACTCGTCTTTCTTCAGGCCATAGCCAATAAAACCACCTTCCCGATCAACGTACAGCTTCTGGTTGGCGGCTGCCACTACGCTCGCGGCAATGGTATTGAACGCCCGGATTTCAGTTTTGCGCTCGCGGCCTTTGCCGTATTTCTTTTGCAGGTCCTTGTAAAACGCAATGGCGTAGCGGGTGATGTTGGCCAGGTGATCTTCCGTTTCAGCGAGTTCCTGTTCCAGACGTCGCATCAGTTCATCCGCCTTGAAGCCGTCGTATTTAGAGATTCGTTTGATCTTTATTTCGGTGAGCCGAATCAGGTCATCTTCGTTGATCTCCCGGTAGAACTGCTTTTTAAACGGCTTGAGCGCTTTGTCAATCGTCGCCAGTACCGCTTCGAACGTTTCGCAGTCTTCGATTTTCCGATAGATGCGGTTCTCGATAAAGATCTTTTCGAGTGAACTGTAAAGCAGCCGCTCCAGTAACTCACTACGCCGAATCTCCAGTTCGCGTTGCAGCAACTGAACGGTCTGATGCGTATTGACGCGCAGAATGTCCGTAACACTAACGAAATGGGGTTTGTCGCCGATGATGACACAGGCGTTCGGCGAAATCGACACTTCGCAGTCGGTAAACGCGTAGAGCGCATCGATGGTCACGTCCGGCGATACGCCCGGCTGCAGGTGCACCAGAATCTCGACATCTCTGGCGGTGTTGTCAACGACGGCCGCTACGTTGCGACTCGGCGCTTTAATCCGAATCTTGCCCAATTCAGCGGCTTTCACGATGGAGTCGATCAGCTGCGAAGTGGTTACCCCAAACGGTACGTCCCGAATCGCCAGGGTCTTTTTATCGACCTCTTCGATTCGAGCCCGTACCCGAACTTTGCCCCCCCGGTGTCCATCGTTGTAGTTGCTGACATCGACCAACCCACCGGTCTGAAAATCGGGGAACAACTGAACCGGCTTATCTTTCAGAATCTGAATCGACGCTTCGACCAGCTCGTTGAAGTTGTGGGGCAGAATCTTGGTGGATAACCCAACGGCAATACCTTCAACGCCCTGTGCCAGCAGAAGCGGGAATTTTACGGGCAGGGTTACCGGCTCTTTCTTACGCCCATCGTACGACAGCTGCCACTCGGTGGTTTTGTCGTTATAGATGGTATCGAGGGCAAACTTGGAGAGCCGGACTTCAATATACCGGGGAGCAGCCGCGCCATCGCCTGTGCGGACATCACCCCAGCTTCCCTGCGTATCGAAGAGCAGCTCTTTCTGGCCGATGTTGACCAGCGCTTCGCCGATCGAGGCATCGCCGTGCGGGTGGAACTGCATGGTCTGCCCAATTACGTTCGCCACCTTGTTGAAGCGGCCATCGTCCATTTCTTTCAGGGCGTGCAGTATCCGGCGCTGAACCGGCTTCAACCCATCTTCTACGGCTGGGACCGCCCGTTCGAGAATAACATAAGATGCGTAATCGAGAAAGTAATTTTCGTAAAGCCCTGACACAACCGTCTGGTCGTGCAGCATATCTTTACCTGTATCAAGGGGTTGTTCATTAGCCCCGCTGGCATCGCTTAGCTCCGCTCCCTCCGCCGAAAATTCTGACGGGAGCGGCTGCGCATCATCGGCCATCGGTTCCTGATCTTCGTTGTCTATCATGAATTGGTCTGAAACTATTTCAGTTGAAAATTGGCGGGTAACCCCGAATGGTCATGTGCCATTCGGCTCCTTAAATATACGAAGAAAAGTTAAGAAAACAGCCTTGATTGGCGTAAAAAGGCAATTTAAGGCGCTTTCCCGACTGGTCAATATCCCCGCCCAAGCTCTACTCTATTCGTTATGCTCTCGCCCTTGAGGTAGCGCTGGAAGTTCTCTAAAAACAAGGCAACTTTACCCGCATCTTCGGCGGGCTGCCCTCCGCCCGTATGCTGGGTCAGCAGGACAGTTGGCAACGTCCAGAGTGGACTGTCGACGGGCAAAGGTTCCGTTTCCGTTACGTCGAGCACCGCGCCCCCCAGCGCCCCAGATTGCAGGGCTTTGATTAAGGCGGGTTCATCGGTTGTGCTGCCCCGGCCCACGTTGGCGTACAGGCTGCCGGGTTTCATGGCCTCGATCAGCTCGGCCGAAAAGAACCCGACCGCCGTACCGGGCAGGCAGTTGACTACAATATCGGTTTGGGGCAGAACGGCCTTCAACTCGTCGACCGAATGCAGCTCGGCCTGCGGGTCGGTACGGGCCAGCATCTTCATATCGCAGTCAAATCCGGTTAACATTTGCCGCACGGCCTGCCCAATCGTCCCCGTCCCCAGAATAACCACCTGTTTCGCCCGGAGCAATCCCGTCCGGGCCCGGATGGGGGCACCGATCCATTCACTCCGGCTCTGGAGCAGGGCTAACTCCGGAATACGCCGGTACACCCCCAGAATACCCGCTACCATGGTCTCGGCGCAGGGCCAGGCGAAGTAATCGCCCATATTGGCCACGACGGCATCAAGTTGGGTAGAACGGTAGCCGTCGAAGCCGGCCGAGTCGAGTTGCCAGAACTTCAGCCTGGGCAACGGCTCCGTGAACCAGGCGGCCGGCGGATTGCCAAGCAGAAAATTCGCCGACCGCAGAGATGTCTGCTGTTCGGATTCGGGCAGGTCGTGCCGAAACCGGACGGTAATGTCCTGGGGAAGTTCACGCAGGAGCGTTTCTTTGAGCGCAGTGTCGAGGGCGGTGTTTACAAAAAGTATCATAGTAGTTCTACGAAAATTGCGCCTAAATGGTTGCGCATCGGCTATCGCTTCCCAACTTCACCGCCGGTTAACTGGCTCAACAGCCAGTTTGTCATTTTTTCGGTTTGTTCGGGAAAGGTCCAATGCCCTGTTTCCCGGTACAGTTCCAGTTGTTTCGTGCCGGGAATCACGTTATAAGCCGCATACATAGACGTAGGCGGGCAGGTTTCGTCATTGAACCCCCAGGAATAATAGCCGGGTACGTTCACCAGCCGGGCAAAGTTAACGACGTCGTAATAACCGGTGGTTTTGATGCGGTCGGGTTTGTTGTTGTACGCGAGATTATCACCCGTAAACAGATGCGGCCAACCGCCTGCCCGGCCGTGCAGATACCCCGTTACGTCGCTCAGGGCCGGATAATACGCCCCCAGCCACTTTATCCGGGAGTCGAGACCGGCCGTAACAATCGATAAAGCGCCCCCCTGGCTACCGCCCGTTACGGCCAGGTTCTGCCCATCGTACTGGGGCAGACTCGTCAGGAAATCGACGGCGCGCACGCAGCCCAAATATACCCGCTTATAGTAGTACCGATCGCGATCGTCGAGGTTCGCGGCCTGATAGCCATTGAGCGGTCCCCGACTCAGGTTATCATACACACTGGGGTCCATGGTGACCGGTACGCCGTGGATACCGACTTCCAACGTAATGAAGCCTTTTTCAGCTTCAGCAATCATGCCGTTGTAAGGTCGCACACCGGCACCGGGTACGCGCAGAATGGCCGGATATTTTCCTTCTTTCTTGGGTACGCACAAAATCCCGTAGAAGCGCGAATTATTAATGTTCTGCAGATTAAGCTGATAGACATTGGTCCGCTCCGTACACCGCTCGGGCAGCAGGGTCATCCGGGCGTCGATAGGCACCTTGGCCAGATCCGCTTTCGCCTTGTCCCAGAACGCCCGGAAATCGGCCGGATTCTCGACCGTCGGCTTGATCGCCTGGGGTTCAAACCCCACCGTGGTCAGTCCCCGGTACTCTTTCCCGTCCAGCTCAACCGTGGCGGTACAGCGCAGAAAGCCAGCGGTACGTAGAGTGCCTCCATCCAGGGTAAGAGTTCCGTCTTTCAACGTAACGGTTTGTTTTTTAACGGGCTCCATTTTTTCGGGTCCGACCTCATAGCGGAGCGGAGCGGCCTTGAGCGGTACGTTGTCCCGGTAAACGGCGATGGAAAACGAAACGGGTTCGCCAATCTTATAAAGCCAGTCGGCATGATTGGGCGTAACGATGATTTTGACGAGCCGTTCGGCGGGCTGGGCCAGGGCCGTGCTGACCCAGATCAGGAATAAACCAGAAAGTAAACGCGTTTTCATGAAGTTCAGGATGAATACAGAGTCCTATCATCCTGACAAAGCAGCTACGTTCCGAATTATAACCGGAAACCGGTCAGGACACCCGCATTGGCGTCTGCTGTCCCCGCCGAACGGGCTGAACATTGACCAGGCAACGGACCAGCAGCATCAGCGGATACACGACGTCGACCCCACCCGGCACATTCGACAAGATCATACCGAGCAGAATCAGAACGGCCGTCAGCCCAAAATACGTGGTCCGGCGACGTGCGGTCGTATTGGAACCGGTTGCCCAGTAGATCAAGGGCAGATGCAGCGGCATCAGATAAAGCAACGTAGGATTCCAGGCCGTAACGCCATGATCGGTACCGACCCATAGCAGAAACAGGAACCAGCCCAGAAAACCGGAAACGCCAAACAGCAGCCGATCGAGCCACCGATCAACCCGCCCCTGCTGATACCGGCGAACAGTAACCAACACAACCACGACGCCCAGGATGGTAAAGACAACGTTAGGGTCGAAAAAGAAAGGGATCTGCTGCCGGATTGTTTTCGTTGCCGTAAACAGAGCCTGGTCCCGGCTTACCAAGGGCCTGATCTGGCCGGTCGGGCTGCGAAGCATTGCCTGAGCCATCTGATCGTGGACGTTGTTGGGAAGATACATGGCGCGCCAACCATCGGTTTGTTCGTCGGCGGGCTGACCAATGGCCAGGTTCATGCCCAGTTTCGCCCAGGGTTTCTCGCCCAGGTGATCGTTCATCCAGTCGCGGTACGATTTTCCCGTCATTTTTGATCGAGTGGGTACGTTCAGGCTATCGCCACACGCCCGGGCGATCACATCCCGCGGCCGGGTCGCACAGTTATCATAGAAAAATTTATACTGATACGTTCGATTTTCGGGCTGGTAGTTCTCCTGAATCTGGCTCCACAACCGATTTTTCTGCGCAGCGGTCAGGTTCAGCAGTTGCTCGCGGACGGTACGATTATCGGCCTGGTAGGCGTACAGGAACGGATACATATCGTACCCATCGATGTAGTACGGCAGTGTACCCCGTAAAAACTTGAGGTAAAAATTATCTTCAGAAAACCGGAAGCCACCCCAGCCGTAAGTCACATCCATGTTTTGCGATGGATCGTAAATCCGAATGGCCGTGTGCCCAAATACGGAATACAGCTCCTCCCCCGGCCCTACCGTCAGCAGACTAATCTGGGCGGCTGGCGAAAGCTGCTGACCGCTGGCCGTTGGCAGCAGGCCGCCAAGGGCGAGAAACAGGCTAACTACCCATTTGGCGAGCGCTCCCCTACTCGTCTTCGTCGTCGTCATCACGGCTGTACTTACGGGTTTTCTCCCGGCTTGGCTCTTTTCCCTGAACGCAGATAACAAGCTCACCTTTTACTGTTTTTTCGGCAAAGTACGTAATAAGTTCGGACAACGGCCCGCGCTTGTTTTCTTCGAACAGCTTCGTCAGTTCGCGCGATACGCTGGCGGGCCGGTCAGCGCCAAAGGCTTCGGCAAACTGCTGCAGCGTTTTGACCAGCCGGTGGGGCGACTCGTAGAACACCATCGTTCGGGCTTCAGCCGCCAGTTCAGCCAGCCGCGTCTGACGCCCTTTTTTGTGCGGCAAAAACCCTTCGAACGTGAACCGATCGTTGGGTAGGCCCGAGTTCACCAGCGCAGGCACGAAGGCCGTTGGCCCCGGCAGGCACTCAACCGGTATATCGTTCTGAATGCAGGACCGAACCAGCAGAAACCCAGGGTCCGAGATACCCGGCGTCCCCGCGTCCGTCACCAGCGCAAAGGTTTTACCTTCTTTCAGTTGATTTACCAGCCGCTGCACCGTCTGGTGCTCGTTAAAAATATGGTAGCTCTGGAGCGGCTTGCTGATGTTCAGGTGACGCAGCAAAACACCCGACGTACGGGTGTCTTCGGCCAGAATCACATCGGCCGCCTGCAGCGTTTTGATGGCCCGCAACGTAATGTCGTCAAGATTGCCAATGGGCGTTGGCACAAGGTACAATTTCATGATGCAAGATAGCGTACGGTTTCGGGTTTACCGTTTCCCGCTACGGAAAGCGGTTTGTGCCCAGCTTTTGAACCAAAATCGGCCTACTACAACTGGTCGATGGCTGCGGCTAACTGACGGTCTTTTTCGGTAACGACATTCCCCGCATCGTGCGTCGTTAGCTTTATGGTCACCTGGTTATAGACATTGGACCACCAGGGATGATGGTCCATCTTTTCGGCGAGCAGCGCCACCCGCGTCATAAACGAAAAGGCTTCGCTAAAATCAGTAAATGTAAACTCGCGGACGAGTTGGTTATCCTGTTCCTGCCACATAGACGGGTTGATTGAACGTTTAGTCCTACAACCGCCACCTGTGCATCAGGGTTCAGACCGGCGCGGGCGAGTCGTGTGCACACGTGATTTCTCGCTTACTTTTGACAAAGCGCAAACCGGTTTATTGAACTCGCCGGCTCACCGAGCTTTTTCAGCTTTCTGAAATTATTGACGCTGAACTTGTGTATACATAACAAGCTTTACATGGTTCGCGGGCGGCTATTCCTTGGCCGCGTCCGCAGTCGCGTTCACCTCCTTCATTTCTGATGTCCAAAAAGACGTATTTCTTTCTTATCCTGATTCTGGGAAGTTTAACGGCGCTGGGGCCGTTTTCCATTGACATGTATCTACCGGGCTTCCCGGCCATTGCCAACGATCTGCACACGACCGCGGCCAACGTCTCCTTGTCCTTATCCGGCTTTTTCATCGGCATTTCGGTAGGCCAGCTGCTTTACGGCCCCCTGCTGGATAGGTTTGGCCGGAAAAAGCCGCTCTACGTCGGGCTCATTATCTACATACTGGCCTCGATAGGATGCGCCTTTACGGTGAGTATCAACGGACTGATCGTCATGCGTATTATCCAGGCCATCGGCAGTTGCGCGGCAGCGGTCGCTTCGGTTGCCATGGTGCGCGATCTGTTTCCGGTAAAAGACAATGCAAAGGTATTCTCCTTGCTACTGCTGGTAGTGGGTGCGTCGCCGATGATTGCCCCAACGATCGGTGGCTACGTGACCGCGGCCCTGGGCTGGCAGGCGGTATTTGTCATTCTGACGGGGATGGGGACCGCTGTTCTAGGCGCCGTTTTCTTCTGGCTGCCCACGAAATATACGCCCGACAAGTCGATTTCCCTGAAGCCGAAGCCGATCTTGCTTAATTTCTGGCATGTGCTGCGTGAACCCCAATTCTACACCTATGCCTTCACGGGTGCCATCGCTTTCTCCGGACTCTTCGCCTATGTTTCCGGCTCACCAATCCTGTTTATGGAAGTGTTTCATACCGATGAAAAAGTGTATGGGTGGATTTTTGCCTTTCTTTCGGTTGGCTTCATCGGGTCAAGTCAGGTAAATACCCTGCTCCTGCGAAACTACAGGAGCGAGCAGATTGTCCCGGTCGCCCTGATCTGTCAGGTACTCATTGGCTTAACGTTTCTGGCAGTTGCGCTGAACGGCTGGCTGACGCTGCCAATCACCCTTGTTTTTCTGTTCCTGTTCCTGTGCTGCATCGGTTTCACAAACCCCAATGCGGCCGCCCTGTCGCTGGCTCCCTTTGCTAAAAATGCCGGCAGCGCTTCGGCCCTGATGGGCGCCTTACAAATGGGAATGGGGACGTTGATCTCGGTTTATATAAGTATGTTCGAAGTTCCTTCGGCCATTCCAATGGTGATGGGTATGGCGGGATCGGCCACTCTGGCCTTGCTGGTCTTGCTGACGGGACGCAGACGGATACAAAGGCCGGTCGACGTTCAACAGGATGCCGAGGCAGCGCTACTCCACTAGAAGGCGCTTACCCCAGACCCGTTCACTCACTACGTGTTTTTGGGATAAGATTCATTCCCGGCATAGTGACAAAACACCTTCCTGGCTTTTCCCCTTTCATTCAGGTGAAAGACTTCACTGGCCAGTTGGTTATTCACCGACGTGTAGTAGATAACCAACGTATCGATACCTATAAAAACGGTATGCAGCGTAAAGTGCAGGTCGGGATAGGTGCTGAGACCTACCCGAAAGTAGCGCTCCAGATCGTGCCTGCTGGTGATGCAGCCTGACGCATTGAACTTCAGCCGTTGAACAAACGGGGAATGGAATTCCAGCTCCTCAGCATAATGGGTCAAAATGGCGTTCAGGTCGTGCGCATTAAAAGCTTCGATCCATTCGTCGGCAAAACGAAGCGCTTCTTGTTGGGTCATGGCGTTTGTCTTAATTTAAGGTGGTTTCTTCGTCCGGTTGGCCCGGTTTCAGGTACGCATCGGTGAAATGTTCCCGGTGTTTTGGCAGGGCGAATTTATCGGCGTTAAACTGGCTGGACTCCCCTCTTGGAATTGAGAGCGACGTCCAGTTTTTCGCCAGCATTTTTCCCAGAAACACCAGTTGCCCGATATGATACGAGTAATGAGCCAGCTGCCGGTTGATCGCTTCCACAACCGTATGGCCCTGGTTTCGGATATAAATGGTTTTGGTCAGGTCTTCTTCCCGAAGCGATTGAAGAGTCTCCAGAAGAACCCGCCAGCCTTCATCCCATTTTTGACGTAATTCGTCTTTGGACTGACTATCAGGGGTAAATTCCTCATCCCGATCGCGCCATTCTTTTTCGCCATCGGTTGTCAGAAAATCCGTCCAGCGGCTGAGCATGTTGCCCCAAAGGTGCTTGATCAGGATGGCAACGCTGTTGCTTTGCTCGTTGTACTGCCAGAAAAAGGCGTCGTCGGGCAGTTGATCCAGCGTTTTTTCGCCCAGCCATTTGTAATACTCAAATTGGCTGATCACGCTTTTTAAGTAATCGGTTGACATACGGCAAGTTAGTTTATAGCTGAAAATCAGCTGTACTTATCCTTTGAATCAGGAGCGGCTTACGACAAAAAACGGCCGATTATATCGACCACTTCATCCAGTTCTTCCAGCGTATTAAAGTAGTGAGGAGAAAGTCGGACTATCCACTCTACACCCTTACGTTGAAAATCGATCAGAGCAGAATTCGAATACTGCACCGTGTAGACCACTTGCTCACATCGGAGGAGAGCTTCCAGGGCGGAAAGCGAGTGGCGGGGCGTATGGAAACTCAGGATGTTGCTTTGCCGGGAGCCCCAATCCAGTAAAGAGATTCCATCGAGCTGGTTCAAGCCCACCCGGAGCCGGTGCATCAGGCGCTGATTTTGTTGGGCAATCGTCTCCAGGCCGACCTCATTGGCGTACCGAACGGCCTCCGCTAACCCGACAGTAAGTAGCGAAATCTCCTGGGGTTCAAACCGACGGGCGCTGCCCTGCACGGTATAGCTGTCCGATCCGGTCCAGCCAGCCGCCCGCCGGTCGATAAACAGCGGAGACAGACCAGCCTCCAGCACCCGATCGGAGACGTACAGAAATCCCGTATTGCGGGGACCGCGCAGGAACTTACGGCCCGTTGCCACCAGAAAGTCGGGTTGAATGCGGGTCACATCGAGCGGTAACTGCCCCACCGACTGGGCCGCATCGAGCAGATACCAGACGCCATATTGTCGACAGAGGGTACCCATCTCTTCCGCAGGCAGCACCAGACCCGAATTCGTTGGTACGTGCGTTATGGCGACCAGCACCGGCCGGTGTGCCCGAATCAACTCTTCGGCATGCGTCAGATCAAGGTCGCCGTTGGGCCGGTCATTGATACGTATCAGGCGAATACCCAACCGCTGCCGCATCGACAAAAACGCCAGCTGATTGGAAACGTAATCATGGGTAGTGGTCAGCATCGTATCGCCCGCCCGAAACGGAATGGCCGATAAAGCCTGAATGCAGGCATCCGTAGCACTGTACGCATAAGCGATGTTGCCGGGCCGGGTATTCAGTAACCGAGCGGTTTCCTGGTAAAACTGGGCGATCTGATCTGCTCGTAACCGTTCGACTTCGTAGCCACCGAGCCGGGTCTCCTGCTGAAGGTAATTGAGCATAGCCGCCACGACGGGTTGAGGCATCAGGGAGGCTCCAGCGCTGTTCATAAACAGGTGATCAAGGCACCCCGGCGTATCCGTCCGCAGTTGGACGACATCTAAAAAAGGAATCGGTTGTGATTGCATGGGGCAAAAAAAGAAAACCCGCGTCTATGGAGCCAGATACACTTTAGCGATTTCGGAGCCATACAGATCAGTTTGTTGGGCATTAGCTGGCACAACCAAACTGTACGGTTTACTTTGATAAAATCTGTATGGTAATCCGTACAGATCGGGCTGCTACTTTTGCTCCGTAAAGCAGCACTTTTCTACCCAAGAAGCGTATGGCCCTATCGACGCCCAGGTATCAGCAGATTGCTCGTCAACTAGGTGATAAGCTGCGGTTTGGTATGCTAACCGAGGGCGACAAGCTGCCCTCCGTTCGTATGCTCAGCCAGGAGCTTGGCGTCAGCATCAACACCGTGCAGCAAGCCTATTATTGCCTGGAAGCCGAAGGATTGGTGGAAGCCCGGCCTCAGTCGGGTTATTACGTCCGGACCCTGAGCGAACGGATGGGACAGGTACCACGCCGGTCGGCACCCCAGTCCTCGGCCCATCAAACCCCGTTGTCCGATCAGGAGTCGGTACTGCTAAGGCTGATGCGCCAGCAGCGGCAGGCGGACTGGCTGCCCTTTTCCCTGAGTGTACCAGCTCCCTCGCTACTGCCTGTCGGCAAGTTAACCAGGGCTCTGCAGCAGGCCCAGCGCGATTTGCCGCATGGTGGTATCGAGTATGAACTGATGGCGGGCAACGCGGCTCTACGTCGGCAGATTGCCCGGTACGCCCTGTTCTGGGGGAGTCGGCTCACCGATGAAGAGATTATTACGACCGAAGGCTGCACGGGCGCGCTGACCCTATGCCTGAAGGCGGTTACTAAGCCCGGAGATACCGTTGCCGTAGAAAGTCCCATCTATTTCGGTATCCTTCAGACCATTCTCTCGCTGGGCCTGAAGGTGCTTGAGCTGCCTACCGATCCCTTAACGGGCGTTGATTTGGACGTATTGGAAGAGTATTTGAGGGCGGGACGGGTACAGGCCTGTCTGCTGGTGCCCAACTTCAGCAACCCGCTCGGCTGCTGCATGCCGAATGCCCACAAACAACGGCTGGTGCAGTTGATGGAAACGCACCAAATTCCACTCATTGAGGATGACCTCTACGGCGACCTGCATTTCGCCCCCGACCGACCGCTTCCCTGTAAGGCTTTTGACCGGCAGGGACTGGTCCTATGGTGTGGTTCCGTCAGCAAAACGCTGGCTCCCGGTTACCGGGTGGGCTGGGTAGCTCCGGGGCGCTATTATGACGCGCTGCTTCAAATTAAGCGTTACCAGGCCGGCTTCTCGCCGGGCATCACCCAGCAGGCGGTAGCCACCTTTCTGGCGAACGACCGGTATGAGCTGCACCTGCGCCGACTGCGGCAGCGCCTGAAAAGCAACTGTCAACGCTACCAGCAGACCATTCGCGCCTGCTTCCCTGACGGTACGCGCATCAGCGAGCCCCAGGGCGGGTTTACCTTATGGGTAGAAGTCGATACCAGGGTCGATACGCTGGCCCTGGCAGACCAGCTGGCACCGCATAAAATCAGTATCATGCCCGGCAGTTTATTCAGCCTTCAGCCGCAGTACGCCAGCTGCATGCGGCTTAGCTACGGTCTCCCCTTCGACGAGCACGTCGCCCGGGGACTGCAAACCATCGGCCAGCTTGTTCACCAGCAATTAGCTTTATGAAACACCTACGAGCGCCTTTTCTGGCTCTATTACCCGCGCTTTTGCTGTCTTTTTTTCTTGTTCAGTCTGTATGCGTAGCGTCTGAGATACACGATCAGTATAAAAAGCTGGAGTACCGGATTCCCATGCGCGACGGGGTTACGCTATACACCGCCGTTTACGTACCCCGCGACGCGTCACCGGCGAAAACCTATCCCATTCTCATGCAGCGGACCTGCTTTGGTTCTGCTCCGTATGGACCTGAACAGTACAAAACCGCTTTAGGGCCTTCACCCACGCTCCAGGCGGATGGCTATATTTTTGTGTATCAGGATGTACGGGGGCGCTGGGCTTCGGAAGGCCGTTGGACCAACATGACCCCGATGGTCAGCGACCGCCGAAAATCGACATCCTCCAGCTCTGTTGACGAAAGCACGGATACCTATGACACCATTGACTGGCTGCTCCGGCACGTGCCCGATCACAATGGTCGGGTGGGTCTGTGGGGCATGAGCTACGCTGGTTTCTATGCCGTGGCGGGTTCGATCAATGCGCACCCCGCGCTAAAAGCGACTTCCCCGCAAGCGCCTATTGCCGACTTTTTTCGGGAAGACATTCACCACAACGGTGCCTTCACGCAGCTGGCTTTGCTGGCCTACCCCCTGTTCGGCGATCGCCCAACCGGCCCAACAACCAAACCCTGGTTCATGAGTGACTGGATTCAAACGGAGACCCAAACCGAGTATGCCTGGCATATCGGCCTCGGTCCCCTGGCCAATGCGAAGCCGTATTTAGACCGGAATGTGTTCTGGCAACAAACGATAGACCATCCCAGTTACGATGCCTTCTGGCAGGAACGGAACATCCTGCCCCATCTGCGGAACATTCGACCTGCTACGCTGGTGGTTGGGGGCTGGTTCGATGCCGAAGACCTGTATGGCCCCTTAAGTATTTACAAAACACTTGACCAGCAGAGTCCACAATCCCACCCAATGCTGGTCATGGGGCCGTTTGGCCACCGGGGCTGGTCGGAAGAGACCGGCCATACGCTCCACAACGACCTGTATTTTGGCGACAGTCTGGCGACGTATTACCAGCGCACCCTGGAAGCTCCTTTCTTTCATCACTACCTGAAAGGCACGGGCGATGGCAAAACCGGATTACCTAAAATCTGCCTGTTCGATACCGGACTGAAGACCTGGCGAACGTTTACACAATGGCCCGCATCGAACAATCACCGTCTAAGCTGGTATCTGAGCCCGGCTGGCCAGCTAAGCGCACAGGCGGCTAACCCATCCGGTTTCCGGGCGTATGTCAGCGACCCGGCTCAGCCTGTCCCTTACAGTGAAGCAACGCTGACTGCCGAACCGGGTTTCAGCGCGTTGTTCAGCTATATGTCGGCCGATCAGCGATTTGCGTCCAGGCGTCCCGATGTACTCACCTTTCAGACAACTGTTTTGTCGGCCCCCATAACGGTAGGCGGAGAAATTACAGTACGGCTGAAGGTCAGCACGACGGGCACCGACGCCGATTGGGTGGTTAAGCTCATCGACGTGTACCCGCCCGACGAGCCGAATCACCCCTACCGATCTAATCCCCATACGCAACTGGCTAATTATCAGCAACTGGTCCGGGCCGAGGTGATGCGCGGGCGCTTTCGGAACGGTTTCGAAACCCCCAAACCCTTTACCCCGAATCAAATTACAGAAGTGACATTTCAGTTACCCGACGTACTGCACACCTTTAAAAAAGGCCATCGGGTCATGATCCAGGTGCAAAGCAGCTGGTTTCCCTTAATCGACCGAAATCCGCAGACGTTCGTCAACAATATCTATACAGCCAAAGCGACCGATTTCCAGGCCGCTCATCATCGACTGTATGGTAACTCCGTCATTGAAGTAGCTGCGTTGCCCTGAATTCTGTTCGTGAACAGGATTTAAGGCAACCAACATGTATATCCGTTTCGTACGTGTATCCAATTAATGCCAATCCCTTATGAATCCATCTGATCGCCCCTGGAATGCCGACCTCTATCAGCAGAAACACGCGTTTGTGTTCCACTATGGCACTGACGTATTGAATTTACTTAAGCCGCAGCCTGGCGAACGTATCCTGGATTTGGGCTGTGGTACGGGTGAACTGACGGCCCAGATAGCCCTAAGTGGTGCCGACGTCATTGGCCTTGATGCATCGGCAGCGATGATCGCAAACGCCCGGCAATCGTTCCCCCGGCTTAGCTTTCAACAGGGCGATGCTCGGCAGTTTGTTACGGATCAGCCCTTCGACGCGGTGTTCAGCAACGCTACGTTACACTGGATCGACGAAACGGAGCAACCGAAGGTATTGACGAATGTCTTTACTGCGCTCAAAGCGGGTGGGCGCTTCGTGGCCGAGATGGGTGGTCGGGGTAATGTCGAACGGATTCTAAACGCCTTTACCCATGCGCTGAACGGACTGGGCATTCGCAAAGCGGTCGAGATAAACTACTTTCCAAGCCTGGGTCAGTACGCTCGACTGTTGGAAACCGCTGGCTTCACCGTTACGTGGGCGCGGTTTTTTGATCGTGACACACCGCTGGTCGATTCTGTGACCGGCCTGACCGACTGGCTCAGCATGTTTCGGGGCGACATCCTGAATGACCTTACTGATAAAGACCGACAAACCGTTCTGGAGGCAGTGCAGGAAAAGCTCCGGCCAACCAATTTCCGCGACGGCTCCTGGTTTGCGGACTATAAGCGCCTGCGATTTATTGCTATAAAGCCGCTTAAACCGTGACATCTCAGGCGTACGACCACTCTGTAGTCAACCGGTAATCAGGTAGTTACTCCTTACCTGCAAGCTAAAAATGAACTCTCCTCCCAGCCTTTTCTTATGCAGAACTCTATGTATATAATCGGGGCCGGCGCCATTGGCATGACCTTAGCTGTTGTGCTGAGGCAGTCGGGTAAAGACGTAATACTGCTGCACGGTCGGCGGGATAGTTCGCCGGAACCCGAGGACGCGTCTATTACGGTTGAGTCTAGCAATGGGCTTACCGAAACGGCATCTATTCCTATCCGTGAACTGGAACAGGTAAAATTCTTGAACGGCATTGTTTTGCTGACTAGTAAATCGTTCGGCAATCAGGAACTGGCCCAGCGTTTACGCGGAAAAATAGGTCAGTCTCCGCTGGTTCTGCTGCAAAACGGTTTAGGAATCGAAGAGCCGTTTCTGACAGCCGGTTTCCCTCAGGTGTATCGGTGCGTGTTACTGGCGACCAGTCAGGTACAAGCTCCGTATAAGGTTAGCTACAAACCCGTTGCGGCATCGCCCATTGGGGTGATATGTGGCCATGAATCCTGCGTATCGGAGCTTGTGGCGCAGCTGAGTACACCACAGTTCTTGTTCCGGGCCGAGCGCGCTATTCAGCAGACGATCTGGGAAAAGGTCATTACGAACTGTGTTTTTAATGCCATTTGTCCGCTGCTTGGGATTGACAATGGTATTTTTCATCGCAATACGTTGGCGATGGCTTTAGCCCGCGACATCATCGACGAATGTGTGGCCGTGGCGAAGGAAGTAGGTATTGTGCTGAATCAGCAGGAAGTAGAGGAGCGCCTGCTGCAAATCAGTCAACGTTCCGATGGGCAACTGATTTCGACGCTGGTCGACATTAACGAGGGCCGCCAGACCGAAATTGATGCGCTGAACCTTGCCGTAGCCCGTCTGGCTGAGCGACTGGGTAAACCTCAACTAGCCAACCGAACTCGACTCCTGGGTGAACTGGTTCGCCTGAAAGCTGACAATAGATTGGCTTGGCATCGCACTAAGGCAACGTAATGCCAATAAAATACCTCTAATGCTGGCCTAAACCTTATCAGTAACGTAATGCAGGTCGGATTGCCTGAGGCCGAGCGCAGCCTGGAGCCATGACCGACTGTATATGAATTGGGAGGAGTTCGTGAGGGTTTATCCAGATCTGGCTGGTCATCGTGATGCCAGGCTGTATGCCGATCAGGCCTATCTGGAGCTCATGGAGCGCTTTAATCGGGGCCAGTTCAGCAATCGACTGTATTACGCAGGTGTTCGGCTGTTCGGCTGGTGGAATTGGCGCAAGTTCAGGCAGCAACAACGGGCTCAATAACCATAAAAAACTGGTAACTGGATCAAGTTGCAAAATTGTGTTTGTTAGCTAGCTTTACATATAAATGATTATACAATTAATTTATCCTGTATTGAGTCATACTAACAAACGCTAACTGAAAGATGAAACTTACAATATTAGTACTGTCCATATGCTTAGTAATATTTGCTTGTAACGCTCCATATCCGCTTGCGCCTACATCAACAGGTCAAACGCAAGCGTCAGTTTTTGACGCAAAATCAATTAGCAACAACTGGACCATAGACAGTGTTAGGGTATCAAAAATGGATACGCTAACGACAACCTCTATTTATTCTAAGGCCATGTTCGTTTATGCCAAGCAATCTCCCGTTAATGTTGCAGATTTCTCAAAATTTCAGCTAAAACTGAATCAAGATGGCTCATTTAACCAAGTTGACACGGATGGTTCGAAATCTTCGGGGGCTTGGTCACTGATCGATGGAGGAGCTACTCTTAGACTTGAGAATAAAGACACTCAGTTAACTGAACACTATAATATTGCAAAGCTTGATGGTAGTAGTCTGAGCTTTAATGTAGAAATACCGAAGGGCACAACATTTGTTGACCTGAATAAAAGATGGACCTCTCGACTTGGTTCTGTTTATGGGCCAATAGTTTCAAACCGACCTTTAATAACCATTATTAAAATGAGTCATCAGTAGCTATAACCCATTCTATCGATTGTAATTTTTCTAAGCTAGATCTATTACACGAAACTCTTACGCTCTTAATTTATTCTCTTAACATAAGTGTAGTTATGCAACAGCTCTTAGTTAAGTGCAAAATGTAAACTCTCAATTTGAAATTTAATTTTGCATTCACTCTTGTTTTTAGCTCATTAACAATGCGTCATTCAGTAAAGCAAATAGAGAAAAAATTAGCTTCTGTGCCAGAAGATGAAACTATTGAGATTAACCTCAAACAGCTTCTTTTCGTCTACAAAGCCATTGAATAATGGAGAGACTATTTTCACAATGAGAACCATTATCCTACTCTCGAAGAAGTGAAAAAATACATTGGTAATAGGAATCATGGTATGTACTCAGTTCTAGACCATATTTATATCAAAATTTTCGACAATGTATTTTCTGAGGAATTAGAAGATCTTTGAAAAATACTACTGATAAGGTCTTGATTAATAGTCAGTTAATAGCACTTTCTAGAGAATAGTTCTATAACTGATTTTATGTAAAGAAACTATTCCAGGTTTTTACTCCTAATTTGTTAGAGTTGTATATCAGAAAAATTCAAAATATTCATCAATGAGAAAAAGAAATATTGTTGTTCTTATCGGTGTGTTAGGCTTTATTATTTTAATATCAAAACTCGTTTCGCTCTTTATTTATAACGTGCAAATTTTTGATGAGCCTAAATTTGAAGAACTAGCAACTACATGTACTCAACAAAATAAAGTATGCTATAAATGCTTCTATACCCCATCTAATGCTACTACTCAAGATTACATACAACTGAGACGATCTACGGGTGGTAAGGATAGTATTATTGCTAACTACGAGCGATATGATATAGTGGACACAATTCAGTTGATTAATGAATCAACTATTAGACTTGTGCTTGAGGATACAACAGCTTATATAAAGAGTAAGGATACCATAGCAGTAAAAATCAAGTAATGACCTGTTTTATTTGTTGTATAAGTGGCAATACGTTAACCATGTTAAGAATTGTCTCTATTGATGCGTGAATTAACCTGTAAAGAAGCCAATCTCCTTTTTGTAGAAGAAGGCTTGTACTAATCTCCGATCTTTTCCCAAAGTGTCGATTTGCTCTAAAACAGCTTCTGTCAGGGCTTCCAAC
>NZ_BAAGZD010000014.1:0-58817 GCF_054778895.1 Spirosoma fluminis
CGGGTACTTAAGTAATTCCTTGACTCCTCAGGCCAAGACCAAAGTCGATCATTGCCGGGAAACCATCGGCCTGAGTAGCGTAGAAACGATCAGTTTGTTAGCTGATCTGCAACAACAAACAGGCTTCAACTGTTACCTGCCTAGCAACCTGGTCAAGAAAATAGCGACCGCTGAGTAGGCTGGGTAGTGCTATTGCGGAAGCAAGGGTCGGTAGGCTTGAGACCATTTTAGGTTCCGTTCGCTCACCCACTCCTGAAAGAGCATTCTTACCAAAACGCTCTTACCTGAGACGAAAAGGCTTTCATGAATTTGTTTCTAAAAAAGGCCGTAACGCTAGCACAACTCGGTCTGTCACCTAAGTGTTGAGCCACAAGACACGCTCTCGACAAGTCAAAAAATTAGCGAACTCAGGGCGCACACTAGTCACTGTGTTCGTCTTTGAGTCCTTTTAACAAGGCATAAATAGCCATCGCGTGCCCCTGACCAAGTGAAAAATCGGCGGCTAGCCATTGGGTAATTTCACCGGCTTTCACGTCTGATTTCAGAATCCCCTCCGTGGTCAACCCCTTTTCCTGGGCCAGTTGGCGGAAATCGTCAGGGCTTTTGCCCGTTTTTGCTTTGATTGTTTTCAAATAGCCTTGGAATGACATAGTTAACTAAAATTGAGTTTTGGTATAGGAAGAAATCTATAGGCTGACAAAAGCAAATCTATACGGTTTACAGCGTTTTCATAGGGGTAGCTGTGTGCTTTTTAAGGCGGATCATCTCCATTCGGAGAGGTATCGGTTGGATTAACCGTTGAGCGTTATCTCAGCATTAAGTAGTCAACGCTAAGAACCGCGCTTAAAGTAATTGGAACACACGTTCCCGTATCGGCTACTTCATCCGGCGCTATTAAGAAACATCTATAGACATTATGTCTGCTGTTTTTTCATTTGTTAAAGTGGGTAAAGGTAGTTCCATGATACCCATCACGCCTTGGTGTTTAAAGTCGACAATACCCCGATAATCCCCTGCTCGAAACGAGCGTAGACAGGCTTCCAGTCTAGTTCCTGTTTGGCCTTCTGGTTGTTGACCCGAAACGAGCTGGTCAGCGATTTAACCAGCGGCCTGCCGATCAACAGCCCAATCAGCCAGGGCGGAATACTGCCTACTGGCTTCACGCCCTGGCTGGTGGTTAGGTGGTTAACGAGTTGGCGAAGGGGCAGTGGTTCATCATCCACAATGTTGTAGACCTCTCCGGCTTTTCCCTGCTCGAGGGCTTTCTCAAACGCATGGGCCAGATCCTGCACATGGATCGGACTCCAATAGTTGTCTCCTTTACCAAAGACCCGTAGTTGACCTTTCTTCAGGGTGTCATAGAACGAAGCCTTGAATAAGCCGCCCGGACCGTAGACAAAACCGGGACTCAGCACGATGAGGTTGAGTTCTTGCTGGTGGTGTAGCGCCAGCAGTTGGGCTACGACTTCCGCATGGCCTTCGCCCAACGGAGAGGGTTTAGCGGGGGTGGTCTCATCGATCCAGGTGGCACCATGATCGCCGTAGTTGAAGCAACCGCTGGTATAGACTAGCCGTTTGTCATGTTTCAGACAGGCTTGGGCTAATGCCAGGGTCATGTGCTGGTCGGCCTGGTTGATCTGTTGTTTACTGGCGTTGGTAAAGCGGCCCTGCACACTCAACTGGGCAGCCTGAACGACCGCATCGACGGTAGGTACTACGGGCAGGTAGGTTTGAGCAGCAGCCATCTCACCCGGTTGGGGGATCATGCCCTGCGCAATAAGTGGTTGCGCTTTAGCTAAGTTGCGCACTAAACCAGTAACCTGGTGGCCCTTGGCCAGCAGGGTCTCGACGATGGCGCTACCAACGAAGCCGGTGGCACCAGTAACAAATACATGCATAAGGATGGGGGTTGATGAGGGGGCAATCTACGAAGGAATTCGACTACTGGTGGCGGGTGGTACTGTGGACATAAACGAAGGGGTGCCCGTCTACAAGCTAAATGGGTACAATCCGGTTGGTGCCCCTGGAACGGCGTTCGATTTAGTCAACGAAGCTGCCTGATCAGGCAGCTTCGTTGACCTGTGCCTTACTGACCCGATTTGACCAGAGCCGCAATGTAGGCCTGTAACGTGATTGTCCCCCGAATAGGGGCTTCGGGTAGCTCGTAGGTTTGATCCAGGGTAATCCCCGTCATGGTGGCCATCGACTCGGCCGCTTGTTGGGAAAAGCCCAGCTGCTGTAAGGTCGTGACCCACACGTCACGCGGTGTTTCGACCGCTTCAACGTCTTGGCCTAACACATTAGCAAACGCAGCGGCCACATCCGCCGCCGAGTAGCGTTGGGGTCCTTCGACGTAGTGTAAGCCAGTTTCTTGAAGCGGTTCCCGTAACAGAGCCGCGCCCACCGTGCCTACATCCCGGGGAGCGACCATGGGTAACTTGAACGCAGGCGGGAACAGCGTAGGCACTTGGCCGGCCTGTCGGGCCGTAGCCAGGGCCATGTCCCAATTGCTCATATAGTAGGCCGCCCGGAGGATGCTGGTGGGGATTCCAGTGTTGCGTAAGCCCTGCTCCAGCTCATACAGCACGCCCAAGTCACCAATCCGCTCGCCGGGTTGCGCCCCGTAGGTTGATTGGGCCACGATCTTCTCAATCCCTGAATCGATCAGGGCCGCTAGAATCGATCGGACACTGTGGCGTTCTTCCTGAACCGTGTTGGTGGTGATGGGGGCGGGTGGGTTGAGCACAAACAGGCGTTTACCCCCCTGAAAGACCGCCCGCAACCGGTCGGTGTCGTGTATGTCCACGACCGCAACCCTGGCCCCTTTCTGCTGCCACACCTGGCCTTTCTGTTCATTGTGGGTGATGACAGTGATCGATTCGCCCTGATCGAGTAACGATTGCGCCACGGCTGATCCAACATGGCCCGTGGCACCCAGAATAATGTACATGGCGTTTTCCGTTTTTACGAGTTGAGTGAAAGGCAGCGCCACCAGCGGCTGCCTTGGGGCAAAGCTAAGCTGGCCCTGCGACAAGGGTATGTCAGGGGTACTCACTTTATTCACCCAATGTCTCAAAGTATTGCTTCAGGGTAAGGGGATGGGGGGGGAATGTTTCGGTCAGCACGGCCAGCTGCTCGATGCGGTCCAGCCTGAAGATGCGATAGGCCCCGCGCAGCCCACACCAGCCCACCAGTAACCAGTTCTGCTGGGTGCTCAATAGCAAAGCGAAGGGTTCCAGGGTTCGGTGGGACAGCTCTCCCGAAGCGGCCCGGTACTCAATGTGCACCCGCAGAAAGGCGGTCAGGGCATGCTGCAGGGTGGCCAGATGGTCACTTTTAGGCTGGGCCTGGGTATATACTTTCAGGCGGGAAGCCAGGAAGTCAACTTTCTCTTGGGTGGGCTGGCGTAGAACGGCCCGGAGTTTAGTCAGGGCCTGACCGTAGGCCTGCACCAATGATGTATCGGAATTGGCCAGGAGGAGGTGTTCCAGAGTAATCAGGGCGTTGGCTTCGGCTTGGGTAAATGAAACGGGTGGCAGTCGGTAGCCTTCTACCAGGGCGTAGCCTCTTCCCTCCACGGTCAGGATGGGGACCCCGGCGCTTTCGAGGGTTTTCATGTCGCGGTAGATAGTGCGCACGCTGACCGAAAAGCGACTAGCCAGCTCGGTGGCCGTCGTCAGTTGTTTGGTCTGTAGAAGGGTCTGGATGGCCACTAGCCGGGCCAGTCGCTTTGTATCGGAATCAGCCATGTAGGTCGAAGGGCTAAGTACAGGCTAAAATTACGCGATGAAAACCTCCGAATGCTGGTAAACGGGGCAACGAATCTAAGCCGGTCGTTGCTGACGAGTACCCCCTATTAGTCAAATTCTCAAAATACGCTCCCAAATGAGACGAGGTCGTGTCAATAATTCGGGGGATTAAAAAGACGGTTGCTGAACTGTCGTAGTAGTCGTGACCAGTTCTAAAGTTAGCCGGTTTGGGGTTATTCTTGTAGGAAGAACCCTTCTTTCTAGAAGCTATTAGAATGACTACATGAACAGCAACAATAAATTAGAAGGCTTCGCTTAAAGATGCCTGCCAAAACTATTTCCAGTTCAATAACCTTGATGAGCAAGGTGTACAATGATACGTTTTCTAGTCGAATTGACTCAGAATAACGTACTGAATCAATTCGCATTTTGGTATGGTTGGGCTATTGAGTGGGATAAATCAAGAAGTGGATGAGTCTACTATCCACCTACCTGATGAGCGAGTGTAATATTCTGACCTGTTGGTCGTCTTTGATTAATATGGACTGCTTTATGTATGCCATACAACCGCTCACTACGCCGTGAATACGCTACTCTTGCCCGTTCAACATCCCGCCCTAAGGCCCCATATTCAATCGTTCCTGTTTTTTAGTCGAACCGCTACCGAGCCGTTTACCTATACCACCTTTCCCAATACCAATCTGTGCCTGGCACTCTATCAATATAATCAGATTACCTATACCCGAACGGATTCACTGAATCACTGTCAGATTGGTCCCGGCAACAGCCCGTTTGCCTCTCGGTTGTATGGCTTTCACCAGAAGCCCTTCACCGTCGCCATTGAAGGACCCCTGGACCAGATTTGCATTCTGTTTCGAGCGGGGGGGCTGCGCGCCTTCACCCACGAGCGGTTTGCCGAGTTACGTGTGGACCCCTGCGTAGCGGAATCGCTATTTCCGGGCCCAGCCCGGCAGTGGCTGGAACCACTCTTTTGGACAAAGGATCCGCATCAGCGCGTGAGGATTCTGGAAGCCTTGCTGCTGCACCAACTCATGCCCCCCCCGCTCAAGCCCCGTCTCCAATCCTCGCTTCAGCTAATCGAGAACAACGTCTATCCGCTAACCGTCAATGAGTTAGCTAAAAATTTGTGCATTAACGAGTCCACCCTGTATCGGCTCTTTGTGGATCAAATTGGGCAAAGCCCCAAAGCGTATTGTCAAACGGTACGCTTTCGGCAGGCGTTGATCGGCTTACTCGCTGGGGCAGCCGAAAGCTTAACCCAACGGGCTTACACGCACCACTATTTTGATCAGGCCCATTACGGCCATCATCTCAAACGGTGGACGGGCCATTCACCGGGGCAATTAGCCCAAAAGCTGACGGTCGAGCAAAACCAACTCGTTTGGGTAACGAATCAGGCCTCACTTGCATGATTTTTACAAGCATAGGGAGGGCTACCGACGTAGGTTTGGCGCTTGGTAAGCGAAAACCCGGCTAAGAACGTAACCCGCGTAATGATGTGGGCAAACGCGTGGTTGGCTTGCCCGTTTTCACCTTTACTCGTAAACTAGTACTCGATGAGCCGTCCGCTTTGGGCCTATCTGGGCCCCCTCTGTTTTATCGCTTCCCTGCAGGCACAACCGCCCCTACCCAGCGAAACCAGTCTATGCCAGCCTTATTCCAAGACGCTTTGGAATCCGTCAGCCATCCAGCGCGTGGCCGATGTTGGGAAACTCTGGGGGGCGCTGAAGTACTTTCACCCCCAATTGATGAAGGGCACACTCCAGGCCGACCAACTGCTCTTGACGACGCTCGATCCGTTAGTAGAAAACCCCTCCAAGGCCAATTTTGTCCGCACCATTCAAAGTATGCTCCGAGTAGTGGGCGATACGACCACCCACTTGGAGACAGCAAGGCCCATTGAGCCGCCCAAGACGGCCTCGTTCAGCCAGCCGAGGCGGCCCTTACCCGCTAATGTAGGGTATCTAGCCCTCCCCCAGGAGGGTTTTAGGGATCGCTTTGGGTTGGATTCATTCCAGCGAGCGGCCAGCCGAGGCCCAGCCTTTTTAGTAATTGATCTGCGCAATCAAGCCGAAAATGAAGGGTTAGGCCTGCTGCAATATACGGCCTTCGTTCAACCGCTCGTGGCCGGCTTGATTAGTCACACCTTAACCTTACCTACCACCCGTTCCGCCTATTATCATGCCTACTTACGACAGGATTTTACTGACGAGTTGGATGTGATCCCAGCCCGGGATCGAGCTGGTGACCCCAACTACTGGTATCAGGAACGGTTCGGGCTGAAAAACACCTCCCAGGGGGCGTATGTGTTGGCAGGCAAGCCCCACTTACGGACCAAACGCCTGTGCTTTCTGGTGAATCGATTCGATAATGCCAATACGCTCAAAGCTTTATTGGCCTTACGCAATCAAAATCGCTGTCAGCTTATTTTTGACGGCCCGATGCCCGACTACTTGCTAGGGGACTATTATACGGTCGAGTTAGCCGATGGCCTGCGGGTCAAACTGAAGATAGGGGAGCGCATTTATGAGGATGGCACCCTGGGAACAGGCCCGGACTGGGTAGTTACCGGGCCTCAAGTGACGACGGATGACTTACTGGCGTTAGCGGTACAACTCCGCAAAGCCTCGCCCGTGCGGCCCAAAAAACCGGTGGAAAACACCGCTTACATTCGGCTTCCTCAGCCCACCTATGCGGACACGCTCTATCCCCCCCAAAAGCTACGCCTGCTGGCCCTGTTCAATTTTTGGAACGTCATCCACTATTTCTGCCCCAATAAGCCCTTACTCAAAGGTCCCTGGGACCAGGCCCTGCTGTATTTCGTCCCCCGGTTTTTGTTTGCCCGCGATTATAAGAGTTATTACTGGCTGCTGCGCGAACTGATTGCTCAGCTAAACGATGGGCACGGGGAGGTCCTCCATCGGTCTAGTATCCTCCCCCCGGCTGGCATTACCGATTATTTTGCACCTTTTTGTGTGAAGTACGTGGAAGGTAAGACCATCGTCGTTAAGGTTCTCGACAACGGCGGCTCACTGGGCCAACCAACACCGCTTCGTGTGGGCGACCAGCTTTTGTCGATGGATGGCATTCCGGTGGATAGCTTGATGCAGCGCTGGCACCAATATGCGGCTAGTTCCAATGAGTTCAGTTACCGGCAGTTTCTCCATAAAGTGCCTTTGTTAAGTCGATCCGGCGATCAGCCCTTTTGGGTCGAAGTGCGGCATGCTGATGGCCATCAGCAAGTCCTTCGGCTCGCCCCGGTGGGCAAAGACGTCTACTGGCCCGGTATGCTGGCTGTTTACTACGCTCCACCCCCGAAACCCTACTGGCGAATGCTTAATGACAGTACGGGCTACGTGCGCCTCAATAGCATTTACAGTACGCAGGTCGATAGCGTTTGGCAGGCCCTCAAGTCTTGCCAGTATGTGGTCTTAGATGCGCGCGGCTATCCGCGCGATGAGACCATTGTCCAAGCGATTGCGACCCCCTTTATGAGCCGAACCGATACGGTGTGTATCAATGCGTTTCCCGAAGTGACCCATCCCCTCTTGTCTCGAAATGCGGTGACACTGGAGGTGGAAACGGTGTCCCCCGGCGTACGCTCGGTGGCCGTACCCACCGCCAAAACCTTTGTCCTGCTTTGCAGCCAAAATGCCAGCCAGGCCGAAACCAATATTATGGCTTGGCAGCGACTGTTGCATCCGGTCACGATTGGCCGACCAACCATTGGCGCCAATGGGGTATCCAACACGATTCTAATGGCGGGCGGGTATTCCTTACGTTATTCGGGCTACGCGGTTTACTACCCCGATGGGACGCCTAATCAAGGGTTGGGGGTCAAGCTTGATATCCCGGTCACATCGAGTATTGACGGCGAGGTAGCCGGAGCTGATGAAGTCTTACAACGCGCCTTGCGGTTCATTGAGCAGGCCCGCTAATGACGGATTAAGCAGCCCCATACGCCTTATTGATGGTCGCTAGAGCTACCGCCAATCCATTTATTGACGAATAGGGCTAACCACTTGCCCACTCTTGAAAGAGGCTCCAATCGCGGCTATTTATAACGAGTCACTATAACACATGAACCTGTGTTGTACAAAAGGCCACGCTCATGCGTGGCCTTTCTATTCCCATTTTTGACTCAAATACTATGGACTGAAAGTCCATAGGTTGAAAGGCGAATGAAATTCGCTATTACGACTAAAGCCGGTTAGGTAATCGATTCGTTTCAACTGGTTTTGGCTCAATGCCATAAATTGGTTGCAGTACTAGAGATTTGTAGAAGCTGAAGCCTTGCCCTAAAGGGCATAGCTTTGACTAGCGAACGTGAAAAGTCAACAATCTTGCTAATCATGGTGTGCGACGACATGTCTTCTGGCTGGCTTGACTGAGACTAACTTGGTAAGCAACTCACCAAGGGTTGTTTCTAGTTAGCGACCCTACTTTGATCAATTCTCAAAAAATGCTCCTTTGTGAGACTAATTGAAATTTGGGTATCTCTAATTTGGGAGTTTTACGGTATAGTGAAATCTGTGGCCTGACCCGAGAATAACCGGCAAACCGGTCGTGTCGGTTGTAGTTTGAGCTGCCCAGAAATAGCTTGTCAATTTTCTGCATAGAAGTAACCTATATCTTCAGAGGACAACCCGGGAAATTTACGTTTTACGCCTTACTTAGTGGTTCTCCAGCGTTAAATCAATCCCCTAAACTGGGTTCCCCTTTAACACTGGATAACGCAGGTGAGTAACGCCTGTACCTACGATGACGCTTGGATTGCCAAGGACAGATGGGGTATTGGCCAGCTGGTCAAAGAGCCGTATGCCCGAACCCAGTAGAACGGCAGCCATATCAATCTGTAATTCATCCAGTAGACCCGCGTTTAGGCACTGCTGAATGGTATCCGCACCATGAATCCCAACGGCCTTACCAGCCGCCGCAGCTTTGGCTTGCTTGACGGCCGATGCCAGACCATCCGTAACGAAGTGTACTGTCGAGTTTGGCTTTGGCCAGCCATCAGGAATCGAGTGTGTCAGCACGAAAGCGGGTCCCCAGCTATGATTGCCTCCCCAGCCGTGGGCCACCTCGAAGGTACGTCTACCCGTCAGAACAGCACCAAGTTCATCGACAAGACGTTTATAATGTTGAGTACTGGGAGGAGATAGGTGAAAGGTCATAGAATCTGCTCCGCCAGTCTGGATTTCCACTTCACCCGAGGAATACCAATCAAACACCTCGGCAACGCCATCCTGCTGATCGGCGACAAAGCCGTCCAGCGACATGGACATGATTGCGATGACTTTTGACATAGTTTTATTTAATTAGTTAACCTTTGTACCAGGTAGGCAACTCAGCGGTACAGCCGTCGGGTCAGGGTTTTAAGTCTGTTTTTGCTTCGCTGGTTTCGATATCGTAGGGGTAGGAAACATGCTGATGTATCATTTGCTACTGTCCGTCAATTTTCTGAAAGACCCGCGTACCCCGCGAATAACTCTCTATTTTTTCGCTGCCCGGCTCCAGCACCTGCATATGATTCAGACCCCAGGTAACGGCTAAATCATCGCGTACTAGAATCTGGAGATCCGGAATATTCCACTGGATCTGGCCCTCCGATACATTAAAACCGTGTTGGCAAACGTCCCGAACCGCATCAATATCGATATACTGCAAGGGAGTGTCGTGTTCATACGAAACGACATTAGGGGCGATATGGGCCATAACAGCCTCAATGTCTTTGGCCGCTATACCCTGGAACAAACCGGCGTAGATCTGACGAATTTCTTGTTCTGCATTCATAGGATCATAGCGGTAACGATATGAATGATAATTCTCAGTAGAAAACAGGTTTTTAAGCTAACCGGCTCAGTGTAAATATGTTTATCATGCCGTTGGGATGAGCAAAGGGGAGCAAGTCATGCTGAGTGTACTCGAAATGATTTCACCTATTAAAAGCAGATTGTGCCCATCGATTTATATATTCTCAATATACCCTTGTCTCATAATCCACTTTAGCAATTTCCGCACATTTCCGCTTTCACCTTTACCCTACTTTTAAATAAACTATCAACTCAGTCAATTAATGAAATCCATCTCGCCAAACATCTTCGTCAATGACTTACAAGCAACCATCACCTTTTACATCAAACTTGGCTTTACAATAACGGATGAAGTGGCTACTCCCCAAGGCGAAAAGGTATTTGCTCTGATGACGAACGGAAGTGTCTCCTTCATGTTTCAGAGCTTTGCCAGCATTGAAGGCAAGCACCCCATGGTGAGTCGTGCCGATGGAGGGTCGCTTTTGTTGTACATCAGTGTGGATAACATCCGTCAGTATTATGAATCTATCAAAGAACGCGTAACCGTGCTCACCGGTCTGGAGAACACTTTTTACGGGGCTACTGAATTTTCGCTCTGCGACAACAATAATTACCTGCTAACTTTTGCCGAACATGACTAAAGAGGAACTCAATCCACTGAAAGTAACCCCCGCAGAAGTGAAAAAGCTGCGGGCGCTGAAAATCAGAAAGAGTGAAATGCACCTGCACAACATAGAGGTATTGCAGACGTTGCTTGTTACCTCAAAAATTAGGGCGATGGAGCTGTTTGCCTTATCTGAGTTTCAAAGTCTTCCCTCAGTCGGCATACGCTTCGCGCATGACCTGATCTGGATGGGCTATTATTCCCTACAGGATCTGAAAGGAAAGGACCCAGCACAGCTCACGGATCAATACGAATTGGAAAAAGGGGTATGGACAGATCCCTGTGTTGAAGATCAGTTTCGGCTGGTAGTACATTTTGCCAACCACCCAAACAGTAAACTCAACTGGTGGGACTTCACCCCCGAGCGCAAAGCCTTCCGCGAAAAAAACGGCTATCCTTCCACGCGGCCAAAGAAGCCTTGGTTTGAGTTAGCTCAGTACCAAACGAGTAAAAAAATACCGGCCACGCACGAGGCCACCCAAAAAGACCTCCATAAAAAATTGAAACTCGCCTTAACTTACATGACCAAATATCCACAAGAAAAAATCACCATCACTCAACTGGCTGATTTAGCCCACCTCTCCCCCTATCATTTCATCCGCCTCTTCCGCAGTGCCTATGAACTGACACCCCTGCAATACCTCACGCGACAACGACTAAAGAAAGCCTCTTTATTATTAAAAGAATCAGATGCCACCGTAGGCAACATCGTTTCCCAATGTGGCTTTGAGAACGAGAGCGCTTTTATTCGCTTATTCAGAAAAGAATTCAGAATGACACCAATAGCGTACCGTAAGCAGTTTGGGCAGAAGAAGTAGTAATCTTGCCTTCAACTCTGCGCACCTTCGTTCTCCTTCCTATGAAAATTCTTTCTGATCAAATTGCATATACTATCGCAAAAAAGACTTTTTTCAAGATTGGGGTTAAGACGATTTATTTCTCAGAAAAACGCTCTAAATATGAGATTTGGAGCATCTAACAATTGGCTACGGTCCAGCTCCGCCATAAGAATCTATCGGAGGTGGGGCCGCTACGAGGTAGCAGTAGGTACGCCGACCCGGGGCTAACCGTCCATTCCTTACTTTACCCATATTGCCAAACCGTATTTCGTTGAAATCGTGCAGTAAAAGGCCAACCCGCTTTATTTACTGGACAGTGTAAGCGCTTACTAGTCATAGTATTGTCCTCGTTTTGGCTACTCACCAAAATCGTTCACGAAAAGCCTTCATTAAGTGAACTGGTATAGCAATCTGATTTGATTATCAGCTTAAGGTGGTTGAATTGAAAACGGTCAGCGTTATAAGCCTAACTTCATGGCTGCGTTGTGTTTTATCACCTGCTGGACGCGGGTATAGCGGTCAATCATGGTCCGGGTGCGGTGCTTAGTCTGCTGCATGATCTGGGAGTCATCGGCCCCATTAATCTTGGCGATGGTCACAAACGAAGCTCGTAGGGAGTGGGCAGAATAGTCGTCACCCAGGTATAGCTTTACTGTACGGGCCACTTGTTTGTCTGACAGTCGGTTGGTGGTGACTTGTTCGCCTTTGCGGATGCGGACAAATAGAGGCCCCGTTGTTCGCTCCAGTATCTGCATATAATCCTGCAGGGCCCGCACCGGACAGGTATCAGGATCAGGACTAAAAAAGAGGGCTTTCTGCTCGATTTTTCCGTACTGGTTGGTTTTACTGCCCCGGTAGCTGAGGATCGCCCCCTGGCGGGTGAACTGAACCCCCTCGATATCGAGTGCCACTAGCTCTGAGCGCCGGAAGGCACCGGCGAAACCTACCAGCAGCAGGGCCCGGTCGCGCATACCCGTTGGCGTGGGCGGAATGGGCCGCACCTGGTCTTTATAATCGTGGATGTCAAAAGCGGGTGCCTGCGTGGCTTCGGTACCGATACTGCGCTTAATGCCTTCCAGGACTACGCGCACGGTCTCATCAGCTGACGGGTCGGGGTGTTTATGTAACCGGTGCCACTTGCGGATGGCGGCCAGCCGGCGTGACAGAGTAGCCCATTTGTGATTCGTGGCCTGATCGGATAAATAGGTGGCCAACGTAGCCGGGCTGATGGGCAAATCATCGATCCCTTGCTGGCTCAGCCAATGCCGCAACTGCTGGATGTCGGCGGAATAAGCGATGCGGGTGTTGGGGGCCCCTTCAATGCCCTTGCGAAAGTAGTTGGCCGTTTGCTGAGTAAGCTGCTCTGCTGAAGAGACCAAGGCCGTCTTCTGCTGACGGGGGCTGACACGAAGCATGGACGATTTCTTCATAAAGACTGTCGGATTTTGACGCAATATACAGATCCACTGATTACGTCCAATAATAAAAAGTTATTGGACGTAATAAATACCCATTTAACTTTAATGGGAAATGCTTAAAGAAAACCGTCATACTTATTTTTCCAGCGCGACAGTATAAACGCGAGTCTTGCTATCGATCAAAGAATCATATTCTGTACGTTGCCATGTCATCTGTCCGAATTGCTGACCCTTAGTCATATGTCGCCTGTCGACGCGCTAGTTGGCGGTGGTAAAATTAAAGATCGTAGTTACGGCCGTGACGAAGACGTAAACCGGAGTACATAATCGCCTGTAAACTCGTAACGAGTTGATCCAACGCAATCTTTTCCAATGATCTGTTTGCACTGGTTTGAAACATCCGTTGTTGCCCCATCTGTTGGCTGAGATGGTCTAATTAATCGGCACACTGGACTTGCTTAACTTAGCAAGACCATGCAACAACCCAGCAAACCTAAAACTCGGCGAAAATATGACGCCGAGTTCAAAAACGAAGTCGTTAAAATGTTGGTCAGTGGCCAGACTGCCGCCTATATCTCTAAAGCCTTAGGCGTTTCAGAAAATCTAATCTACCGCTGGAAAAATCAGACCCAAGGGGTAAAAAAAGCAAGTGGTGAGCAGAATGAGCTAGCGCTGGAAAACCAGCAACTTAAGGATCGAGTACGGCAATTAGAAACCGAGCGCGAGATCTTAAAAAAAGCCTTGAGCATTTTCAGCCGACAGACTTGAAGTTACACTATGAACTCATCGATGCACTGTTCGATATGTTTCCAGTTGAAACCCTCTGTTCTGTATTAGGCCTGAGTCGGACAGCTTATTACCGCTACAAACGGGGAGAGAGCTACAAACCGACGGTTGAAAAGGAAAAGAATCAGCAATGGATTGAACAGGTTTTTACAGATCATAAGCGCCGTTAGAGAGTGTTCAGTAAAGTGTGTCAAGTTATGATTTGCTAACTTGACAATCAAATGGATATAAAAGGGGACAAAAACGGCTTTAATTATGAAGCCTTTCGTCAGGAAACCATCGCTAAAATGATGGCAGGTGACAAGGAGCTGACCGGCAAAGATGGTCTGTTGGCTCCCTTATTAAAAGATTTACTCGATGCTGCTTTGTCGGGTGAGATGCAGGCGCATGTTGATCAAAACCGGCCTAACCGACGTAATGGTAGCAAAGCCAAGACAGTCAAGACGGCTCACGGTCCAGTAAGTGTTGAGATGCCCCGCGATCGAGACGCTTCCTTCGAACCCAAACTGGTAGGGAAGCGCCAGACCACGCTGGGGGAAGGGCTGGATAATCGCATCCTCTCGCTCTACAGCAAGGGAATGTCTTATGAGGACATTCAGGAACACTTAGAAGATTTATATGGCCTAGAGATCAGTACTGGTCAGTTGACGGCCATCACCGACAAGATAGTGCCTCTCATCGAACAGTGGCGGAACCGACCTCTTGAGCCGGTCTATGCCTTTGTCTGGTTAGATGCGGTTTATTTTAAAGTTCGTCAGGATGGTAAGGTGGTTAGTAAGGCCGCTTATAATGTACTAGCCGTTGATCTAGAAGGCCGTAAAGACCTGTTGGGGATCTATATTGGGGATGCTGAGAGTGCGCGCTTCTGGTTAAGTGTACTGATGGACTTACAAAACAGAGGGGTCAAGGATTTGCTCATCACCTCTATTGACAACTTGACTGGATTTGGCGACGCCATAGAAAGTGTTTTGCCCAAAGCCGATGTCCAGCTTTGCCTGGTGCATCAGCTTCGCAGCTCGCTACGCTATGTTACCTCGAAAGATCAAAAAGAGGTAGTGGCTGACTTAAAGCCTATTTATCAGGCCGCGAACTTGCCTGGAGCTGAGCAGAAGCTAGCTGACTTTACGGCTAAGTGGGAGAAAAAATATCCGTTGGTGGTGGAAAGCTGGCAACGCAACTGGCTGCGTTTAACTCGGTTTTTTGAGTATCCAGCGGCCATTCGTAAAGTGGTGTATACGACGAATACCGTTGAGGGTTTCCATCGGCAAATCCGGTGTGTAACCAAGTCAAAAGGCGCTTTCGCGTCTGAGACAGCCCTGCTGAAAATACTTTATCTAACCACCCAGCGGATCATTGAAACTTGGACAATGCCTCTGGCCAATTGGTCGCTGACGGTACAACAAGTAGCCATTTTATTCGGCGATCGAGTGAAGCCGTACTTAAAACACACTTCATTGAACATTCCCCGCCGTTATGGGAGTCGACGGATTGTAGCTGAGTTGAAAGAGCAAGGGCATAAGATGGGACGGCATCAGGTACGAACACTTATGAAACTAGCTGGTTTACAACCCATTCAGCCTAAGTCGTTTGTGCGGCAGCGGCCAACCGTCTCGTACAACGGATAGTACCCATGGGAAAGGATACTGGCCTAATTTGTTATTAGATCAGCCCTTGCCACAAAAGCCTAATTTGATTTGGGTGAGCGATATCACTTATCTGCCTTTGACCAACGGGGAGTGGGCCTATTTAGGCTCTTGGATGGATCTGTTTTCCCGGCGAATCGTAGGATGGCGTGTCGATGATAATATGGAAGATGCTTTGGTTATTATACCATTGCGCAGCGCCTTGCAATCTCGCCAGCCTTCACCTGGCTTGATTACCCACTCGGATCGAGGTGGTCAATATGTATCAAATGATCTGCACGAGTTAATCAGTTTGTGGCACATCAGGCCCAGTATGAGTCGGGCCGACGATCCTTACGACAATGCCTTTGCCGAGTCGTTGTGGATCGGACCGCCGAAGCGGCCGTTTGAAAGCGGAATTATTGGAAGGCGGAACGTTCTTGAGTGTGGAGGATGCTCGAACTGAAATCTTCGAGTATATTGAAATGTATTACAATCGAGTGCGGAAGCATTCGTCGCTGGGCTATAAAAGCCCTGAACAGTTTGAGCAGGAGTATTATACAAAACTTGCAAGTTCAGTGTGCCGCTAAACCGGACCACCTCAGGCGACTGGACCGCCGGATCAGCTATCATGTGTATAATTTGCTAGCTACCCAATAGTTGGCCTGCATCAAACATCGGTGCGGTATCCTCACTTGACTTATTGCAACTAATCAGCCCAAACCATACGAGCAGCACATAAGCAGCAAAATACTTTTTCATAAAATCCTAACTAAGAAGACTACTCAGCCTTGGCTTTCTTATCTTTTTTAAATAGAACGCCGGCGATGTACCGAGTGGGTGTCGTTTTCACGTCAACCATCCCTTTTTGAATCATTACATCCAGTCGGATAAATTCTTGTAGCAAGAGTTCATTGTTGATTATGTCGCGCATCTGGACAGTGGTAAATCGATACTGCTGTACCATGATCTGCGAAGCTTTACTTCGCAAGTTTTCTGTGGGCTGCGCATAAACACTATCCAGTTCTTCGTTGAACGCATCAAACGCCTTATTGTCTTTACGGGCCTGCCGCCGAATGGTAAAGACTAGGTTAGCGATGAACCGTCCTTCACGTTTTTCAGCAACAAATACTTCTATATCAGTCTTCTGGTTAATCTCATCGATTGACCTGGCAAGTACAGTCTGCTTAAAATTAGACCAGCGCGTATACTGTTGCGCTTCTAGATTGTTCTTCAATTCCTCAACACTAACTCGCCAGATACCAGTGTCAAGGTATTTGCACAGACGTGTATATAACAACTGTGAGTACTGACTATTCAAAGACAATGCAGCCTGTAACTGAAGTTTGGTATATCCCTTCGTTAGGTCAATCATGTAAGGGATCAGGTGCTTATTGATTTCAACAGTCAACGTGCCACGTCTGTATCGGGCCATGGGAAACACAACTATCGAAATAAACTCATGCTGTGCAGGAGAGTCCAGATAGATCTGTCTCGACGTTAATCGCTGGGCTACCCGTTTGTATGTGGAGTAATTAACATCAGAGGATGAATTTGAGAGTTGAAGATCTGCGATCGAAATCTCGAACATAGGTGATTCGTTGGGCAAAGGATTGGACTGATCAATTCGCATTGTTTGAAGCTGCTTCAAATGCTTCAATATGAGCCAATAAACCCGACGCTCCAGCAAATCGAAATTGTTGCGTGAAAGCAACAGACGTAACGGCTCCTGAATATGAACGATATCTGACATAGCCTGCGCATGATTGATAAGGTAAAAATAGAAAATGAACTACGTAAAGCAAGACAGAAGAGGCCTATAATGTATATAGGTCAGATAATACCTACTTCTGTCTTGCTTGTTTAGGATAAAAGCTTATAGTTCAACGTAATAACATAACAGATACGTACGATATTTTAAATGGAAAGTAGTTAAAAAACTTTTAAAAAATATATTTTACAATTAACAAGCGTAAAAGCATCATAGCTGATAGTTGACTTGCTTTAATTCTACTTTCATCTTACTCAAATCTACTTTCCTGATGCTTTAACGGCCTTTTGTGGATACTTCTTTCTTGCCCATATCTACTTTCTTAATGCTTCAATCTACCTATCTGATACTTTTAACTACTTCCAACTTGCCTAAACCTACTTTTATATTGCTTTAACAATTGATATTTTGATTTAGTAGATTGATTATTAGTATGTTAGATGCAGAAAAAAAAGAGTACAAGTATCAATTATCAAGTTTTCAATTTCAATACAATTATTTGAAGATAACAAGTTGAGATTGATCAAAGAAGTCATTAGGAGTAAACCGATCCCTGACAGATCAAAAATGAAATCAAAAGTTGGAAAAGTAAGATAAACATATTTGTTTTACTCTCAGAGTAAAACAAATATCAAAATGAAGAAAAATACTAAAATTTCTCCTGTTAGATACGAATATCTGCTAACAAGATTGATAGAAGAAATCGATAAAACCCCAAAAATAGAACCTGATCGGCAACAATGGGATATCGAAGGAAATTGGCAGGATTGCGGAGACATCAACTTTGTGGATAGTCAATATATGTCAAATTTTGCTTTGTGGAGAGGTTTTGCTTGTAAGACAATCAAACTAATTAATTACAACAAGCCAGCGGTCCGGATGAGTTTTTTTAGCAAGCATAAATACTGGCTAAAAAAACCGCATGATCTGACAGATGAAGACCGCTTAGATTATCTGACTGAACATATCAGCAACTTATACGCTTCTATTCACAAATTACAGGAGTTTAGTGCTACCGCTTCCCCATTAGGTCTCGCCGAAATGATCCAACGGATCGACACTATGCGTCAGGAAATAGAACAATGGCAGCTTATTCGGCAGCAACCCGCTAACTATGATCTATCCGTATCAACCTACCAACGAGGGTACGCTTATCTATACATAAACTATAAATTCATGCTTCCGAACGGGGATTATGACAATGAACAGGAACATCTACTGCATCATACCCGTGATCGCCTGGGTAACGTTACCAAGCAAAAGCAAAACATTGTTTTTGTTAATATGGCTGAAATAAATAGGGTACACCCCCAGCAAAACAAAGAGATCGAGAATTACCTGAAGAAATTTTCGATCAAAAGTTCATTCGGTCCTAAATGGCTTTATGCCCGCCCTCGCGTTGAGGCAGATGAACAGGCTTCATTTGGATTGAATAACCCAGCAAATGATATTACTCAGTTGGACCTCTTCAGTGAGTGAAGCGTGTATTGACAATCACCTGAAAGCAAGAAGAAAGTAGGTTTATGAAACGCCACAGTCTCAATACCTACTTCACTATTGCTCTACCAATCGTTTGTAAGCTGTAATCGGTAGTACAGCTCTTTATACTGCAAAAAACCTACTTTTTTGATGCTTTAACTGACTTCGTTAATTAAACAGTCCAGAGAAAGAGTCATTGGCAGCCTTTACAATATACCCTGATAATCTACACTGCTCCATGTGTTGACGTAGCGAGTTAAATACACTGCATTATATAGCATTTTAAAGGGAGATAAACAGCTATTTTATCACTTTACCGATACATGAGTCTTTCTTGCAAAGTAAGGATCAATTAGCAGACGAATGTCTAAAACCCGACATTCGTCTTGCTTTAACGGTTATTAAGTCAGATCATTCCCTAGATTTTCAACCAAAAACACTATGATTTTACCGGCATAGACGAAAGGGAGCAGGGCTATCTCTTTAACTTCGGATAGCCTTGTCGTACCGCCCGTAAAGCGGTATCTTTATAGTGTTACTTCTGCGCGGCACCGACGTGTTATTTCGGGCGAAACGATGGTTTACATACATGCAGTCTGCCCGACGCGGCAGGCTATCGACAATCAATTAAATCGCGACCTGATTGCCAGGGCACGCGAGCAGGGGTTTGTATTTTCTGATCCGTTCGCTGATGCAGCTATCTGGCAGAACCTGGAAGCCACTGGCATCGAAAGTGCTCCTCATTTGTGCGGACTTGATACGGCTGACTGGCTGTTCGTAAAAGCCTTTGAAGCGACGTTGTTCCTGATTTATCACTATGAAAAGACGCCCTACAACTGTGCGTAAAGTCAGAAGTTCAAGCCTGTAATACGAACCATAAATTGCGTGGCTCCGACGTGTTATTTCGGGCAATAGCGATGCAAACACAAGCAGCACCACAAGCGGCTACAGCTGTTCAATCCCTTACCGGCCCGACACTGAATGACTTTCAGCACATGGTTAACGGCATGACACAGGAACACCAGTTGACGCAGGGAGGCAAATTACTGGTCAATGGGCGCGAATGGACGTTTGCCGGTGACGATTACCGCCGGGCGTGGGGGATTTTGTTTGACCGTGCCCGACAACTCAATCTGCGCTACTGCAAACACTTCAAGCGGTTTTATAAACCGCTTCCGCCCAAGCCGTCGGTAGGCGACCGGGTACGCCTGACCAGCATTAACGCCACTGGCGTTGTTACGGGATATGAGCGATTTGATATACGGGTTCAAATCGAAGGCAGACGCAACGACGTAATCGTGGGCGTCGAATATCTGGAGAAGCTATACTAGTAACCTGCCCCGCCGGACTACCCGACGGGGCAACAGGCTGCGCCATACACTGGGCAGACCATGCCTTGGCCCGCTGTCGCCAGCCTGCGGCACCATCTGCCCTCAGTGCTACAAACCGGACAACCGCTACCCGGCGGTTCTCCGTACACGGTATCACGGAAACACATAGATAAACCAGCCTGATGACGTAGACGAAAGGGGGCGTATGCTCGCTGTAAACTTCTGTATGTCAGCTATATATATTGTTAGGGTAGCCGTTGAGCCGTATCTTTATAGTGTTCTTCAAGCGCGGCACCGATGTGTTATTTCGGGCGACTGATATGCAGCGTGAAAAAACTTCCGCACAGCGGGGCGGTACGACCGGGGGCGCATCCGACCTGTACGCCCGAGTTACTGATCTGATTGTGGCTGAACTGGAAAAAGGCCAGGTCCCCTGGCGCAAGCGGTGGGGCATTCTAGCCGATGGCCGCGCTGAGGTAGCGCAGAATTACATCAGCAAACGACCCTATACCGGCATCAACAGCGTGCTACTTGGTTGCGGTGCGACCTATGAACGGCCTTACTATCTGACGTTTAAACAGGCATCCGAGTTAGGAGGCAAAATCCGTAAAGGAGCACAGGGAAATCTGGTTGTATTCTGGACGGTGCTGGAGAAAGACAAAGATGTAACTAACCGAAAGGGCGAGACGAAAACCAAAACCGTCGGTATCCCCCTGCTCCGCCACTACTTTGTTTTCAACGTGTCCGACGTTGAAGACGTAACCATTGAATTACCCGAACTTAAGAAACCGGACGTTCTCGATGAAGTGTACCGATACAACGCCTGTGATGCTGTATATGCTGGTTACGCCGGTGCGCCCGCCATTGTACACCGCGATCCGGCGCGGGCTTATTACAACCCATTGTTTGACGTGGTCAACATGCCCCGTCCTACCGCGTTCGACTGTCTGGAAGCCTACTATCTGGTTTTGTTTCATGAACTGATTCACTCAACCGGACATCGCGACCGCCTGAACCGGGAGGAGCTGGCAAAGTCGGACGGCTTCGGCGGGGAGCGGTACGCCAAAGAAGAGCTAACGGCTGAAATGGGTGCCTGTTATCTGGCCAGCAATTGCGGCCTTGATCTGACCGATAACCGGCTGATTGAGAACTCAGCGGCTTATCTGCAGAGCTGGCTGGCGGGCTTACGCAACGACAAGACGCTTATCTTCCGGGCGGCTGGTCAGGCGCAGAAAGCCGCTTCGTTTATCCTGAGCGGAGTGGATGAACCGGTCGAGCCGGAACCAGCGGCAGCCTGACACGAATCGGGCCGGGCAGTTGCCCGGCCCGATTTAGTTATACTATCACGTTTAAATCAGTCCGGATATGGTTAGTAAAGTACGTGTACATTTTCTCTTTGCTTCACAAAAGGTAACCAACACAATTCAATCATTAAATTTGTAAGTCATCTACCGGGACAGATTCCACACGTAAACTTATCAACACACAGTTCCTCCGAGACTGTAATCCGCATCTATGCCGTCTAACTTTACGTTTTTAGAAAGTGAGTTCCCAATCCTGTACAACACGGGAAGTTCTGCCGAACTATATTTCCACAAAGACCCGGTCTATTGTCTGACCCGGTTGCGCTCGTTTGCGGAGAAGACAACGGAACTGATTTTCACCGAACACGCACTGGCGTTCCCGCTGGAAAACTCGTTTCACAATCGGCTGAAAACCCTGGTCGATGAGAACCTGCTGCCATATGCCATCAAGGAGTTATTCTTTCTGATCAAGAAGAAGGGTAATCTGGCCGTACACGAAAACACGGGTACACCCGACGCAGCCAGGCAAGGACTTACTGCGGCTTTCACCATTGCCAAATGGTTCTACGAAACCTATTCGCAGGCGCAGCAGAATATTTACATGCTGTCGTTTCAGGAACCGGATCGCCGGACCGCACCAGCAGTCGATGATAAGGCATCGCTGCGGCAACTGGAAGACGACTACAAAGCACTGGAGAAAAAGCTCAACGATCTACTGGCCACCAGACAGACGGATGGTATAACCCAGGAACAGGAGAAAACGATTCAGCAGCGGTCGGAGCAGGCCGTTCGCCGGATCGAGATGTCGGAAGCACAGACGCGGGTGCTGATTGATGAGACTCTACGAAAAGCGGGTTGGGAGGTCGATACCAACGAACTGAACTACCAGAGACACAAAACACTGCCCCGGAAAGGGCGAAACATGGCTATCGCCGAATGGCCCGCCGGTACTAGACGAGCCGATTACGCCTTGTTTGTCGGTACGGACTTGTACGGCCTTGTCGAGGCTAAACGATACGCCCAGGATATTTCCACTGATCTGTGGCAGAGTAAGATCTACGCCGAGCAGATACAGCCGGTTGGCGGTACTACGCTGCTGGGTCAGTGGGGTAGCTACCATGCCCCCTTTCTGTTTTCGACCAACGGCCGTCCCTACCTGGAACAGATCAAAACGAAAAGTGGTATCTGGTTTCTGGACGCGCGAAAGGCCACCAACAATGCCCGCCCACTGCGGGGGTGGTACACGCCCGACGGACTGGTGCAGTTGTACCGAAAAGACCTCGACGCCGTTAACCAGAAAGTAACGCAGACGCCCCTTGATTTTCTGGCCAGCAAAAGCGGGCTTAACCTGCGGGAGTACCAGATTGACGCCATCCGGCAGGTTGAGAAACACATCGTCGAGTCCGCTGACCAGCGTCGGGAGTCACCAGGTCGGGCACTGGTGGCCATGGCCACCGGAACGGGCAAGACGCGCACAATCATCGGCCTGTGCTATCACCTGATTCAAACTAATCGCTTCAATCGTATTCTGTTTCTGGTCGATCGTACCCTGCTGGGCACGCAGGCAATCAATGCGTTCAAAGACAATAAAGTCGTTGATCTGAGTACCTTCGCCGACATCTACGATGTGCGGGAACTCAAACACGCACTTCCCGCCAAAGATACCCGGCTGCAATTCGCTACCGTACAGGCAATGGTGAAACGACTGTTCGAGAACGACGGTGATGAATCGGCGACTGTGCCAGCCGTCGATCAGTACGATTGCATTATCATCGACGAAGCGCACCGGGGCTATCTACTCGACAAAGACATCGATGAGGAAGGGCTGGCGTTCAAAAATCAGCAGGATTACGTCAGTAAGTACCGGCAGGTGCTGGATTACTTCGACGCCTACGCCATCGGGATGACTGCCACGCCGGCTCTGCACACCACCCAGATATTCGGCAAACCGGTCTATACCTACTCCTACCGCGAAGCCGTCATCGATGGGTATCTGATCGACCATGATCCGCCTTATCTGATTAAAACCAAACTCAGCGAGGAGGGTATCAAATGGGAGAAAGGTCAGAAACCGACCGTGTACGACCCGGAAACCAATACGGTGGTCGAACTCGACTCGCTGGAAGATGAGCTACAGTTCGACGTTGTAGGATTCAACAAACAGGTGCTGACCGAGAATTTCAACCGCACGGTTGTTAAGCGGCTCGTGCAGGAACTTGACCCTGACGGGCCGGAAAAGACGTTGATCTTTGCCGCGACCGACGATCATGCCGATCTGGTCGTCAATCTGCTCAAAGAAGAGTTCCGGGCCATTGGCGTGAACGTGGCCGACGACGCCATTCAGAAGATCACTGGTAAGTCGTACAACCCGCAGGAGCAGCTTAACCGCTACAAAAACGAACTGTTTCCCACCATTGCCGTTACGGTCGATTTGCTGACGACGGGTATCGACGTGCCGCCCATCAGCAACATCGTTTTCCTACGCCGGGTAAAATCCCGGATTCTCTACGAGCAGATGCTGGGGCGGGCCACGCGTCGGTGCGACGAGATCGGCAAGGAAACGTTCCGGATCTATGATGCTGTCCGACTATACGAAGCTCTGGAGGAGTACACCCAGATGAAACCGGTGGTGGTCAATCCGAACGTAACATTTGAGCAACTGATGACTGAACTGCCGCTGATCGACTCTGATGATCGGGCCCAGACGCAGCTTGAGCAGCTCATTGCCAAAATGCAGCGGAAGAAACGCCGGATGACGGCCGAACAGGAGCAGCGATTCACTTACAACGCGGGTGGGAAAACGCCCGACGAACTGATTCGAAGCCTGCAAACTCAGCCGCTTACGCAAAGCCGGACGCAAATAGCCACGCTGTCGACGCTGTGGCGGTACCTGGACGAATTAAAATCGGTGGGCACACGAGTTTACGTGTCCGATCATGAAGATGAGCTGCTGGCGATGGAAACGGGCTATGGGATTGCCAGTAAACCAGCCGATTACCTCGACAGCTTCGCCCAGTTCCTGCGCGACAATCAGAACACCATCACGGCACTAAACGTGGTTTGTACCCGTCCCGCCGATCTGAGCCGTAAGGCCCTAAAGGAATTGTTGATAGCTTTGGCCCAGCAAGGCTATGAAGAGAAGACCGTGAAGACGGCCTGGAAGCAGGCCCGCAACGAAGACATCGGGGCCGATATCATCTCGATGATCCGCACGCTGGCAGTCGGCAGCGCACTGGAACCCCACGAGGAACGTATCAAGCGGGCCGTTGGCAAAGTGCGGGCCATGCAGCCCTGGAATAAAACCCAGCAGAACTGGATCAACCGGTTTGAAAAGCAGTTGCTGGCCGAAAACGTGCTTCAGGTCGACGATCTCGACAACGAGCCATTCTCCGATGCGGGTGGCTTCCGGGAGCTGAACAAAGTTTTTAATAACCAACTGGACGGAGTTATCCGGTCCATCAATGAGTATCTGTACCCACAAACTGCGTAGGACCACCCCCAGCCCCCTCTTACAACAGGAGGGGGAGCAATAGAGGAAACGTCTCCCCTTCTGTTGTAGGAAAGACCAGCCCGACAATTCGGCCAGGGAGCAGCCAATACAACCCCATGCACGAAGGACAGCTAAACAATCTAAAAATTCTCAAACCCGTCCGGCAGGCGTTACGTAACGACGCTACACCGGCGGAACAAGTATTGTGGGGTTATCTGAGGGGTAGTCAACTGGGTGGCCGGAAATTTCGGCGGCAGCATAGTGTTGGCTTCTTCGTGCTGGATTTCTACTGCCCTGCCGAACGACTGGCAGTTGAACTGGATGGGGCCGTGCATGATAAACCCGACGCCCGGACTTACGACGAGGAACGGCAGCAGGCCATTGAATCATTGGGTATTACGGTGCTCCGCTTTCCCAACGATGCCGTTTTTCGGTCTGTCGATCAGGTATTACAAACGATTCAACAACAGTTTAAACCGGATTGACCACCTCCAACCCCCTTCTACAACAGGAGGGGGGAGCAGCAGAAGAAAAGCCCCCTCCTGTTGTAGGAGGGGGTTGGGGGTGGTCTAACACACAAAAACCAACAATCGAATATGAGTGCCGAAGATATAGCCGGTAAGCTATGGGGCCTGTGTAACGTCCTGCGCGACGATGGCGTCACGTACCACCAATACCTCAACGAACTGACCTACATCCTGTTTCTGCGGCTGTCGGAGCTGAAAAAGTTTGAAGCCGACATCCCCGACGAATACCGCTGGTCGCGGCTGACGGGCATTACCGACAACAAGGAACTGTTCGACACCTACCGCGAACTGCTGGCGACGATTTCTTCCAAGACCGACAACGAAGCCGTCAAAGAGATTTATACCAATGCTTCTACCACGCTGCGCAAGCCGGTGAACCTGAAAACGCTCGTCACCAGTATCAACAACCTGAACTGGTACGACGAACACGAGCAGGACAAGCTGGCGACGATCTACGAGGAACTGCTGGAGAAGAACGCGGGCGAGAAAAAGAGCGGGGCCGGGCAGTATTTTACGCCCCGTCCGCTGATCAACGTAATGGTGGAACTACTGGCCCCCCGGCTTGGCGAACGCTGGAACGACCCAGCCGCCGGTACGTTTGGCTTTATGATTGCCGCCGATCAGTACCTGCGCCGGAAACATGACGACTATTACGATCTCGACAGCCGCGACCGTGCCTTTCAGGTGAATGAGGCCTTCAGCGGCTGCGAACTGGTGCAGGACGCTCACCGGCTGGCCCTGATGAACGCCAAACTGCACGGGCTGGAAAGCCCCATTTATCTCGGCGATACGCTCTCCGAACTGGGCAAAAGCTTTCGGAATTACGACGGTGTGCTGGCCAACCCGCCTTTTGGCACCAAACAGGGGGGCGAACGCCCCTCGCGCGACGATCTGACGTACCTCAGCAGCAACAAGCAGCTCAACTTCCTGCAGCACATCTACCGCTCGCTGCATAAGCAGGGCGGGGCGCGGGCGGCTGTGGTGCTGCCCGACAACGTCTTGTTTGAAGACGGTGACGGCCGCAAAATCCGGCGCGACCTGATGGACAAGTGCAACCTGCACACCATTCTGCGGCTGCCGACGGGTATTTTCTACGCGGCCGGGGTGAAAACCAACGTATTGTTTTTCGAGCGGGGCCAGACGGAAGTGGGCAACACCGAACGGGTGTGGTTCTACGACATGCGGACCAACGCGCCCAGCTACGGCAAGCGGACGCCCTTTACGCGTACGGCCTTTGCCGACTTCGTGCGGGCCTATACCGGCGGCATCAACCTCGCCGACCTGAGCGAACAGTACGACGGCACCGTTGACCACACGGCGCGGCTGGCTGTGACCGACCCGCGTTTCAACTGCCTGACCCGCGAGCAGATTGCCCAGAAAAACGACTCGCTTGACCTGGGCCTGATTGCCGACGAGAGCCACGCCAACAACGCCCACGACGACGAGCCGCTCGACATTGCCCGCGAAGCCGCCCTCGAACTGAAAGCGATGCACCTTGAATTAGAAAAAATTATTGAACTACTGGGATAATGGAAAATGAATTGCCGGAGGGGTGGGAAGAAACAGAGATAAGTAACTATTACGAATTGGTCAAGGAAAAAATCGAACCAGTACAAGGCAATTCATTAATCTATGTGGGTTTAGAGCATTTGGCTAAGGGGGGAGGAATTGAAAACGTTGGTGATTCGAATGATGTAAAAAGTACAAAAACCTTATTTCGAAAAGGTGATGTACTTTACGGAAAGCTAAGGCCGTACCTAAATAAACATGCTTTTGTTGAGTTCGATGGTGTTTGTTCAACGGATATTTTAGCATTTCGAGCGACTTCAGCAACTTCAGCAAAATATTTAAATTACTATCTAGGCACTTCTAATGTAAGTGCCTATGCCGTTGAGAATTCACAGGGAATAAACTTGCCACGGGTTTCCGGGAGTACTATGGGCGCGTTATCAATCCCCCTCCCCCCCCTTGCCGAGCAAACCCGCATCGTTGCCAAATTAGACGCGGCCTTTGCGCATCTGGAAACGCTGAAAACCAGCCTGTCCCGCATTCCTGAACTCCTCAAAAAATTCCGCCAAACCGTTCTCACCCAAGCCGTAACGGGTAAACTGACGGGTCCCCTAGAAAATAGAGGAGAAGCAAAAGTAATTTCACCAATTGTTATAGGAAAATCAGATGATATTGCTCCTGAAGGTTGGAAATGGTGGAAACTGGTCGATTTAGCTCAATTGGAATCAGGTCATACGCCAAGAAAAAGCGTGTCTGCGTATTGGGATAATGGCGATGTGCCTTGGATTTCTTTACAGGATATAAGGGCTGCTCATGGTAAGGTTATCTCTGAGACTAAATTTATGCCTACAGCTCTAGGTATTAAGAATTCTAGCGCGAGACTTTTGCCGAAAGGTACAGTATGTTTTTCAAGGGATATTTCGGTCGGTTTCACAACCATAATGGGTCGCGAAATGGCTACAACACAGCATTTCGCTAATTGGATTTGTGGTCCTTTGCTTTATAATATGTATCTCTTATATGCATTTATGGCCGCACAAAAGTCGCTCATTTCGTCAGGAACAGGGACTACTGTCGGAACTATATACATGCCTGCTCTTAAGGAAGTGAGGATTTTGCTCCCCCCCCTCGAAGAACAAAAAGAAATCGTCGGGCGGGTGAAGGCTTTATTTGCGCAGGCGGATGCGCTCGAAGCGCAGTACGTCACGCTGAAGGCAAAGATCGATAAGCTGCCACAGGCTCTGCTGGCCAAAGCCTTCCGGGGGGAACTGGTGCCGCAGGACCCCGCCGATGAACCGGCGTCGGTGCTGCTGGAGAAAATCAAAGCGGCAACGGCCAGCATCGGGGGCCGGAAAAAGTCGGGCCAGACCAGGCTGTCGTTTGCGGATGAGTAAGCACCACGAAACCCAATTCGTATGTTTCCCTGGCTGACTCCGCAGAACGGCTACATCTTCCGCATCATGGCGCTCGGCAACCTGGCTCACGTGCTGGCGCATGGCATCGCCTGCCGGAACTGTCACCATCTGATTCAGCAACCCGATTTCAGCACCATCGGTGAAGACGATATCATCGCAAAGCGCGACGAACGACCCGTCGGCTGCGCGCCCTTCGGCGTACTGGCCGATTACGTACCGTTCTATTTGGCCCCTCGTTCGCCCATGCTGTACCGGATCAGCAGTACCAATCCACGCGCCAGGGAGGAGGTTATTTACCTCGTTAGTCAGGCATCGCTGATTGAGCAGAAGGGCATTCCGTTCGTTTTTTCGGATGGCCACGCCCTGATGGCGTTCAGCCGCTTCAGCAACCAGTTGAGCGAGTTGTCCATGATCGACTGGGCCGTCATGCAGGCGCAGTACTGGAACCCTACCCCGGAGGACAACGACCGCCGTCGCCGGCGCATGGCCGAGTTCATGGTGCATCAGCATTTCCCGGTCGACTGTATCCGCGCCATTGTGGTCGCCAATGAGGGAGTGGCGCAGGTCGTCCGGCAACAATTGAGTAACTTTGCGTACCCGATTCCGGTTAGAATTCAACCGGACTGGTACTTTTAAGCCCGTATGCCAATCACGTTCAAAACCGGAAACCTGTTTGCCGAAACGGTAGACGCCCTGGTCAACACCGTCAACACGGTAGGGGTCATGGGTAAAGGTGTGGCGTTACAGTTTCGGGACAAGTACCCCGAAAATTACCGGCGGTACAAGGAAGCCTGCGCACGGGGCGAGGTTAAGGTCGGGACCATGTTCATCACCGAAACCGGCCTGCTAACGCCCGCTTTCATCATCAACTTTCCAACGAAAGAGCATTGGAAAGGCTTTTCCAGACTGAGTTACGTTGAGCAGGGACTCGACGAGCTGATCCGCGACATTCCCCGGCTAGGTATTCGGTCGATAGCCATGCCCCCGCTGGGGAGCGGGAACGGCGGCTTGCAATGGAGCGTCGTCAAACCCCTGATCGAGGACAAGCTCAAGGCGTTGCCCGACGTAAATTTTATTGTTTACGAACCATCGGATGCCGCCTACCAGACCCCGCGTACCCGTACCAGACCCGCCCCGGCCCTTACCCCGTTGCGGGCCATTGTGCTGAACGGGTTGTTGCGCTACAAAGAACTCGGCTACGATCTGACGCTGCTGGAGATTCAGAAAATCGTGTACCTGCTGCAACGGCTGGGGCTACAGTTCAACCTGCAATTCGTACGGGAGAAGTACGGTCCCTACGCGCACAACCTGCGGCACGTGCTCAACGATCTGGACGGGCATTATCTGACGGGTATGAAGCAGAACGAAGCCCGCCCGTTCGACGTATTGCAGATCAACCCGGAGAAGATCGGCCAGATCCGCGATTACATTCAGTTCAACTGTACGCCCGAACAGCAGGAGACCCAGCAGCAACTACACCGGCTGATAAGCGGCTTTGAGTCCCCTCTGGGCATGGAACTACTGGCAACGGTCGATATGCTGCTCAACGAGCAACCCGAAACCCGTTTCGACGTTACGTTGCTGCACCAGGCCGTTACGAACTGGAACCAACGTAAAGCTACGCTGATGAAGCCGGAGTACATCGCCGTTACTGTAGACCGGCTACAGCAGTACCAAACCTCATTATATAGTTAGCGCATTTATTCACAGAGTTTTTGTAGGGCAGAAGGGAGGGTGTATCATGTGGATCGGGTTTGTAATGTTCTTTCTGTTTTTCTTTGTTCGTGGCTTTGTGCAGCAGCGGAAACGTCAGCGCATCGACCGGTTACAGCAGGAAATAGATCGGATGAGAAAGCAGATGGCTCAGCGGCAGGGAAACGCCCGGCCAGAGCGAAGAATAAATGGATAAGCATAAACAGTAACGCCCGACTTCTAAGCCGGGCGTTGCTGTTTTACTGGTAGTCGACGTTACAGCGGCTTGGCTTTCATGATGTCTTTGTTCTCGACGATAAACGACAGGTTTCGCCCGCCGTTCTGCTCACCGATCTGAATCAGTAGCTGCTTGCTGTTGGGAATGGTGAAGCGCTGAAACGCGTACACCCGCTCGATACGCTGATGGCCCCGCACGGTCGTGATCGCTTCGTTATGCACGTAAATCGGCTGTAGTTCGATTTCCTGTCGGGCAGTGAGCTTGGCCGTTTTGCTGTCGACCACGAAATACCGCACGTAGTCAATGTCGTAGTTGAGGTTTGACCGGTTGCTGATAACGAGCCGGTAGTACAGCACATTGTCGTTTACGTACAGACCGCGTAACTGTGCTTTGAGCTTATTGGCTTCCGCCCCTCGCCTGCCCCACCCCCGGTAATGCAGAATCCGGTCGCTGTTGTAGACGATGTCGGACTGCGTTGCCTTCACCCCCGCAAACTGAATGTTGCCATCCTGCGTATCGGTACTGTTGATTGGCTGACTGCGGTCGGCCAGCGTGATTGGTTCAGCTGTCCGCAACGGTTGCGATGTTGATGAAGCGGTCAGGTTGAGGGCTAGCACGGCGGGGGTTTCGTTGTAGTTGACCACAAAGCTGTAGAACGTGCCGTCGGCTGTCATCACCGAAAAGTTGGTTTCGTTGAAGCCAATCTGCGCGGCTTTTACTTTCAGTACGTTCTCCACGTCGGCAGCTTTATCCGCCATGATGCTGCGGCTGCCCAGGTCGACCGAGCGCACGGCCGTCGGAAAGATGATCGACACGGTTTTGTTGTAAGCCAGATCGACGTAATACGAACGGATAATGTTCTGCGGCTGAATCGCTGCTTCCGGTGACGTGCGTACGGCCGTCGATGCCGAAAATGAGCGGTCCGCATGGGCAGTCTGCGCAGATGCCGTTTGTCGGGTTGAGTCCGGTTTAACTGATCCGTTTCGCGAAGCAATCTGCGCAGAATCGACGGTTACTGGAACCGGTTCTGCTGCTGCAGTACGTCGGGTCAGTAGCCTGGTGTGAGAATGCTTTGATAGAGTCGTTTTTCGTTGCGCCAGCACCGGTGCCGACAGCATCAGCAGTGCGCTGACAGGCAGAATAAATCGATTCATTGGTTTCGATAGCTTGTTTGGTGAGTTCATTTAAGCAGCACATAATAGTTGCCCTTCAGAGTAGCTTTCTGCTGCGTGATTTTGCGCTGCAACAGACCACGCGCCCCCGATAGACCTGACTGTGCGGCCGAAATACCAGCCAGTGTAGCCGCTGCCCGGGTACTACCTGTGGCTGCTCCGCTGAGGTTGTAGTTTACGCCACCCAGGGTTTGCCCCAGTGCCTGCTTACCTTCCTGCGCGGCCAGTACGTTCGGGACAAAAACCCCCGGCATACCGTCCATATCGTGCACGCTCAGCTTGATCGGGAAAATGCGGCCTTCGTATTGTAGACTGGTCAGCGCGATACCGACACGTTCGGAGCCGAAACTACCGATGCCGTATACGAGCGTATTGGCCGGAATGCGAACGCCCCGGACCGTTACCGGTTCCAGCAACCGGAGCTGCACACGTCCCCCGTCGGTGATTTGCTGATCCTGGTGAATAACTGCCCGTATCGTGCCCAGGTCGTCGGTCAGGGCGGCTTCCTGCTGCTCTTTCTGACTGGATGAATACAAACCGTAAAAGCCATTGAATCGCTGACTGGCGGACGTGCCCAGCGTCGACACGACGGCCCCGGCTTCGACCTTTCGCGGCCGCTCACCGTCGCGGGCTGCTGCGGCTTTCGCTTCCTTGTCCCGTTTGTATTCCGTAAGCAGGGCCAGCAGGCGCTGTCGTTCGTCGACCTGTTTCTGTACGTCGCGGGGGTGGACTGGCTCGTCGTCAATGTCATCGGACAGTGGCGAATCTGAAAAAGCCGGGCCAGATCGGGTCCGATGCCGGGACGCTACCCGGTCCGCCGAACCCCGCCGGGTCCGTTGAGGGGCCGGGTTGTATAGTGAATCCATGGCGGCTAGTGCCGGGTCTATTGGCTCGGTGGGTTGCCGGGTTTTGTAGAGGTACGGATCGAGTGTTGTCGGCATACCCGTTGCAGGGGCCGACGGCTGAATCGGGGCAGTTGGCAGATTGGTCACCCCCGTCTGCATACCGTTGACCGTCTGTCGACCAGCGGTCATACTGCGCTGTTCGGCGGCCTGTAGTTCAAGCTTCGATTTGGGTACACTATCGGTCTGGGCGTTGGGAATACTGGTATTTACGTTATTGATGAGCGGCTGCTGCGTTCCTTGTGTACCCGCCACCAGAAAATACCAGGTTGACCCCAGCGCCAGCAGCAGTACGGGTGCGGTCATCCAGAATCGCTTGTCGTTCAGCACGTCCCGGAAAGACAAGCGTTGAACAACGTCGGTAGTTGCAGTGGCTGACGTCGGCAGTTCATCAACGTCGCTGTCGGATTGAATCGGATCGGTTTGGTTCATGAGCTTGAGCAGATCGTTTTTGGTTAACTGATGGAGAAATGCGGACGGTTGAGCGGAGCGTCAGGGGTATCACAGGCGGATGGGTGAGGTTCGACCGGATTGACCAGAAACCCAGCAACTGTATCAAAAAAAGGGTTGTCAGCACGTGAATTTTCTGCTGCCGGACAGGGCGCGCCTGCCAGCGGTGAATGTAGCGACTCATTACTCGGCGCCAGAATCGCAGGCAACCCGGTCTGAATAGGGAAACGGGTGTCAGTCGGGTCATAACTGATGCTGCTGATCGGTGCGTGGTACGGTTTCGACATCCTGATTCTGCATCACTTTAAACCGCTCGATCATGAAGCCGTGCGGGTTGTTGTCCGTTCGGGCCACGTCGATTAGGTAGCACTCCGTGACCAGCTTACGAATTGTAATGCTGTTAGCCCGGATCAGGAGCTGCCGGCCGCTGGTAATGACCCGGTAGGGTGACACAGAAAAATCAACCTTGATCGTATCAATCTCGACCTTCTGGTGTACGTTACCCTGAATCAACTGCCCGTAATACCCAGCTTCCTGCAAATCCTGGTACAGCCGTACTACGGAGCGGTCGCCCAGATACGTGGCTTCGCGAATGTTTCCCTCCACCTGCTTCTCATCGGGTTCAAGCGTGAAAAACAGCCGGTGAAACGTCTTGACGTGGTCTTTAGCTTCGGCCGGGCGGTTGATATTCTGTTCCTGCGCCAGCGCGACCATGATCGATTTGCCGTTGTCGAGCACGTACACTTTCTGCCGGCTGGCCGACACTTCGGCGAACGCCCAGTATGCAATGCCCAGCGAGAACGCCAGACTGCCAATGATGGTGATGATGGCCACCCAGCGAACCAACCGGAACGATGTTTCCAGATTGGTCAGGTAGCGAAATTGTCCGTTCATAGTCAGATATTGTTTGTGGCGGGTTGTGCGTTGGATGACGAAAAAGCACTGGCAGCGGTACGGCCAAGTGATGCAGCTCCGGCCCCTGCTGCCTGACCGGTGGCGGCCCCGGCCAGCATGGTCGTCGGCTGCGTGGCCGACCCAATGGCATCCCCTACCCCGGTTGACTCGATGACGTAGGATGCCAGTTTTGGAATAGACAGATAAGCTCCGGCACCGATGAAATAAAAGATAATCAACCCCCAGTCGGCCGATCCCATGCCCGTATTACCCGATCGTAGTTGTTCGTCAAAAACGGCGAGGTCCTGGTTAAGCATCGACACGTGTATCGTTTCCAGAATCGCCCCCAGAATATTGACCAGCGGGATGTAGAGCAGAATGTGAATCATGCGTGAAAACCAGGCGGCCAGCCCCGGATAGAACCAGTCGAACATGGCCAGCCCGAACGTGATGGGACCCGTCAGTGCCAGCACGATCAGGAAAAACGTACTGATTAGCTTAATGTAGATAGCAGACAGATCGTAGAAGATTTCGCCGAGCCAGCTCAGAAATTGATCGAAATAATACTGCATCACTCCGCTGACGGCGTTTCCGACAAGGCTGTTGCCAGTACCAGTGGTACCGAATACCGTTCGGACGACATCCCAGGTGCCGATTTCGCCATCTTCGCCGGGCGGAATCAGGATCTTGTCCCAGTTCTCTTTGACTTTAGCTTTCTTAAGCTGATTCAGCCGCTCCACCTCAGCTTTCTGGCTGGCTACCATCGTGCTCGTTCCTTTGTCGAGCAACTGCCCGATCTCTACGATGAATTTGACGATGTAGGGGTAGCAGAGCAGGCAGAGCGCCAGCGCAAACGGGCGAAGCAGCGGATAAATGTCGAACGGTTCCGCGCGGGACCAGTGCCCCCAGATCCGGTAGAAGATGTAAAATAGCGAACCGATGAAGCCTATGGCCTGCCCGAAGGCGACGAGTGTTCCAAAACTGTCGGCGAAACGATCAAACACTTCGTCGATTGACGCTTCCAGAACCGGGGCTACCAACAATAATGCGTGCATAGAGAAAGGAATTATCGGTAAGACTGCGTTCGGAGATTGGCCGTCTGATAGGTCCGGCGGTTCCGTTTGTATTTGTAATAATCGAGGCCCTGCGAGGTGATCCTGTCCATGGCCAGCAGGGTGGTGCGACGGGCTTTGCTTTCGCGGTCTACTTCGCGGAGCAGCCGCAGCCGGTCGGCGGGCGACAGATACGCCGTTTGTCCCTGTTTATCGACGAGCGCGAGTTTGGCCCGGAGTGCTTTGTCATCGACCAGCAGGTTCGAGCGGGCCGACGCCAGTACCGTCCAGCCAATGTCATCGTTTGGGTAATTGGCGTCGATCTCTTCCTTCATCAGCCGGGCGTTAGCGGGATCGGTGATCGTGATCGCGACGGGAAGGCCGTCGGTCCACAAGGCTTTGACGGATTTATCGACGGCCTGACGCTGAGTACCGCGCAGTACGTCGATGGGGGCTTTGGTCATTGCCTGCTGGTAGGCGTATTTCACCTTGAAATCCTGATAGCGGATCTTGTTGATACGCTGCTGACCATCCTGCCAAGTCTGTTTCAGCTTCTGGATTGCCTGCGCCAGACTCTTGTTTTTCTGCCGCTGGTACTCTTCCATGATTTCTGTGGCAATGGGTGCGTAAACGGTTGCGTCGGCGATACCTTTCATCAGTTCGTCCATTATCTTTTCTTTCATCAGCGCCCCGACGTCGATACCCGCGTCTTTGAGCCCGGCCATGATGTCGTTCTCGGAAACCTGAAGCAACTGATCGATTTCGGACTGAATCAGGTCACTGCCCCTGTTGCCAGTCGGAACGGCATTCGCTGCGGGCATCTGTGCGCAGGCAGTCCCCGTGGCCATACAAAGCCACAGACTGCACGTAAGCCATTGGTTCATCGGGTCTGATAGGTTGTGGGACGGGTGCTAATCGTCCGGTTCAGTGAAGAATTAGACCGGTATAGCTGCTGCCGGTACGCGTTTTGGGCAATCTCACGGGAGCGGTACTGGTACGTGGCCCGGATCAGATTCAGCGTCTGATTTATTCGCTTGATGCGATCATACAGATCTGTACGGACCAGATTCAGCGCCGATAGCCGCTCCCCCTCCGACATCCATACCGGTTTGCCGCCGAGGTTCACAACGGTCTTTACTTCGGCTACCAGATCGCCCGTATCAGCTACCTCGTCAAGCGCCTGCCGCATGGCCGAGGCTTCACTGGCGGTAAAGGCCGGGGTGGCCAGAAACCGGTCAGCCGCTTTCCGGCTGGATTGAATTGCCCCCGTCAGTTGGTTCAGGTTCAGCTCCCGGTAGTACGTAGCGAAGGCAGGTGACAATTCGGTATGCGCTTTCTTCCAGGCGTAATCAACCTTGTAGTTCTGGTACTCGATCTTCTGCTGTTTCGACAGGCCATCCTTCACCATCGACTGGAGCGATTTGACGGCCGAAATCGGTGATACGTCGAGGAGTTGACCAATAGCGTTACCCAGCAGTTCGGTCAGCTCATCCTTAATTCCCTGCATGATTGAGTTTTCCGTCTCGCCGATGATGTTCTCGATTTCGCCGGTCAGATCGTCGCCCAGACTACTCAGTACAGGCACGTTAGGACTGGTCGTATCAGCAACAGGATGAAATTCAAAAAAGACGAGCGTAGGACGCATGGTGCCGGCCTGGGCCTGCGTAATCCCGCCGGCCAGACACAGGCCGGCCAGAAGCAGTCGGTTTATTGGCTGCATCAGGTAGTAAAAAAAATGTTTTCGGATTTAGCGACTTGCTGGAATGCCGGTTCTGATTTCGTCGGCGTAGTCGCGCAGGGCCAGATCGTAGTTGCCGCCGTGAGCTTTCACCATTCGTTCGAGCCGCAGTTTCTCGCGCTGCTCGGTCGAATAGGCCAGGTACTCTTCGGTCGATACTTCGACGCCATATACTTTAGATTCCTGACCGCCCCAGGAGATGAACACCTCCTTGTATTTGCGTTTGGGGTCGAGGTCGAGGTTCAGAGAAAGGCACAGGTCCTTGTCTTTGTCGGACAACGCCAGTAGCTCCTTCACGTGTGAAAACTTGTTGCGGTACTTACGCTGGTCGAGCAGAATTTTCGTGTCGGCGTTATTGATGATCGAGTCCTTCACAATCTTGTTGCCGATGATGTCATCAACTTCCTGCGTGACGATCCAGGCTTCACCGAAGAACTTACGAACCGTTTTGTAGAGGTATTTGATGTACTCCGCCATACCGTCTTTCATAATGGCTTTCCACGCTTCTTCAATCAGGATAATTTTCCGCACTCCGCCCAGTTTCCGCATCTTGGAGATGAACGTGTCCATGATAATGATTGTGACAACGGGGAACAGGATCGGGTGATCCTTGATGTTGTCCAGCTCGAAGACAATGAACTGCCGGTTCAGCAGATCCAGATTCTCCCGGCTGTTGAGCAACGCTTCGTATTCCCCGCCCCGGTAGAATGGCCGTAGTACGTAGATGAAATTGTCGTAATCGAAATAGCCAATCTGCACCTTATGCTCCTCCAGATAACGCGGGAAATCGGTCAGCATGAACTCGTAGAACGAATTGAAGCAGGGGAAGACCTCCGGGTTATCAGGCAGATACCGCTCGAAGTACTGCGTCACCGCATCCGACAGGGCCGTGTACTCCGACATGGTCTGCCGTTCGTCGCTGCGTTTCCAGAGCGTTTGAAGTAATACTTTAATGGCCTCCTTTTTTTCCACGTCGGGCAAGACCCGGTTCTCGATGAAAAAGGGATTGAAGTTGATCGGCTCGTTTTCTGAATAAGTCAGATAGAGACCGTCCAGCATATCGCACAGACCCCGGTACGAGTGCCCCACGTCGACGATAATGGCATGGCTCCCCTGTACGTGGTAACTGCGCAGAGCGTGGTTGGTGAAAAACGATTTTCCGCTGCCCGACGGCCCCAGGATAAACTTGTTTCGGTTCGTAACCCAGCCCCGGTCCATCGGCTGATCCGACAGGTCGACCAGCAACGGTTTGCCGCTCATCCGTTCCACCAGTTTTACGCCGTAGGGCGACACCGAATCGTAGTAATTTGTCTCCTGATTCAGCAGACAGACCGACTGCGGTACAAACGACCAGTATTTGTCTTCACTTGGCAGATCGGCCGCGTTGCCCGGAATGCCCGCCCAGAATAGCCCGAGCGCATCCTTCGTATTTTCACGTGGCCGAACGCCCAGCCGGGCAATGGCCGACGAAACCATGTTACGCAGTATCGGCAACCGGCTTTTGTCTTCCGTCCAGACCTGAATGTTGAAGTGCGACCGGACGGGCGTAAAGCCTGATTCTGCCGCGTAGCTTAGGTATTGGTTGAGCAGCATGGCATTGACTTCGTTGTCCTTGCCAAAGTTGGCCAGCGACCGCATCTGTAAGGCCCGTTGCTCCAGTTTTGGAAAGGCCGCCTGCTTATCCTCAATGAAGATATACTGGTTGTAGATGTGGTTACAGGGTAGCATCAGCGATACCGGTGCCGCAAAACTAACCGACACGTTCGAACGCTCAGTCGACAGGGCCTCGACGCGGTTGTTGGTGTACACCCACTCCGGCAGATCGTCGATGTCGGAGATTGTGTAGAATTTCGTGTATTTGCCGCCCACCTTCAGTACCTCGTCCATTTCCAGATCCGCCAGCGTTACTACTTCATCCCGCAGTGACAGACTCATGTACCGCTCAAGCAGGCCCGGAGTGGATGCTGTCGGAGTGGATGCTTCCCCAATGGACGCTCCGGTATGCTTGTCTGTACCGGCCAGTTCATCCGCTCCCAGTCGCCGGAGACTTATCAGTCGGCTGCTTTCCAGAATGGAGACAAACTGTTCGATGCTATTGAAGAACTCATCGACCTTGCGTTTGTCGCCAACTTCTTTGGGTACCAGCCGCCCCCGTGCGAGCGACGTTTTTACGGCACTAACATCCCGCCGTTCCGGGTGCGTCTTTGTCAGATACAGATAACACTGGTGATGTAGATAAGGCCGTTCGTTGAAATGACGATCACTGGCCCGGTCCAGAAACGTACGTGACTTTTCCGTTGACTGACCATCTGTTGGCTGATACGTCTCTTCGACGAAATAATCCTGCTTGTGAACGATGGTGTAGCTTGGCAAAACACCTAACGCTTTAGTCCATACGTTGCAGAGTGTTATGTAATCCCCCTGCTCGACGCGCCCCTCCCCTACCCCATCGAAACTGGCGTTCAGTGTGAAGATTTCGGGCAAATTGACTACGAAGCAAACCGTCAGATCGCCATGTGCTGAAATCAGACAATCCTGCTCGATGGCGCGTATCGGAAATACGTCGTGAATAGCCCGCACGCCCGTCCTGTTATTTTTTGGCTGCATACCGAAGTCGTTTAAACACCGCTGAACTTCTCACCAGAATCAATTTAGGCTGTCGGGCCCTCCCCTGCGTCCGCACCATGCCTCGTTCGCCGTGTTCGCGGGAGAGCCGCACCAACTGACCATAGAGGATTACGATGCCCAGCATGTACACGCCGTAGCAATACAGGCCCGGCCATCCAGTAATGAGCATGATAAACGTGCTGACCAGGAGCAGGCCGACTGCTGCTGCGGCTAGGAACAGCAGGAAATTCATCCCACGAATGCCGAGTACCTGTGGAGGGCGATCAACCCCCTTGTTGACTCGAAACATATTACCCGCCGAAAACAGAGGTTAGTGTTACAACGACTAGCCCGGCGAAGATGAGTGCGCCGAACCACGAGGCTGCGGCTTTTCGAGTGTCGGGGTCCCCATTCGACCATTTAGAGTAAACTGAGATGCCGCCCACCAATCCTATGATTGCGCATATGGCATACATCAGATTGGTAACCACTGTGAAAGCCCCTTTAACCTGTGTAGCTGCTGTACTCAGCCCCTGTGTACTTAACCCCTGTGCTGAAGCCATATGAGTAATATATAGCCCCGCTACAATCAGCGCGCAGATTCGAGCCGCGCTACGCCCTTTCGACCAGTTTGATTGGGTTTGCATATAAAGCAATTATAGACTGAAAATTTTTAAATGTATTTCATTTCAAAAGTATATAAAATTAAATAAAATACATTTAAAAAAGATCAAAAAATTTTAAGCACGTAGGCTCTCAATCTGATCAAAAATAGCGCCGTAATCAGGCTGGCCGGGCTGCTTATGCTGCTGGAACAGCCAATCGAGTGACTGATCGTTTTCGAGCTGATACGTATCGATCAGTATGTTGAGTTCCTGCTTCATGAATGTACTGTCGGCGGCCCGGCGTTTAGTAAGCTGCGTCATTTTTCGTTGCACGGTTCGAACCCGTTTTACGTAGTCGGTCAATGCTGTAACAGGCTCTGTGCTCATTGCCGAAGTTTCATCTGAGTCAATCAAAAGTATGGCTTCATCATCCAGCCAGTTGCAGGTTTCAGGTACCAGATCCGTTTCGTCCGGGTAGTCGACTTCCGCGATTTGCATCAATGTGGTCGCTGGCTCAGTCAGTGGTTGGTTATCCGACTCCGTATCTTCTACGGTCTCCTTCGTTTCTGGCGACTGCGATTCCGTTGGGCGGAACCCTGCCAGCAATCGGTCGAAGTCTGTTTTCGATTGGCCTATGCCGGTGGCTGATGGTTCGTCGATTGTGGGCTGTTTCGTATTGAGTTCCGGTTGGTCACAGACTACCCTCCTCCCCCACCAGCCATAGTCTTTTCCAAGACGGTATCCCTGCCAGCCTGACAAGGCCAGCAGGGACGCACTTATCCAAAGTGTTATCATTCGTGTAGTTCAGCTTCTTTCTGGAGCAACGTTGCCCGTATCGACTCTATTTCAACTTTGTTGTCTGCAAAATGCTGCCGGAAGATGTGTTCCATAATTTCCTGCATCGATACTTTACTGCCTGTCAGACTGGCGTACCGTTGCAGGAGTGAGATATATGAGTGAGAGCGTTTGGAGATGTAGGCTACTTTCGTGGGTCGCTCAAAACCGCTTATCGGCTCCAGAAACGTAGCTGAATACTTGGCCACCTTTTTCGCTGCGGTATCGGGAGTAGCTTTTACGCTTTTTACGGGTGGATCCTCAACTGCTGCCGCTGGTGTCTCAACCGGCTCTTCTGCCGGCGCGACACCTGGCTCCTGAACTACCGGAGCAACTGGTTCAGCAGGAACCTCTTTAGCTGCCGGTGCTGCCACGGTGGTCGGCCGATCCGACGCCTGTTCGGCAGATTCATCCGCGTTCCAGCCGTAATTCTCCTGTAGCTTGCTCAGATCAGAAGATGACGTAGCCATACTGGCCATTGCCCGTAGCGAAGCGTCGTCGAGCGTCTTTTTTTGTTTTGCCATGATACTATCCTACCGGTTGCGTGATGTGAAGTTCCTTATTCAGTTCGTTGACCAGACTTTTTACTTTGTCGCTCGGGAATAGAGTCGATCGTTCCCGCTTCCAGGTCACGGAGTCATTGACCCGGTAGTTAAGTATGCTAACATTACCGCGCTCCCTGACAATGTTCTCGATGCCGTCGAGCAAGGCTGGGTTTTCTGATTTCTTATACTTGTTCCAGAGCATCAATAGTTTGTAGGTGGCTCCTTTGGCTTCCCGGAAGCGGTCGAACAGATCAAGGGTCTGTAAGCCCGCCGTAAACGTCATTTTGTCCGCTTCCATAGGCAGAATGATGTAATCCAGCTGCGACGCGACCCGGTCGAAGCCTTTAACGTTCATCGTACCGGGCATATCGATGAATACCAGTTCATCCTCTCCCCTATTTTTCAGGTCATCCAGAAATACCGATAATTCCTCCAGTGATCCTTTGTACACCTTATACATGTCCCGGTTCATCTCCGGGTATAGGGTTACATATAGGCTCTGGATTTCTTCGTCATTCTGGATGCTGACCAGTTCAGATCGGCGTGTTGCATCAAACGAGTGCTGTGGGAAGTCGGCGTCGATGACGGTTACAGGCTTACCCACAGTCGCGTGATAATAGGTTGCCAGTAGCATTGTCAGGGTTGTCTTACCGACCCCCCCTTTCTGTGTACATACGGAAATGAGTTTTGCCATTCTGGTTGCTTTTTTCGTGCAATATGCAACATTAATGAAAATAGTTAATAAGAGAAACAATAAGATTAACACTTATTAAGTTAATAGTGACCTTAGCTAATAAATACACTATCTACGTACTTACCTATTATTCTATTTAATAGAATAATAGGTAAGTACGTATTATAATAAATAAAATATTTAAAATTATAAAACAATGATAAAATTAAAACATAAACATATAATATAATTTTATAATATTATATGTTTACTAATTTATTATAAGATCATAATATTTCGTTTTTACTTAATGTGTCGAGATGAGTTATAATATGATATTGTAAGATTATGATAACATTGTAAAAATAATCATCTGAAAACAAGACAGATAAGCTAAAATCATTACTCTAGCAGGTAAAAAAATGAGGATAACGCAAAAACTTAGGGACAACTGGACCTTCTGGTAACAGGCCTATCTATACAAACTTTATAAAGTTGATATTACTTAACATGATTACCTTTGACACTGGAACACCAGGCTACAGAAAAGTTACCGTCGAATAAGTGCACGTAAGTAGCAAGATGTGTTTTGCTACCCGCAAAACCCCTGCTTTCGTCCTCATAACGAAAGATCGATTTAAACAACGTCCTGCTTCCAAGTGGGTAAACGGGGGTGTACATGAATACTAGTCGAAAGGGTGGACGGCCCTGCAAAGAACCGGCTGATCTAGCGTCGGAGAAAGTTAACTGTTGGGTAACTAAGTCAGAACTAGAATATCTGACAACGACCTACGAACAGGCCAAAGCTGGTAGAAAGCTGAGTTTCTCGATCTTCATAAAGGATATATTACTTGGCAAAAAGCAGTTCCTAAATATCCGGCCGAGTGAACTTTTGCTGACAGCAATCATACAACTACAGGCATGTAATCAGCAGTTAGACGAACTTAAGAAGGCGCTTGAAATAGCAGAAAGTCATTCGTGCCGTCAGCGAATTCAGGTAAGAATCGATGAAGAACTGGCCGTTATTCGGAAAACAATAACCAGCATCACAACATGGTTATACGAATCCTGACGGGCAAGGACATGGCTGGGGCTGTGCGCTACAACGAACAGAAAGTCGAACAACAACAGGCGGATCGCATTCATGTTGCCAACTACCCAGATGTAAATGCTGCTGTTACGAGTGCCCGATTTCGACTTGATTTGTTGCAGCAGCTTACCCGGCTCAATCCTGCCGTTCAGAAACCGTCTGTGCATTTGGCCGTTGCTTTTCATCCCCTCGAAAAGCTTACGCCGGAACGACTTCGAGAAATTGGTAACGAAGTCATAACCGGAGCCGGATACGGCAGGCAGCCATACCTGATGTATCAGCATCACGACACCGCGCATCCACATATTCACATCGTAACGGTAAACGTCGATGCAAAGGGAAATCGGATTGATGATGCATTTATAAAAAATAGATTACAACGGCTACGGCGTAAACTGGAAGTAAAGCACGGGCTCATCCAGGCAGAAGAGCCAGTAAAGCGACGTAAGCAAAATAGGGTAGGGGAGGGGGCAGCCAATCGGCAGCGCAGCACAATCACGCTCTCGGATCGTATACGGCAGGTGTTGGAGTCGTACACGTTCGGCTCCATCGATAGCCTGAAACTGTGTTTGGGCAGTCAGGGAATACGGATGAAGACACAGGCTGGGCGTTCTGGTGTGGGAATAACGTTTCAGGCCCAGGACGATGCGGGAAAGCAATCCAGACCGATTCGGGCGAGTGCGCTCGACAGGGGGTTTACACACAGGCACCTGACGGAGCGTCTGACAGCTCAATCCAGACAGCATAAAGCTGGTTGCGTATTACTGGAGGCAGTGATGAAAAGTCAGTTAGGCGCTTTCAACAGTCTGACCGAAAATCACTACAAACAGATTGCGCAGCAACAGGGTATTGATGTCTATGAACAGGAGGGTAGCTATCTCTACGTACATACGCGGGCCGGCGTAGTAGCGCACGAAAAAGAACTTGATCAGGCGCTCAGTCGTCGGGTATTGGCTCAACTGTTTGTCGCAAAAACAGAACGTCTTGTAATCAATCAGCAGGTAACTGGCGAAGCCACAACGCCAGCAACATCGAGAAAGCGACCAATAAAGAGGGTAACAAACATCATCAAACAGCCCACTTCACGGATTAGTGAAGATATACCAGTGAAACCGCCGAATGACTGCATACTTAATAAGCCGTCGCTGCGAATCGAAAACAACGCAGGGCAACCTGCCATTGAACCGGAGGCATCAGGTTGTGACCGCCCACTAAAAAAACGTAGAAAAAATCGACCACATCTGTAGGAGGAATCATATCAATTATATATATAATATTTAATTGCTTTCGGTAGTCATAGGGCCTAGATAAAGCCATTTTGTTGCAAAACAGATGTATAAGTTGTAAGATGAAATAAAATATATATTAGCAGTCCTTTCTGTCTGGCGAGAGGAAAAAACCAATTTATACTAATTCATGGTTGCGCAGGATAAAGAATACAGGGGGGCGTTGAACGTCCTCCTGTTCATGTCAATGACCCTGATCGGGTTTCATCTTTACTTTTATTGTTATGATACGTTGACTTCGCTGGGGTTGAATTTCAAGTTACTCGACCGGTTCATTTTGAACGTCGACCGCACAACGCATCTGTTTTCGCACCCACTCAATTCCAAACTGGCGGCTATGTTACTGCTAAGTGTATGGGCACTGGGCAACAAAACACGTAAGCGAATAAACGTTACCTGGCTGCATGTTCTGAAAGCGGGCGGCACGGGGGGGGCACTGCTGCTTCTGAACGGACAGCTACTGCGAACGACATTGCTATCAGTGGATGCACGAAACTGGCTTTACCTGGCTACAACGGTTGTCGGGTACCTGCTCTTGATTCAGGCGGGGAGCTACGCGAATCAGATTCTGAACGTGCGCATTGGCGACGACGCTTTTAACGACGAAAACGAATCGTTCGAGCAGGAGGGAGAACTAAAAGAAAACGACTACTCGGTCAACATACCCACGGAGTATCGGGTAAAAAAGAAAAAGCGGAAAGGGTGGGTCAACGTCGTTAATCCGTTTCGGGCCACACTGGTAATGGGTACACCCGGTTCGGGTAAGTCGTACGTGGTAGTCAACAACTTTATTCGACAGCATCTGGAAAAGGGGTTTACCATGTACATCTACGACTACAAGTTTCCCGATCTGTCAACCATCGCTTACCACTACCTGCAAAAGAACCGACGGGCCTTCAACCGGGTGCCCACGTTTTACGTCATCAACTTCGATGATCCCCGGCGTTCCAATCGCTGTAATCCGCTGCTGCCGGAACTGATGACCGACATCATCGACGCGCAGGAAGCCGCCCGGACGATACTGCTTAATTTGAACAAATCGTGGATTCAGAAACAAGGCGACTTCTTCGTGGAATCGCCAATGAACTTCCTGACGGCCGTTATCTGGTACCTGAAAAAGTACGATGAACGCCGGATGCGGCAACTTCAGCAGCAGGGCCAGCCGGACGATGGGCACCGATACTGTACGTTCCCCCACGTGATCGAATTTGCCGGTGCAGAGTACCGCGAACTGTTTCCCATCCTTCAATCGGAGCCCGAGATTGAAAACCTGCTCAAGCCGTTTGCCAGCGCACTACGTAACGAAGCATACGAGCAACTGGAAGGTCAGATCGCATCGGCCCGAATACCGCTCTCACGATTATCCAGCCCGGCCCTGTACTGGGTCATGACCGGAAACGATTTCAGCCTTGACATTAATAATCCCGACGATCCCAAAGTATTGTGCGTGGGTAACAACCCCGAGCGGCAGGAGGTGTACGGGGCAGCTCTGGGTCTGTTCAATGCCCGGCTCATCAAACTTGTCAACAAGAAAGGGCGGCTCAAGTCATCGCTCATCATCGACGAGCTGCCGACCATTTATTTTCGGGGGCTCGACAACCTGATCGCGACCGCCCGTAGCAACAAGGTATCGACCTGTCTGGGATTACAGGATCTGAGTCAGTTAAAGCGGGACTACGGCGATAAGGAAGCAACGACCATATTTAACACCATTGGGAATGTCTTTTCGGGTCAGGTACTGGGCGAAACGGCCAAAACCATGTCGAGTCGGTTTGGTAAAAACAAGCAGGTGCGCCACTCACTTTCGTTTACGGAGCGGGACACAAATCTGTCTATCTCAGAAAACTTGGACTCGGTAATCCCGGAGTCAAAAATCTCCAATCTGTCGCAGGGGCACTTCGTCGGGGCGGTAGCCGACAATTTTGACGAGACAATCAAACAGAAGATCTTTCATGCTCAGTTGATCGTCGATTCATCAATGACCAGTGATCTGGCGGCTGTTAAACCGATTCCCGTCAGTCCGCAACTCAGTGAAATCTCTGACAGCCAGTTAAGTTATATGCTGGAGACTAACTTTAACAACGTAAAAAAGGATATTTCTCTGTTAATTCGGGCTGAAATAGAACGGCTGAGCAACGATCCGGCACTGAAATACCTGGTCGAAAATCTTCAGCCGACTGATGAATAGCATCTACTTCCCCAGCCGGTCGTCCGGTCTGATCGCAATGGAACAACTGGAAAAGGAGCATGAAGCATACGCTTTACAGATAGCCGGTCGGCTGACCAAAGCGCGTGAACACGCAGGTATGACGCAGCACGAACTGGCCGACGAGGTGGGTACAACGCAAAACCTGATTTACCGACTGGAGAAGGGGCTGGCGGTGTCGCGGGAGATGTTCACGTTCATTGCTCTGTACTTCATCCGACAGCACGGCATTAATTTCGAGTGGTTGTTCAACCCGGACCCGGAAGAAGAAGCCAATATTCCAATGCTGGCCAGTAAGCGGGGTAAGCGGAAGAGGGTAGCCGAAAAGCAGGAAGATGAGCGGCTCAACCTCCTCAATCAGTTTCTGGAGGACATCAAAAAAGTTAAGGGAAAGTAGCGTTTGTTAGCGGCTGCCTGCAATTGTCCTTGGTTTTGAATCTGATCAGTTCACACACTGGTGGAAGCGTTATTAAGGAAATAAGAAAGTACTATTGTCTGACAATCAACAATACATAGTTCTGCAAGTTTGCGTACATCGACCACGGGTGTTGATGGTGATTGAAAAACTCACCTGAACACAAGCCGCTTGCACCTTTACACACCCGTCATGTTGGGCTGAAAACCTTCCTTCGGGGGCGAGCAACGTGTCGCCCGACAAGCCGCCTACGCGGAGCGTTACTTCAAGTAGCGTTGCATACCAGCTAGAGTAACAGCCATACTCAACGAAGTCAAAACCATGAAAAGTACCACCGCAATCAGACATGCATTCTTGCTCTCAAAGTTATAGCTAACTACACCCAGCAGCCAGGCAAGTAAGCCATTAACCATCAGACATTTCCCTGTCCACTGAGCCAGTTGTTTAGGGTCTTTAACCTTTTCAGGTTCATAGCCTGCAATCATCCCTGCTAAATGGAATTTCCACATTAAAAAGCCTAGTAGTAACATCAGCAACCCCACCAATCCCAAGATAGCTACCGTAAACATAAGAACTGAAGAATATAAAAATGTTCGCTTGTTTTACCAGGGCGTTCGACCTTGACAGCCGAGACCTGGGATCAGAAGCCCTGACTTGCCTATGCGGGCGTTCAAACTGTCACCCGAAAGCTGGACTTTGAAGCAACTTTATGGACCCGCACCCAAATATATGTTGGGTGGACAGTTCAAGTAGTTACTCGTTTGCCAGCGTCTTGGCGACAGGCCGCACGTCTCGACAGGATGACTCTGGGCTTCCATTTCGGCGTTCCGGCTGACAGTCCGTACGGCTTAGAGGTTAAGGTTTTGCTCTTTGTGCGGGTCGCGTGTGACAGTTTAGACGCTCCGGTTGGGCAAGTTTAGGTTTGTATGGTAGCGTCTTGGCGACTAGCCAAATGCCACTACAGGCCAGCCAGGTAACTTCATTTCTGTTCTATCAAAAGCATTTGATCGTCTTTGCCTTTCAGTAGGTAACCACTTGGTGCTTTTACAATAAAATACTTCATCGGCTCACGGTCAATTATTTGTGTCTTTCCTTCTGCTTGCAGTGATATTGAGCCAGGTTGCAGATAAAGTGAGTCTCCTGTAAATCGCCAACTAATCGGACTGTCTTTGATAATTGTACTCCCTCTCTTGGTGCGGAACGTAGCGTTACCATCTTTGTAAAAAAGAAATAAAAGATGTAAATCATTTCCGGCCTTACTAGTATCTCCTTCCGTCCCGATAAGGAATATCTTATTGGAGAGGTCGACTACTTTGGTTGCCAATTTCGAATCAATTACTTTTTGCCCCAAAGCTAGAAAGGGAGCAGAAAGTAGTAGTGTTAGAAAGCAGACGGTTTTATGGGCAGACATAGGGGTGATTCGTATTTTGATGATGACCGTAATATTAATTGAACGTGCGATTAATTTATTAGCGAAAACGGATTTATTGCGTTGTCATCGCTCCGCCTGGATTCGCTTGCAGGTGACAGGGGGCACGTCCCGCCGGCAAGCCGGGTAGCCCAACAGGCAGGGGATGTAAAGGCCGCAGCTACGTTAGTTCAGGCACGTTGTCTCCCATCCATCAACCCCCTGGGTTGTTGGGTGTTCCCCAAGCAGTAAAGAGTGAAAGCCAACGTCTCGGCGATAAACTGCCCAGCATGAGTAGAGTTTCTGAGCTTCCATGTCGGGCCGGTTTGGGACAAGCTAAACGCTTGAGTAAGGCAGCTTTGGGGGCACTCATGTTGGGCTGGCGTGCGACAAAGGAAACGCCCCGGTCCGGCAGATTAATAACGAGAAGTGTTAAAACATAATGGAAGACAGAGAATTCACATTTGAACAAATAGTAGGCGCAGATATAAGAATGGTGCCTTTTAGTGAAGAAGAATTCTTTTGTACAGACGATTATAAGGACCTTTGGAAGGAGTTAAAACTATTAACAGACGGGTCTTTTGATTTTAATACTTGGACAGATGAAACGGTTGAGGAATATGGCGATCCAATCAAAATGCGCCTTACAATCAGAAATACGGTTTGGGATATTGAGCTTAAGAAGCAAATCGGCTTTATTGATTTTCGATTCGTTGACAAGCTGAATGAGATCATAGAAACACTGAATCTAAGTGAGAATAGATTTAGGGAAGTGTGTCCCGAAGGGTTAGATACTATGTCCAATGCCGATCAGAATGTTTTTCTGCCCAAAGAGGTAGTCGAAAAACTGGATATAAATGGCTATGGAAAATGGGATAAGAAATGGATAGGACTTTAATTTTCTGTTTCATTGGCGGCTTGTTCGGCGGCAGGCAGCACGTCCCGTCGTGAAGGTGGCAGCCCAACCGCCACCGTATTTGCGGGCAAACGAACCCAGAAGAACACATGAGATCAGAAAATCACTTTTGGGCTGTTGACATATTTATCAGTAGGTCTTATGGGGAAATTATTCCTGTTTGTTAGTGTCCATCAACCCGTTTTTTGGTAGACCGTTTATCGTTCTGATCGGTTTGACTTTTGTTACAGTCAACCAGAGTAAGCAATAGTCCTCCGGGTTCACGGGTTTGCCCAGATATAGAATAGCATAGTGGAGGTGTGGCCCGGTTGAACGGCCGGTGGACCCGACGCGACCAATCATTGCCCCACGTAATACGGTGTCCCCCACACGAACTGTAGAGGCCGAAAGGTGGCCGTAGACAGATTCATAGCCTGACGGGTGCTTTATGGTAACGGCCAATCCTAACCCTGTCTGATCTGATACCAGCTGGTCAACCACACCGTCGGCTGTAGCGTAGACGGGAGTGCCGGCAGGGTAGGGTAAGTCGATGCCCGTATGCCGGTGCCTCTTGCCATCGATCGGATGCACCCGCCATCCGAAATGACTGCTTATTCGGTACTGCGTGTACGACGACAGACGCACCGGCGGTATCGAGGGTATAGATCTCAGCCAGTCGCTGGAGTGGCTGGCGTCAATGCCCAGCCGTGAAGTATCGTCCTGTAATAAACCTACTTCTTTCTTGCTTTTAGCAGATATAACCACCCCCGTCTGTTCCTGCCGTATATAAGCAGCGAAATAAGTAATGGTGACTGCTTTCTCACGAATAGGTTTCTTTATCAGGCTGTCCGTTAGTGGTTTAGGCTGAGTATATAGTACCTTGGCTATCACTGACTGATTTATGATCAGTATCCATATCAGCATTGAAGAAAGCAAACAGTGCATTATGTATTAAATAAAATATATTTAAAATTAATACAAAAATAAATATTATATATTTTAGTTGATTTACTTTGCTTTCCAATAAGCGAGCAGATCATGGAGGAAATTGAAGTTGTAAAACCCGATCAGCCTAGCCAGATAAACCCTGAAAATAACCGCATATCAGCGTTCGAACGTGCTGAAACACAGCAGTATCAGATAGTGTTGCCCACCGAACGGGAACAGCTTCGTGGGTACTTGGAAAATGACGGACTATTGTCTGATGAGGAGATTACCCGATGCCTGTATGATGAGACGCTACGAAAGACGGATTTGGCTAAAAGCATCAAAGAACGCACTCCGACAGCTACAGATGCCGATCGGCAACAGCTGACCGATTATTTATGGGAGGTTCACCAGAGCGTAAAAGGCTTGCCGCTGACGTTCGTTAATCCGACGCAAACGTACCGCGTCGACGTGATCGACACACCCGTGAGTCTAGTAACTCCGGGTGTCATGGCTGGTGAAAATCCACGAACCGATATGGGTCTATCCGGGAGTCAGGTCAGTTCGGTGACGCTGCATCTGGATATCAACGGGGGCTTTCTAGCCAATTTCCTGCACAACGCGCAGCTCAATCATGAGCAGATGAATCGATTCATCACGGATCTGGAACGGCAGCACCGTGAGTTGAAAGCGCATCTCAGCACAGTTGATTTAAATCCTGTCCTCTCTGAGCCACCGACTCCCGGTACTCACGTAAGCTACAAGCCGGAGTCTGTACTGCCAGACTTGTCGCGACCGGATTCATCGTCGGTGACTACCACCGAAATACAGCCTAAAAGAGATGCTCCACCGCAGTTGACTCCTCATCAACCCGAAAACCATACGCAACCAATAACTATGAGTGAAACAAATATAGATAACGCTGAAGCAACGGCTTCGGGCCGGGCCACGCGCTATCAGTGGGCGGAGGTAGCGGCTCAGTTTGATAAAGTCGGCATCAGCCGGCAGGACCTGGAGAAAGCGGGGCATCTGGACGATCTGCTCAATGGCCGCAAGACTGGGTTAATGAAACTGACTCAACAAGGCGATGAAGGACGGCCATTTCAGATTTCCGGCAAACTCTACATCGTCAACACACCCGACAAAGGCCCGATAATCGGTATTCAGCCGGAGCGGAAGCAACTACTGGTTCCCAATGAATTTCTGGGCTACACCCTGACCAATCGCGACAAGCAGAATCTGGAGAAAAATGGCGAGATGGGTAAGCGGGTGGAACTGACCGACAAGATGACCGGAAAGTCATTCGCGAGTTACATCGGCGTCGATAAGGAAACGAAAAGCCTGACCGTGCTGCGGGCCGAGCGGCTGCACATTCCGCAAACTGTCAAAGGTGTCACGCTGACCAAACAGCAGCAGAAAAGTCTGGAACAGGGCCGTGCCGTAAAACTCGACGGCATGACTGGTAATAATGGGCAAACCTTCAACGCCTACGTGCAGGTATCGGCCGCAAAACGGTCGCTGACGTTTGCCAAAATCCCGGATAACGCGATCAAACAGACCGTCGATCAGAAGACGGCGCAGGACCTGAACCGGCCGGTTCAGCAACTCAAAGGCGATGGCGACGGCGGTAAGAAAACGATTCAGCCAAAAGACGAAACCAGACAGGCTGCGGCTCAGCGTGTCGATGCACCGACCCCCCCCAAGCAGCAAAAGTCAGCAGCCCCCAAGCCGGCAGACGAAACTAAACCGGCGAAGAGCAAGAAACAAAAAGGCCCACGCGTAGCCTGAACTAATTAAGTAGTTATATGATCGCACAGAAACCAACACCCCAGGTTAGCAGGCAGGCTGAATACATGTTGGAGCGGGTAGGGGAGGCCATCTTACAGCGTCTTCGGCTGGATTTACCCGGCTATGAGACGGGCGAGGAGCCGCTGGGCTTTATCATCGAAACCGATACGTCCAGTCACCCGACTTCGACCATATTGGAATTCAAAAACACCGCTGCTGTCAACGACGCGTACGGCAAGTTACCGTCCGAACAGCAGGCCGATCTGTTTTCAGGGCTTCAGTCATCGGTACGGGCAATATTACTTCGGGCAGAGCCATGCAATAAACTGGCTGAGCGTGACGTCGACGCCTACGTGTTCGCCGATCAGACCGCCGTTGAAGTCGGTGTAGCCAATTACCGACGCGGTGATTTCTTTTTTCTGCCCACGGCCCGGGCTATAAACTGGCAGCAGGCGGAGTTACTAGTTGGCGATTCGTGTCGGCCAACAGAAATAAACCTGTACCGGCTCGGCTATCAGGAAACGACGCTCACAAGCGACACTACGTTTTACCGACACTACGATCCGGCTATGCCACTAGTGGGGTACGGTTATGCCGATGGCCTTTACCATGTCAGCATTTTCAACACGGGTAAGATACCCACGGTGCTGACGCTACTTGAACCAGAACAACTGGTGGACCTGCGGCAGGCAAGAACGATGCAGTATCAGTCGGTCGCGCAGGAACCTAGTGTAGTGTACCAGCGGAGCAGGGACACCCGCTATCCGGCCACGCTTCTTGAGCAGGCCACGAGTCAGTTTGGCATTGCGCTGACCGATACCAACGCTCGACGGCTCTTGAATGGTCAGAAAACTACCGTCGTCGCAACCAGCGAGGGTGCCAGCGGAAAGTTGTACGTACTCAACACCCCTGACAATGGTCCACAGTTGATTCTGCAGAATGTTCAGCCGGAACTGCGCATGCAGGAAAGTTACCTGGGGCACGTGTTCACCGAGCGGGACAGGCAGAATCTGCAAAAGTATGGCGACATGGGCCGTGCGGTCGAGCTGACTGACCGACAAACCCATCAAAAGTTTGCGGCCTACATTGGTGTGGATAAGGAGACGCGCACGCTGACGGTGTTACGGGTCGATCAGATTCGACCTAAAATCGAACGGATGGCACACCTCAAGGGAGTGCCGCTCAACGAGCAGCAGAAGCAGCGATTGATCGCCGGGAACGCCGTTCGGTTGGATAATATGACCAGCAAGGCCGGCGCTACCTTCTCCGCCCTTGTGCGCGTGTCTGCCGCCAGCCGGGGCCTGCGCTTCGACCCCATACCCGGCGTTCAATCCCGTCGAAAGGCGTCGGCGGGCCAAGCCGATTCACGGCAGCAGACCCCAACGGTTAAACACGCCGTGCGGCCGCAACCAAACGGGCAAACTAGATAACCGGCACCATCCACCGACCGAATTAACTCAACGTTTCTCTTCCTAACCCCCATGACGACCACACGGCCGCAATTGTCCGACTATAAGCAACAGATTGATCTGGTTCAGTTTTTGGAAACAGAGGGCTTCACCAAAGATCGGCGCAAATCGACTCGGCGGTGGCCGGTGCTTGAGAATGCCGAAGGCCGCAAGCTGATTATCGGACACAACCAGAAAACCAGCGAATACTTCTATTACAACCCCGACGACAGCCGCGATAAAGGGACTATCGTCGATTACGTAATCGGCAAGCTCAATATTGATACGTCAGCAAAGGAAGGCTGGCAGCAACTGCACGAATACTTGGGGCAGTACCGGGGCGATCTGTCGCACATGCTTAACAACAAGTCGTCAGCTTCACCCGACAGTCAACCCGCCAACGAGGTAACCCGGCGTAACGCCATGTCTCACTATTTCCGGCTCGACCCGCTGATCAATACGGACTACCTGATGAACAAACGCGGTCTGACCGTCGACACTATTGGCCACCGGGCGTTCCTCGGCAAAATTTTCAACAAGGCATTCACCAGCCGGAAAACGGGCGAACTGGTTATCAATACGGTATTTCCGATGGAAAACGAACAGGGAACGACGGCTATTTTGCTGAAGAATGATAGCCCGACGGGGCTGGTCAATGGGCATACCTGGGGTGAGCGGCTGGAAAGTGTCTGGGTGTCGAACCTGCCCAAGGACCATCAGCCAAAGGAGTTGTTGATCTGTGAAAGTCCAATCGACGCGCTTTCCTATCACCAGTTGCACCCGCCGAAAGAACCGTACGACCGGCTTTACGTGGCCACGGGCGGCCAACCGTCCTCGCTGCAACCTCTGACCGTACAACGGCTGATTGATCGTGTTAAACCAGAACAGATCATTCTGGCGCACGACAACGACAATAGTGGCATCCGGTTTAATATAAGCTGGGCCGGGCGCCTTCAGTTGCCGGGCCAAACCACGGAGCAGACCGATCAGCGATTTAGTGTCAGCAACCAGAAGAACAGCAATACACTGTCTGTCGACCTGAATCTCTCGCAGCTTGACGAACTGCAGCGCAAAGCTCACATAGACGCCGTGCAGCAGCAGATACTGACTACCCTGAACCGGGGCTACACACCCGACATGAATCAGGCAACGGCCGATACTGCCGTTCAGCAGGGGACCAGAAGCCTACTGACGATTCATCTGCCTAACCACCGACCAATGCTTACGCGGATCGAGCGGCTGACTATCGAGAGTCGGGGGCTCACCGACAAACTGATTATCAAACGCCCGCTGGCCAAAGACTGGAACGAGGAACTGCAAGTTCAACTCAATAAACCCGCCAAAACACCCACTCAGACAGCAAAATCTACAAAAACCGCTTCACTGCGAATTGGCTGATTGCATTACCCTTTATGCACCCAACGAAACTACTAACACTCAGACAGGTATGGCCACTCATTCGATGGATACATCTACGCTGCCAGTCGACGCTGGCGAACTAGGGGCGCTGACGGAACTGATCAGGCGCATCGGTAAGGCCAGCGATAGTATGCACCTGTCAGGTTCTGACAAACTCAGAATCACCTATGGCCTGCGTTTGTTACGACTGGAAATCACTCAGCATACAGACACCGTACCGAACAAAGTGACTCCGTAATCAATAGACGAAAGGGAGTGAAGGTGTGTATAAATAGTTGTAAATCAGTAATTTGTGTTTGATTGCGAACGGCAGGTTCGTATCTTTGTAATGTACACCAAGCGCGGCACCGACGTGTTACTTCGGGCGATGCAATGACTACGTCATTTGTTTCTTCAGTGGCTGGATCGCTGGTTGGTCCATTTCAAACGCTCGATACCGAATCGGGTGAAATTCAGGATAAATACCTGTACATCGACGGCAATCCCAAGCAGTACCGGTTCGATGCCAAGGAAGGTAAATTCTCCGTTCATTACGATGAGAACAACGTTGAGAAGGTGGGTACGTCGCTGTCGTTTCAGCCGATTGCCTGGCGAATCTTCACCGACGATATCCTGGGGCAGGGGTTGAAAAAATGGGCTGAGCTGTTTTTTATCGACGACTTCGACTGCGTGTCGTGCGTTCTGTTTCATAACTTCAGCGTGGCCAACCTCGAACAACTGATTACGCCCCTCGTGTACAACCGCATCAAACTGAACGAGGTGATACTGACGGTGAATGCCGACAAGAAGGAGAATACCAAAGTGCAGCCGAAAGGAACCTACTACATCGCTTCGTTCACCTATCAACTGGCCGACAAGGATCGGACGCAGGAAATGACCGAGTATGTGAAGACGGTCAACCTCTACCGGCGCGATACGCAGACCGACAAAGCACAGACGCAGGTAGCCCGGCATGTGTTCAACCTGTTTGTCGACAGTCTATCGAACCCCGAGCAGGCTGTTTACGACATCGACGCCGACGCGGAAACTGTCGCCGACTAGCTGGTCCAGAGCCGGGCGATTCGTCCGGCTCTATTACTCATCTTCATTTCTTATCATATCGGCTCACTAGCCGGCTAATCGTCTGTTGTCTTTTCATTCATGAACACAATTTCCAAGTCTCCTGTCCGCCAGCCCCTTCAGGTGTACCTGATCGACGTAATCAGCCAGTGCGTCTCAGTGGTTCCTTACGACGGCTCATTGAAACGACTGTATGAGTTAATCGACTGCGACCTGATCGATTCGACGGCCCGGCAACCGAACCGGGATGGTATCTTCTGTACGGATATGCTTCCCGACGAGCCAGAACTCCCTGCCTTTCGCCTTCGATCAACCGGGCAGATTCTGTATCGGAACGGCGTCTGGGCTGGCTGCGACAGAGAAGGCAATACGGTATCGCCTGCTACGCCGTTGGAGCAAGTTCAGCGTGAGATCGAGTTTCTTGAGCTGATACCCTACCGGCCAACGCCAATCAGAATTATCGCCTGGTAAGTCGTGGGGCACCCGGTCGGGTGCCCCCTTTTGTAACCTCTAATTGTGCGATATTATGATCGAACTCCTGAAAATAGACCCATATATCGAAGCCGTTTACCTGGTGACCGTTGGAGAAACGTTGACCGAAATCTGTCAGCAACTAGGCGCGCGCCGATTGACAATTGCCGGGCAGCAATCCCTGATTCCTGGATCTGAACAATGCCCTGACGCGGCCTACTGCGACGAAGAAGCGCTCCGTACGGTTTACATACCGCCCGCCTTCCGGCTGCGGAATTCTGGTCACGTTATTTATGGCTGTGCCCTATGGCACCGAACCACCGAAACCGGACGACTGTGTCCGCCGGCTTGGTCGCTTACTGAGCTGACCCATCAGGTTGAATTTCTGGGTTTTCGTCCACCACTTCCTCCCCAAGCCGGTTTGCCAACGACCGACGACGAGAGTATCCCACTAGATGATTTATGACGTTTTTCAATGATCATTTTAAATGAAATACATTTAAAATGATCATTGAAAATAAATGAAATGTATATCTTTGATAATGTGAAAGCCATGATGAACAAATGTAAAATAAGACAATGAATGAACAGAAATTAACCCATAATGAGTACCAGATTGGTGACGTTGTTCAAACGCTGGAACCGTTCGGGCCGAATGCGGCCGGTAGTATCGGCATAGTCTACGAGATTAACTCAGCTGCAAACGGGCAGGATTTGCCGATCATAAGCGTGATACTGGTCAACGGGCACGACATTGGCTGCTTTACGGGTGACGAGCAGACCGAAAGTCTGATGCGGCTGGGTCGGGTCGAACTGGATTACAGCTACAGCAACCCTAGTCAGTTGATGGCTGATTACCGGCGTGGCTATTTCCGTTGGGCGCTCGAAGAAGCTCAGCTACTTAGCGAACAGAAGGAAGCAGCGGCCGTCGAGTCGGTAAACGATTGATCCTGCAATGACTGTATTTAATGCCCGGTTATTGCATTACCCTTATTCTCTGATTGATCAGAACCGCGCATTTATGCAGGACTGGCTTTATGATGAGTTAGGGTTGACAATAGATCGTCTTATGCTGCTCCTGATCGGTTTTTGTATTGTAATGCTATCAATGCTCCGCCTGGCCGATAGACAATCCTCTAGCACTTGTTAGTATACTTATGACCACCGTCATACGAAATGTAGCACCGCTAGCTTCGCTGGTTGCTTTAAGGCCGCATGGAAACGGGGCTGCTTCAAGAACGTTGTTGCACCGCAACGGAACACAACGTAAATGGCAAGTTCAGAATCTTGGTCGTGGGCCTCTGCGCACTCGGGCTGCTTCTAGTCGCGAAAGAAGTATCTTTGGCTGGGTCAGTCATGACGTAGCTAAATCCGGTGAATGCATGATTGACCTTTTTCCGACAGGAAACAAGTGCCATCTCATGCAGCAACACGTTTCACTTTACGCCCTTCAAACCAGTCGTTCGGCCAACGACTTCGCCATCGTCAACGGCCATCGAATCAGTATAGACATCGCGCAGTCGAGCGTACATTTCTACCGAAGTGAGCAGGATTGGGGGCAGCTGGCAGGTAGTGTACCGGTTGAAAAATGGACGGGGGACTGGTTGATTCGCTCGGTCGGTCGATTTTTCCAGCTCGATTACCAGTTGAACGACGATAAAACACTATCGTCGATTCAACGCAACGGGTATCTGACCGTGCGAATTATTCATACTATTGGAAACGCACGGCTATACGAACGATTGCTGGCCAATAGCCACTGGGATTATGCTGTCAGCTTTCGGGGCGAAACCAGTTTCGGAACAATCGTGGGTGAGGCCGTCAGTGAACTGCGTACCAAATTGAGCGCACGAGCCAGTCAGGAGCAGGCAACTATCAACTTAAAACTCGGTCCCGGCAGTCGGTTTGATCAGCAGCAACTGAACGATTTTTGTCAGACGAATCAATTAACTGTTGGTGGGAAGTACACGCAGCAGGAACTGCGGCAGGCCGTGCTACGGCAACGTAAAGTCAACTGCGAGCGCTTCGGCGATCAGCTACGCTACTTTAACATTCGAATAAACTGTAGATAAAGCATGAAGTCTACTTCCAGAAACCGTCCATTTTCCGCCGATTATACGTACACAGTTGAGGGCAATATCATCGCTATTGAGGACCTGGATTTGGGTAATCGCAGCGTGACAAACGATATAGAGTTTGTTCTTGCCGATATACAGGCGAAGCTGGGCACACTCGCTGGTTACCAGATCATCTACCGGGACAGTATGGGAAGATGGGATGGCATCCGCCTTGTTGACAACACAGTGCATTTTTATGGCTTGGGCGAGTCTGAAAAAGAGCAGGCTATGAATCGGTTGCTGCATCCATTGGGATAGCCATCGTTGCCAAAATTTGCGTAAACCATAACAAAGTTATATTATAGCCGCTTAATGTATATTTTACATATACGATAATGGCTATGGATGAATGCGCTGAACACCATTTCCCGCCGGTACCAATAAGGCTACGGACGCTGACACGTCACGCACTTCCGTTTTACGGCTCGTGGGTACAGGCCGGATTTCCCTCCCCGGCAACTGACTACATCGAGCGGGTGTGCGATCTCAACGATCTCTGTATCAATAATCCCGAGGCTACCTACTTCGTCCGGGCGGCTGGCGACTCGATGACTGGCGACCGCATCGAAGCGGGGGATATTCTCATTGTCGACAGTTCGTACGATCAGGCGGATGGGCGCATTGCCATCGTCAGTCTAAACGGGGAAAATCTGGTAAAACGTATTCAACGAGCGGGAGAGGTGCTGTTGCTGCTGTCATCAAATCCTAACTATCCGCCGATTCAGGTACAGGCAGGAGAAAAATTTCGGGTATTCGGTGTCGTCACCTGGGTCATTCAGAAATCCCGATAGCCTATGCTGGCCCTGCTCGATGTCAACAATATGTACGTTTCCTGCGAACGTAGTTTTAATCAGGCGATTGATAATCAGCCGGTTGTCGTGCTTTCAAATAATGATGGATGCGTGATCGCCCGTTCGAACGAAGCCAAAGCGCTGGGTATCAAAATGGGCGTTCCGTATTTCCAGCTTGATGAGCTACGGAAGGACCATACCATTCACATTTGCAGTAGTAACTACACCCTGTAAGCAGTTACGTGGAATATAACTTATAATACTAATTAAGAATATGATTGTCGTACTTTAGCCTACTGAACTACGCTGACGAAATCACCCAAGATTTACCCTACCTGCAACTACTTGAAAAACAAC
>NZ_BAAGZD010000015.1:0-127431 GCF_054778895.1 Spirosoma fluminis
AAAACATGTTAAACAGGTTTGGCTAATAACACTACGGACTTTCCCGCGCTGGTGGCTCAAATCACAGTAGAATAACTGTTTTTAGAGTATTTTTCAAACCAGCTCAAACGTACTATAACGTTAGATCATATTATACAACCTGTTTAACACATTTTGGTACGCTCAACAGAGGGTGTCACTCATATATGCATAGTCAGAGTAGGCTGACAAGTTTAAGATATTTCTTATGCATTTCTGTCTTCCTGCCATAAATTAGTAGCTATGCAATTCACCTTCAGAAATGATCAGCCTGACGTCGCAATTGCCATTCTGCAGGAAGTTGGGCAATGGCTGATTGATAGTGGACGAGAACTGTGGGGGATTGATACCCTGACTCATCAGAGCTTAATCGATGAGCATACGGAGGGTAACCTATACGTAATGTACGCCGACGATGAACCCGCGGCTGTTTTCATTCTGCAATGGTCCGATCCGCTGTATTATCCTGATGTACCCGCTAATACCGCCGGTTTGATCCATAAAGTAGCCATCCGACGCCAGTTTGCCGGGCGGGATTTATTCCGGCAGGTGCTCCTGTTCTGCCAGCAGCAGTGCATTGAACGTGGCATCCACGAGATCCAGTTGGAAACCGACGCTACACGACCGGCACTGGTCCAGTTTTACGAGCGCTACGGCTTCCGGCCTACCTACCGTCGACTGGTCGAAGAATTCGGACGAACGTATGACTGTCAGTATTACGTCCTGGTGTTTTAACGTATCGGATTCCTGCTTAAATTTATAGCCTGTTAATTCGATTTAAACCATTGGGCAGTAAGCTGATCAATGGTTTGCGACCACCGTACTGATGACTTATGAAACCGGCTTGTTTCCTGCTTATCGTATTGAGTATTTCGGCTGCGTTCGGCCAGTCTAAACCCGCTGCCAGCCCGATCAAATCAACAAACTCTCCAGCGGACGCTAACCTGCAACTGGCTTGGCAGTACTGCCAGCAATCGGGCACGCGGGCCATGCTGGTCATGCATGAGGGCAAAGTCGTTTTTGAGCAGTACGCCAATGGCGGTTCAGCCACTCGGCCCCAACTGCTGGCCAGTGGCAGCAAAAGCTTCAATGGAGTGTTGGCCGAAGCAGCCGTGGAAGATGGCCTTCTTAAGCTCGACGATCGCGTGTGCGACGTCATCACGGAGTGGAAAAACGACCCGCAGAAGTCTCAGATTACGTACCGTCAGCTACTAACGCTCACCAGCGGCTTATCGCCGGGCAGCATCCGAGGCAAGCTGGGTCTGGCGGGCTGGAACGACGTACTGACCGTACCCATGGTATCGGCTCCGGGCGAGAAATTTGACTATGGCGGCAATCACCTCAACGCGTTTGCGGCTGCCCTTCAGCGCAAGCTCAGGACCGAAACCTACGAGAGCTACCTCAAACGACGAATCCTGGACCCGCTGGGTATTACGTTGACCTGGCGAGGCCGGTTCGACGATGGTAATCCACAGGTAGCCGGTGGTGGTTTTATTACGGCCCGCGACTGGGCTACGTTTGGCGAATGGGTTCGTCGGGAGGGGAACTGGAATGGCAAACAGATCATTGCCAAAAATCGCCTGGCCGAATGTTTCGTCAGTACGCCCCAAAACCCCGCCTACGGACTGACGTGGTGGCTGCGCAGGCCCGTCAGCCCCGACCTGATTCAAGCCATTCCCTTACTACGGAGCGAAGCCGGTCCATTTCTCAGTGCTCCTAATCTCCCCGACGACGTTGTGATGGCCGCTGGAGCCGGTAAGCAACGGCTTTACATCATCCCCTCCCTGAAGCTGGTGGCGCTGCGCCAGGGTCCACTGCTTACGCCGAATGCTGAGTATACAGATGTCGAATTTCTGAATCGACTGCTTCTCGGTAAAGCGTCCCGCCAGTAACGAACGTACCGCTTAGCCCGAAAAAATCAACGAAACAGATCAGATTGGCGTCGTAACCGTATACGTAACAAACCCAATAGCTCAACCTTGGGTTTGTTACGTATACATCGGACTTTTACAGCCGAAAAACGCTTCATTCATGCTAAGCGACCGCCGTCTGCTTCAGATTTACGCCATTATTCTCATTGATGTTATTGTCGGCTCGGCGGTGGGACCCGTTCTGCCTCAGTTCGTAAAAGGGTTGGAGCGCCCTCAGCTTTGGCTGGCCGTGGGCACCGCTCTCTTTCTGGGTGTGCAATTGTTCTCAGCGCCGTTGCTGGGTAAACTGTCGGACGGGTACGGCCGACGGCCTATTTTTATTGTATCGGCTATCGGTACATTCCTCGCTGACTGCCTGCTGCTGCCCGTGCGGGTTGGATTTTATTTCGCTAACCGGCTGAGCGACGGGACCACCAATGGGATGTATGCCACCGTACGGTCGGCCATTACCGACATCTCGCCCAAGGATCAGTTATTTCGGAACCTGGGTATTGAAGGCGCTATTATTTCGCTCGGCTTCGTAATTGGCCCAGCCGTAGCGGGTCTGCTCTTAACTACGTTCGATGTTGTGGAAGGCGAACAGGCGCGGGTCATAGCGATTATGGCCGTTGCATTGTCGAGTGTTAACATGCTGCTGAGCTGGACCTTGCGCGAGACGCACCCGAACCCACCCGGCGTGGCTGTGGCCACGCTCAAATCAGAACTTATCCAGTCGCTGAATGTCCATACGCTTTGGTCCCGCTTAACGGCAAAAGACCAGCAGTATCGGAAAGCCGGGCTGGGGCGGCTAAAACAACTGGTGCTCATGCAACTGGCGTTAACGTTGAGTACAGGTTATTACAACTACTTTGTTACGTTCGCCAGCTTCGGTGAACTGCGCATGGACGCCAAAGATATTTCGTACTTCTTTATGTATTTCGGCGCGCTGAGCATCGTTATCAGCTACGTCTTTTACGCCTACATCGCCGACCGCATCAACCAGCGCCGGGCTATTTTCTGGTTTGCCTTACTTGGTGCCCCGGTGCTGGCTGGCTACGGTCTGGTTGGTTCATCGATGCGTTGGTTATACATTCTGATTACGATCGACTGTCTGACGCTATCGCTCATTCAGGGGCTAATTGAAGGCCTGATGGCCCAGTGCACCACCGACGAAGACCGGGGCGAAATTTTTGGTATCAATCAGGCCCTGCAAGGTATCGCCAGCTTTGCCACCACCCTCGTCTTCGGCGCTTTATCCCTACTGGATCTGCGTGTACCCTTCGGCTGGTTCGGGTTTTGTCTGGCTGCCGTAGCCTGGCTGGCTAATGGGCAACTCAAGCAGGCAAAGGCCACTGCCTTACCCTAATTTTTCGGAAATTTATCGCATCAACCGTTTGCGAATTGCGCTTCGTTTCGACTAAAGAATTGTCTACTTTAACTGGCACAATAACAAAATCATGGTTGATAACCGATAGATCTATGACAAACCGGATACCCTTACTTCTATGGAAGGCTCACATACCGCTGTTGGAGTTCGTCGTGAGCCTGCTGCTGCTGGGGGGGTGCTCAAAATGGAACGTAGCCCCTAAAGAACTGGAAGCCGTTTCTACCCTGCCGAACCTGCAGGTTTCCAATGTCGATGTGTTTGCCATATCGGGCCGGGGCTGGAGCGCTACGTTTACCCTTAACCTGGATGCCAAACCCAAGGTAGCTATAAAAGAACTGGGCGTGTGCTATTCGTCGACGAACAAACTGCCATCGCTGGTTGATGCAACCGGCGCCACGGCCACGGCCAAGGCGAAAGACGTTACGTTGCCCAACTCGGTAGGCGTACTCGTCACCGTTAAAACGACGTATTACTACCGGGGCTACGCGCTTTTCGAAGACGGCCGGGTCAGCTACAGTAAAGTAGATTCGTTTGCGCCTTAATGATGAGTTGATCAAACTGATTTCTATGCGCCTATTTTCCGGTCTAACGCTTAGCCTGCTTGTCGCCCTGACCGGTTGCCAGTCGCGCCAGGAGCCCAGGCCCGATCAATACGTAGTACCGGCGGAGGTCGAGCGGTACGTTCAGGCATTCCGCGAGGAAGCACAGCAACGGAACCAAGCTCTTACAATAACCAACCTGGTTATCCAATTCGGCGCAACCTCCGGCCGCGACGTCTGCGGCCAGTGTTCGCTGGAGGCTGGTAAACCCCCAACCATTACGTTAAGCAAGGAGCCGTACTGCTGGCAGAACGCCAGTGAAGCGGAGCGCGAATGTCTGGTGTTTCATGAGTTGGGCCATTGTGTGCTCAATCGGGCGCACAACACAGCGCGTCTCCCAAACGGAGCCTTCGCTAGCCTGATGAATCCCGACGATGTCAGCCTGTACGCCACCTGTCGGTATCCGATTGGCGATGAGGTTTGCGACAAACGTCCCCGACGACTTTACTACGTTGACGAGCTGTTCAACGCCAATACGCCCGCTCCAGCCTGGGGAAATTGATTGTTTCTACTGTACCTCTATGAACCCACTTTTGACCACTGGACGCCCATCCCGGGTGATGCCCTGCACAGTTACCCGCAGAGTTCGCACCACATCCGAAAGCGGAAAGATCAGCCGGGTATGCCCACTCGCGTCGGTTTGCAGAATAGGTTTCCAATACAACACATCCCGCCGATCAACGGCCGATGTTTCGTCAATTTCACCTTCGTAGCGCGGCACGTAAAATTCCCGAACCACCGACGGAAACCCGATAACCTGTAAGGGTATCATGCCAGACTTCGCTTTACTGTCTTTATCCGGACGAAACCGTTTGGTATAAAAGGCAATCACACCATTACCGCCCCGAACGCCATAGATACCGGTTGATCCTCCGTTTTTCAAGACTTCTATACGCTCAATATCACCGGGGTTAAAACTAAGCAGCGACGTTCCTTCATCGCCCGTAATAGGCATGCCGTCCATCAGGAAAAGAGGCTCGGTACTACTCACAAACGTACCTATGCCCCGAATGACTACGCGGTAACCACTCCCAGCCGTTACCGATGATAATTGGGAAACACTAACGCCCGGTACCTGGCCCTTTAACATTTCGTACAGATTTGTGTAGCGGGGGCCGTTATCGTCGAATGTAATGGTCGCATCAGCTTCGCTGTGCAGGCTCATACGCCGGGCATCTTCGGCGGCCGGGTCGCGTTTACGCGCTTTGACGGTCACTTCCTTTAATATTTTGACGGTTTTGTCGCGGTACAAATTCGGGTTCGATTCCTGCCGGATTCGGGCGGCTTCGAGCTGAGCTTTCAGAGCCCGCCAGTCAGGCGCGATCCGGTCTTCGCTGGATTTCCACTTCATTCCCACCTGATCGAGTTCGATGCGGACATCGTTGGCGGGTAAATCTTTAAACTGCCGATTGGTAAGCTGGGCCAGTAGCTGGGTTGTGTCAGCGATGGGTAAACCCGCCAGCCGAAACCGGCCCCGCTCATCAGCCCCCGCCGACCGAACAAACGACCGTCCCGACGCCGTCGATGCCAGAATAAGCTGTGTGCCGGGCATTGGTTCATTTTTTGGATTTACGATACGTCCCGAGACCGACACGCCCCCGCCCAACTCATCGTTGGGCGTGCCGCGAACCCGTCGCCAGCCCTGCGTCAGCAATAAATCGTCCAACGCCCGACGGGTCGCGGGGGCATTGTCTTTGAGGTAAACATTAGGTTCTTCCACCCGGCCCCGCAGTTCGTCGGTCAGCAAAAAATGCGTTTGAACGGTAGCGGCTGCCGTATCATCGGGGATTTGAGCCGCGTCAGTGATGGAGGCCGACAGGGTAGCTACAGCCGGTTGTCCGTCATCGTTCAGGTTGATGTTCAGCACCACCGACTCGCGGGGTTTGTACCGGGCTTTGTTGGGCGTCAGCATCACCCGCACAGGCGGCAGCCGATCCGGAATGAACACCAGCCGCTCTGCCTGCGGACGGGCGATGCCGTCGTAGAGCGTAAGCTGGATCAGGCCCGCTGGCAGCGTAGCTTTGGGAATCACCAGTTGGGCACTACCGTCCTGCAACTGCACTTTCTGCTGCCCCACCAGCTGCCCCCGCTGTTCCAGCAGCACGTATACCGGATCCGCACCAAAGCTACTGGTGGCCGCAATCTGAATAATAAGCAGGTTGGTATCACTGACGGCATCGGCCGATAGGACTAGCCCCTGCGCTTCGCAGGCGGGCAACAGAATAAGCTGTTTCTGCCCATCCTGATCGACTTCGGCGTAATATTTCTGCCCAAGTTTAGGCGTCATCGATACGCTGCCCATACCAAACCGATTGCAGCCGAACCGAACCAGCTCGGTACCAATACTGTCGACAATCCGGCCTGCGGTGGACCGGCCGCGCCCGTCCGGAGCAGTCACTTTAATGCCCAGCCGGGCGGGTAAATCCGCGACCCAACGGCCCCCTTCGGGCAGCAACTGCACATCCAGTGCCGCTTCGGTTTTCGCCAGCTTTCCTAAACCCGCCCCCTGCATCAGGTTGTACACGGCAACAGTTCGTTCAAAGGCCGGACGGTTCAGCCCATCGTCTTCATCGGTATAGGCCCGCAGCCGATACGTACCCGACGCCAACGAATCGGACAGGCGGAAATCGCCTACCGCTCTCCCGTCTTTTATATAAATCCACTGGTGCTGCACCAATTGTCCTGAGGGAGCGAGCAAATCAACCTGTAGAGCCGTTTCGCCAATGGGAAGCCGACGGGTAGGTGCGTCAAACACGTACGCACTTAACCACAACCGGTCGCCCGTGGCGTAGAACGGTTTATCGGTCTGGACAAACACACCCGGTGCCATGTTTTTAAATCGCTTTGCAAATTCCTCCGTTATCCGCCCCATACGCGCATCGGGCGGCAGCAACTGGCCTTTAGCCAGGATCGGTGCCGACGCGTCTGGCTGGTTACCGCTGCCCGCTGGTTTCCAATCGGCAGGCAGTAAGGTCGCGAGTCCCTGTTCAGCCAGTGAGCCCTGAATCTCCATACCGCTGGGCAAAGTAATCCAGCCGTCCGTTGTAAACTGCATCTGCTTATAGGGCAGCATCAACTGCGAATAAGCGTAACGGGCATCGCGGTAGGGTGAATAGGAAGACGTAGCACCGGTGTAAAAAATGGCCAGTTGTTTATCCGACATCAACCGGCGCTCAAAGGCGAGTTTCCCCGGCAGAATCAGTTCGGGCAGTTTTAAGGGTAGCAGACGCCGACCGATGGAAGCCTGCAACGTAGCGGGGGTGCCAGGTGTCGTAATCGGAACACGTAGATCTTCCTGATAAACCAAAAACCCTTCCTGCTGATACGTCCCTGACACCAAACTGGCCATCAGATGACGTAGTGACCCCTGATACGCCTTCATCCGGTTCCGGCGAAACCGGTTAGCCTGGCGTTCGTCAGCCGCGGGTAGTTCTTCGAACCGGGCCGAACCACCGTAGTGCACATGCTGCCGGTACACATCGAAATGCTGTAAATCGTAAAAGAGCCGATACCCCATCGCCTGGTTTTCGATGGTCAGCGGTTCACTGGCCGTCGCTGTCAGGCGGCCCTCTCTCTCCGTAAACTCAAGTACGTAACTATTGACCAGGAGGCATTGATTTCCGTAGAGATCGCCGAGCATGTATCGTTTAAACTCCCGCAACTGCCGCTCCCAGACCTTATCTTTCTTGCGGGCCTTCACCGTTACGTCGGCCAGCACCTGGTTGTTGGGTTTGAGAGCAAAGTGTATGGGTGTAGGCTGTGCGTCGTCGATGCGTACCGTGCGTCGCTCGGTCTCGTAGCCCAGAAAAGAAGCGACCACATCAACCGTACCCAGTTGTACAGCTGGAAGCATAAATTTCCCTTGTTCGTCCGTAGCGGCTCCCTGGGTGGTGTTGTTCAGGTAGACGTTGGCGAAGGGCAGGGGTTTTCCCGTCGCGGCATCCGTTACGTGCCCCGTGAGTCTCGTGGTCGTTGTTTGCCCTAGCGCATCGACAGCGCACCACCCGACCAAGCAGCTAATCAACAACCCATATAAGAGCCAGCGTTTCATAAGTGCTAAGGGGCGACAAACGTATAACTCAGAAAGCCGGGCAAACCGTATTTTTACCTATTAACCCGATTGGTCCACTACCTCAAGTGTATTGCCCGAAAAAGCAATGGCTTTGTCGGCAAACAACCGTTTGGTAGCCGCCCAGGTGGTGCGGAACAGCTCGCTTTGTCGATACGCTTCCAGGGCCTGAGCCGAGTCCCATAAACTGTACGTCATCCGGACGTTCGGATGATCCGGATCGCGCAGCAGTTCGAGGTGATGGTTACCGGGAAACGCCCGGATGTGGTGCTTGGAATTATCGAAAATGGTATGAAAATCGGAAAGTTTATCTTCCGGAAAGGTCATACGAACAATGCGAACGAGCATAAAAAACTAAGTTTTATGTTTGTGGTTTCAAGTGTACAGTTGTTACAAACAACGGCAACACGAAAATCATAACCCTTTATTACTTATCGAATGGAATACCGTACGTTTGGCCGCACCGGCTGGGAAATTTCCGAAATTGGCTATGGCATGTGGGGCCTGGCGGGCTGGACTGGCTCAGAACGGGATACGATTGAGAAAGCCCTGGACCTTGCCGTTGAGCGCGGCTGTAATTTCTTCGACACGGCCTGGGGCTACGGCGAAGGTCTGAGTGAACAGATTCTGGGCGAACTCCTGAAACGTAACGCCGGCAAAAAGCTGTACGCAGCCACCAAGATTCCCCCCAAGAACCGCCAGTGGCCTTCCAGACCAGAATTTCAGCTGGACGATGTGTTTCCGGCGGATTATATTGTCGAGTACACCGAAAAAAGCCTGAAAAACCTGGCCGTCGACACCATTGACCTGATGCAGTTTCACGTCTGGGAAGATGCCTGGGCGACTCGCGATGACTGGAAAGAAGCCATTACGAAACTAACGGAGCAGGGCAAAGTGCAGGCCTGGGGAATATCGGTAAACCGCTGGGAGCCCGACAACAGCCTCGCTACGTTACGTACCGGCCTGATCGACGCGGTGCAGGTAATCTACAATATTTTCGATCAGAATCCGGAAGACAACCTGTTTCCCCTCTGCCGCGAACTGAACCTGGGCGTTATTGCCCGCGTCCCCTTCGACGAAGGAACGCTGACCGGTACGTTTACGAAGGAAACGACCTTCCCGGCCGACGACTGGCGCTCGACGTATTTCGTACCCGAGAATCTGAACAGCAGCGTCGACCATGCCGATGCTCTTAAGCCGTTAATTCCGGAAAGCATGACCATGCCCGAAATGGCGCTGCGCTTTATCCTGAGCAACCCCGACGTACACACGACCATTCCCGGCATGCGACAACTACGTAACGTCGAAGCCAACACCGCTGTTTCCGACGGACAAGGCCTATCCCAGCCTCTTCTGGAGGAGCTAAAAGGCCACCGCTGGGACCGGACGCCAACTGAGTGGAGCCAGTAGAAACATAGCAATTTACCGTTCGCAGCTTAGTATCAACCTGTTAACCGTAACTTGCGAACGGTAAATTGTACATTATGAAAATCCTTTTAGTTGAAGATGAGCCAGCGTTACAGGCAGCCGTGCAGCAGTACCTGGGAGGTGAAGGCTTCACGGTAACGACGGCAGCTACCTACCAGCAGGCATCTGAAAAGGCTCATGATTATGACTACGACTGTGTCGTGATCGATTTAATGCTACCCGACGGTAACGGTCTGGATTTAGTACGCGATCTGAAACACCAGCGCTCTCAGTCCGGTATTATTGTTGTCACGGCAAAAGATGCCCTGGCCGACAAACTCACAGGCCTGGATGCCGGTGCCGATGACTATCTCACCAAGCCCTTTCACTTACCGGAACTGAACGCCAGGCTTCGGTCTGTATTACGGCGTCGATTGTTCGGCGGTCAGGCACGCGTCGATGCTGGCCACCTCACCCTATGGCCCGACCAGCAGCGCGTATGCATTCACGACGTCGATCTAAAGCTCACAGGCAAAGAATATGAGCTACTACTTTTTCTGGTTACGAATGCTGAGCGACTTCTGTCCAAGGCAGCCATTGCAGAGCATGTGTGGGGCGATGCCATGGATGCCGCCGACTCGCACGAGTTCCTCTACACGCACGTCAAAAACGTACGCCGGAAATTGATTACCGCCGGTTGCCCCGATTACATTCAGACACGCTATGGTGCGGGATACGTCTTTTCGACTCGGATGACACCATGAGTTTACTTGGCCAAACTGCCCGCTATCTGCTGCTTTCAGCATTGATTGTTGCACTACTTGGCGCGGTAGTCTTCTATGCGCTCATTTATCGAACCATACGGCATGAAGTGGATGAAATCCTGTTCAATCAATTTGGACAAACAGAAAAACGACTCCATCAACAACCACCTGCTACACCCTTGTTTATGGGTTGGGATGACAACCCACGCGTTGAACGTATTACAGGATCAGCCTCAAGCCAGCCTGTGTTTTCGGATGTGTTCCTGCGCGATTCGCTAAATTCTGAAGAGCAGATCCGCCAACTTCAGGCTACCGTATCGGTAGGGGCACAGACCTACCTGGTAACCATACGTCAACCGTATTATGAATTTAACGAGTTAACCCGAATTATGGCCGGGGGTGTTATTTTCGGCTTTTTAGGCTTGATGGCTTTGTCTGTAGTGATTGGATTAGCACTGGCCCAGCGATTATGGAAACCGTTTTACGGAATCATCGGCAAGTTCAGCAGCTTTCGACTTGATCAGCCCACCGACCTGGCCTTTCCCACCAGTCGTGTACGGGAATTTAAACTGCTAGGCCAGTCATTAGGCGAATTAACGCACAAGCTACGTCTCCAGTATCAACTGCAAAAACAGTTCACGGAGAATGCCTCCCATGAACTGCAGACACCGCTGGCTATTGCCCTGGCCGAACTGGAACTGCTTATGCAATCGGATCGATTAAGCGAAACCGATTGGGAACACCTTCAGCATGCTACCCATGCGCTTAGTCGGCTGAGTCAGCTAAACCGATCTCTGCTACTGCTCACCCAGGTGGAAAACAACCAATTCGCCGGCGCCGACGACCTTAACTTAAGCAGCTTGCTGAACCAATACGCCGACGAGTATGAGCCGTTCTTCCAACATAAACACATACGGCTTGAGCAATCGATTAGCCCCGATGTTCATTTACGAATAAACCGGCAACTGGCGGGTATCTTGTTGACGAACTTGCTGAAGAATGCGGCCCGTCACGGTAAACCAAAGGGCTGCGCAGGCCTTTCACTGACATCCGACGAATTGATTATCTATAACACCGGTGAGCCGTTGCCCTTCGCTGATAGCCAGCTGTTCAACCGGTTTGTGAAGCACCCTGGCAATCCCGATTCAACGGGACTGGGTCTGGCTCTGGTGAAGCAAATTGCGGATCAGTATCAGTTGCCACTCGCCTACAGATACGATACGAACGAGCGAATACATAGCTTCCGACTAGGGCTACGTTCGACCGTTCAATCCTGATTTGAAACACTGCACTGGCTACCACCACGCCCAGTGTCAACAGCGCGAGCCAGCTTGACAGATTGTTTTTTATCCATAACAGGCTTATTATCCTTTACGATCGGCTAAATATATACGCAACAAGCCCGGCCAGTATTGACTCAATAATCCAGATGTAGAGCACCCTGTAGTTTGTAGCTCGCCGAACTAATAAGTGCACGAGAAGACAGAAAACCGCCAGCGGCAAGCCAAGTACGATCCCGAGCGGGTAATCGCGCTTTTGTTGGGGAGTGCCATACAGAGTATAAAACAGGCCATGCAGTACCCAATAAAAACCCAGCAAAACACCAAGCATTAGGAGGTAATCCAGCCAGGCAGCTTCTCTATATTTACGTTGTCATTCGCTGGTTTCCTGAACAAACAAATGACAGCCGGCAATGGATTTCAACGGCTCAAAATGGTTAGTGCCCGTAATCGAGGCTTCTTCAGATTCTCTTCACATTTTGTGATTAGTCTTACGGCGAAATCCAATAAATGATGAAGACGGCCTTTCTTGCCTTCCTGCTAACCTTAGCGATAACACCAGTATTTGCCCAGAGATCTCTGCGCATCCGGGTCGAAGATAGTCTTTCGCACGAACCGGTTGTTGGTGCCACGGTCCGGACAGCGACAAAACCTAGTATTGGGGCCGTTACGAATGTCAACGGCCTGGCTGAATTAGCTAATCTACCCGCAGACATTAAAACGCTTACCATTAGCGCCGTAGGTTATGAAACCTCCCTAGTCCCGCTTACAGCTAGTGCCGACACCCTTACAATTAAGCTGCACAGCCAGGATGAATCCCTGGAGGAAGTGACGGTAACGGCTACCCGTACAAACTCCCGTATTGAAGACCTGCCCATTAAAGTAGAAGTGTTAGGCCAGGAAGATATGGACGAAGAGAGCGCTGTCGTACCGGGAAACGTCAGCAGTATTCTGGGCGACATTTCAATTATTCACGTTCAGCGCACGTCGGCGGTTAATGGCAATCAGGCCCTTCGGATGCAGGGCCTTGATCCTAAATACACGCAGATTCTACGGGACGGTCTGCCGCTTTACGAAGGGTTTTCCGGCAATCTGGGCGTCTTGCAAATTCCGCCCCTCGACCTGAAGCAGATTGAGGTCGTTAAAGGCTCCGTGTCTACCCTATACGGCGGGGGCGCTATTGGCGGGTTGATCAATATTGTGTCTAAAACGCCGACATCTACCAAACCCGAATTTACGGTTCTTGTGAATCGTTCGGGTTTGAAAGAAAGCAATAGCAATGCCTATTACTCTCAGAACTACGGTAAAACTAGCCTGACCTTGTTTGCGGGCTATACCAACCAGCAGGCTGTGGACGTAACGAGCGATGGCTTCACGGACAGTCCGATGATTCGGCAACTCAATCTGCATCCTCGTTTTTTCTGGAATCCGTCGGATCGCACGCGGTTGAATGTTGGCTATACTTTCACTAATGAACATCGCGCTGGTGGATGGTTGGCCGCCGTCGACGGCGATGAGCCAAATCCGTCGAATGCTTACCAGAACACAACGGCCCTGAGACGCCACACGATTGATTTTAACGCCAGCCATAACACATCGGAATCGAACACGATTACCTTTAAAGGTGCATTTAGTGCCTTCAATCGCCAGAATACGGATTATGGTAAATATTCCAAAGGACGCCAATCGTCGGTGTATCTGGAAGCAAATGATCTGATTCAGTTTGGCAAGCACCAGCTTATTGCGGGGGGTAACGTAACCGTTGAGTCCTTCCGCAAAGGAGCTGATAGCACCCGTCTTGTGGATTATACCTACCAAACGCTGGGCGCGTTTGTGCAGGACGACTGGCAACTGGCCGGGAAAGTATCATTACAAGCGGGGTTACGGTTTGATCACCCCTATACATTTGGCAACTTTCTTTTACCCCGGCTGTCGGTCAAAATCAAGCCGTCCGCCCCCTGGACGGTGCGCGTGAGTGTAGGAACGGGTTATAAAACGCCAAACCTATTTGTGAACCAAACACCCGGTCAGTTAAACGTCAGCCTGATTCCAGCGCGGCTACTGCCGATTGATGTGAATGCCGTTAAAGTCGAGCGGTCTGTTGGAGCAAATATGGACATCGCCTATTCGAAGTCATTCGAAAGCGGGCTTTCGATACAGGTCGATCAGGCGTTTTATTACACGTACATCAACTCGCCGGTGGTTGCCACATTTGCCAGCACTTCGAGTTCATTAGGCGCGTATACCCAACTTGCGAATGCTCTTTACAATATATTCAGCGTCGGAATGGACACCTACGTCCGGCTGGAATACAACGATTATGAACTGTATTTGGGCTATAACCATACCTTATCACAACACACGGGCGTTGACAATACCTATTTACCACTTGCCCCGCAGGACAAATTCTCGACGACACTGGCCTGGGAGAACGAGCATTTTCGTTTCGGGGTTGAAAGCGCTTTAGTTGGCACCCAATACCTCTATAACAATCAGCGCGTACCGAACTACTGGTTCTTCGCCGGAGCTGCGGAGTATCATTACAACGAACACTGGCGGCTGGTGCTGAATGCCGAAAACCTCTTCAATATTAAACAAGCGAATTACGAAACCGTCGTCACCGGCCCCATCTCACAACCCACCTTCCGCCCTGTCTGGGCACCACTCGAAGGTCGCATCGTGAATCTGGCACTGAAATACACGTTGTAAAAAGAATGCCAAACGATTCTGTCCGGTTCCTAGAGAAGGGGCAGAATCGTTTGGCAGCTATTCATATCACTTTAATACTCCTGCTCCAGCGGGTGAACCATGAACTCGTCGATGACAACGTGGGCGGGGCGGCTGACGATGAAGAGCATCGATTCGGCCATATCTTCGTTTTTGAGCCAGTTTTTCGAGGTATCGTGGCCATGTCCTTTTTCGTGAAAATGGGAGTCGACCAAGCCTGAATACACACCCGTTACCTTGATGCCAAACGGCCGAACTTCCTTACGTAACGCGCCCATAAACGCTTCCTGGGCGTATTTACTAGCCGTATAAAGCGAACCACCGGCAAATGTTCGTTTCGCTACGTCCGAAGCCACGACCACGATATGCCCCGATCCCTGCGCTTTCAGGGTAGGCAACGCAGCTTTGGTGAGTAAGAACGTACCCTTCACGTTCGTTGCCATGAGGTTATCCCATTCATCGACGGAAATCTCATCTACGTTCTTGAAGACGCCATAACCTGCGTTATTGATGACAATGTCGATGCGCCCGAAACGATCCAGAGCCGCCTGCACAACACGTTGCATATCGACTTCGCTCGTCACGTCGCCCGGTATGGCAACAACCTTACCCTGACCGTCAGCTTCAACCTGCCTGAGCTCAATGACATTGCGGGCCGTAACAACTACGCTTGCACCATGCTGAGCTAATAGCAGAGCCGTAGCCCGACCGATCCCACGCGAGGCACCGGAAATGATAACCGTTTTGTTTTCTAAAGTCATTGTCTGGACATTTGGGTACAAAGAACGAAAAGAAACTGTAGTCAATTTACACTTCGGTCAACACCTATATGCACGAATCCATAGCTGACAAACTCAATCAACTGGAACAGAAATTTGCGGCCATGGGCCAGGACATGGCCTCTTACCTCGAAGGGTTGCTGCAAGCGGATTACCTCACGTATTGGGATTACGTTCACCTCGAAACGCTGCTGTCGTTACAGACGCCCAAAACCACCTATCCTGATGAACTGATCTTTATTACGTATCATCAGATCACCGAATTGTATTTCAAGTTGATCCTGCACGAGATTGCCCAGATTGCCGATACCCAGCCATTGACAGCACCGTTCTTCGCGGAGCGGATGGGCCGCGTCAACCGCTACTTCGACTTACTGGAGCAGTCATTCAGCATTATGGTTACGGGTATGGAGCGGGAGCAATTCCTGAAATTTCGAATGGCCCTCCTGCCCTCCAGCGGCTTTCAATCTGTTCAGTTCCGAGAGATAGAGATCGTCTCTACAGACTTTATTAATCTGGTCGTTGCGCCAGATACATCGACAGATCACAAGCCCATTGCCGAGCTGTATGATTTTATTTACTGGAAACGGGGTGCAACCGAGTTAGCTACGCAGCAGAAAACGTTAACCCTCCGACAGTTCGACCAGCATTATGGCGACCAGTTGGTTCGATTAGCTGAAGTCTACAAGCTCAAAAACCTATACCGGCGGTATAAGCAGTTAGACCAGACGGGTTTGGCCACTGACGAGTTAATTGCGGCCCTGCGGGAGTACGATTGGCGGGTAAACGTCCGCTGGAAATTAGTTCACCTCCGCTCGGCGGTTCAATACCTGCACAAAGAACCCGAAGATATTAAAGCAACAGGTGGCACCAACTGGCAATCGTATCTGCCGCCTGTTCAACAGCAACGCGTGTTTTTCCCAAGTCTGTGGTCAACTGACGAACTGCAAAACTGGGGGCAATCCATACATCCGCCAGTTAAACCAACGTAAGCAGGATAAAGCCAAACGTGGGCCGAATGTGCTACAACTGCTTCCTCTTGAAATACCGAATCATTTCCGGGTATTCCATTCCTAAAGATAGGCCCGTTACGGCCTGCGTAATACGTTTCGTTTTGGTCTCAACGGTCTTGGCGCTTTCGATCCAGTTAGAGAAATAATTCTGGTGGCCTTTGGTCAGCCCGTTGAAGAAGTCGAGTGCCCTGGGGTCGTCTTCCAGACACGCCATCAGATCAGCGGATACCGGCATGGGCGAATCGTCAACGTCGATACTAACCCGAACGCTGGCTCCTTCTTCTTTTCGAATTCCCCGACGCATGGCCGCATTAACGGCCAGAATAAATCGTCCTTCGCCCATTGGCACTAAAGCGACCTGCTCAATTGGGTGATTATCCAGCGTTCCCTTTACGCGAAAGGCCGTTTTCTGACCAGGTTTGAGGGATTCGGTGATATCGAGCGGAATATCGATGTATGTCCAGCCAAGCGTGGCCCGGCCGGTTTTTTCGCCTTTTTCACCGAAGCGTTGTAGAAGGGCAGTGAAGGTGTGCATGGTGTTTGAATAAATCCCAGAGAACAGAACGAAATCACTTGTCCATTCAGTAGCTATACTTTGCTAACGTGGCACGTAACGACTCGGCCATCTCCTGGACTAAGCTTTGCGGTTGTAAGACGTTCAGATGTTCACCGTAGCTCCGCAGGTGCATCAGCAAATCACGGTTTGGGGCTAAACGTAGTCGAATCAGGCATTCGGTGTCGGTATCGCTGATGACCTCCTGAGTTTGGTGGATCGGTTTCGCTTTCACGTATCGACCAAACAAAGGGGAGAACGACAGAATAATCTCTTCGACGGGTCCGCTGCTGTCGGTAATGCCGTAAATGTGCTCGAATAACTCGCTTACGTTGGTCAGAATATTGGGTGGCACATCGCAGGGGTCGTCCAGTATTTCGAGGTCGCTCATCCGGTCGAGGGCAAACGTTTTTTCGCGGCCGCTGGGGGCGTCGTACCCAATTACGTACCAGCTGTCCCACACTTCACGTAACAGGATCGGGTGCAGAATACGGAGCTTTGGCCGTTCCTGATCGGGTATCGGATTTTCGTGCTTGCTGTACCGAAACGCGACTTGTCGATTCTGGTTTACCGCCCGGATCAGCACCGGTACGTATTGCCGATTACCACCCAAAATCTTCTCCTCTACGTATACAACCCGCCGGACCGGGCCAGCATCCGCGCCCGTGTCGCGCTTTACTTCGCGAATAATGTCCAGACTTTGCCGCACGCGTTGTAAGGCATTATCCAGCTCATTAGCTACCGATGCGCCTTGTGTTGCGGCTAAGACCTCACTGGCCTGCTCCATGGCTTCCATATCGTCGGGCGAGAGCATCAGCCTCAGCAGCCGAAACTGCGGGTCGGTATAGTAGTAGCCGTTACGTCGCTTGCAGTAAGCAATGGGTGCGTCGTGGTCCTCACGCAGCCGTTGAATGTCTTTCTCCAGCGACGAAACCGACCGGATGCCGCACTTATCGCGGCACAACTCAAACAGCTTCTGCTTGGAAAACTGGCGAGGATAGCGGCTGATGATCTCATCAATTAACCGATAACGCTGAAAGGCAGAACGAGTGATGGGCATAAGGAAAGGGGCAATGGGTGCTGTCAGTGTTTGTCATTCCAACCGGTACGCCGGTCGGAATGACAAACATCACGAAAATATTTTCGCAATAAAAGAAGAACGGAAAAAGATTACGTTTTGCCGGGTAGAACTTTGTTCTGTGAATTTTAAACAACGATACTAATGAACACGCTATTTCAGACCCAGCCACAGAACACGTTACGGCCCTTGTACCCAACCGCTCAGCGGTCAACCATACCGGCTCAACGCCCCACAAAACGCACTGCGTTATCGGCTCAGCAGCTTCTGGACGTTGAATTAGGGTTGTTTCTGCTTTCACAACTCCTGCCGACAGCGCCACCCGACGCCTTACCCAATTTGCTGGTCGATAAAGGCAGCTCATTTCTGGACCGTCCGACCTGGACTCCAAAGCAACTCCGCCTGCTGAACCGCGGACGGACTATGCTCAGCCACGTCCAGCAATGCACCATCTGGAATGCCCTGCTCGACGCGTACGTGACCATTCCTGAGCGTTTACAAGCCTACGACATCAGCACCGACCGCAGCCGCTTTAGCGAGAAAACGGTTGGTTTCTTCCGAAATCGAATCATTACGTTGCGGCAAACTGTGGCCTGATCCTTTCTTTCTTTTTTTAAGTATTTAAGCGTAGCGTACCCATGTTTACCGGTCTATTACAGCAGCTTACCAACGTAATGAATCCCGCGGTTGCGTTAAAAAAGATTCAGCTCTCATCTGACCTTCCTAAACCCAAACCTATTTCTAAACCTGTTTCCCAGTCCGGTACCTTATCGACTCCGCCGGGGCGGGTGGCCAAGCTGATTATGGTGACGGCCGAAAACAACAATAAGTTTTATGAGATGCGCGAGAATGATAATGGTACGTTCACTGTGCAGTATGGCCGGGTGGGCGGCACGCACAGTACGGCAACTTATCCGCTGGCGCAGTGGGATAAAAAGTTTCGTGAGAAAGTGGCGAAAGGCTACGTAGACCAGACCCATCTCTTCGCGAAGTCAACAACGGCTACTGATGCCAGTACCATCGACAATGTCGCCGTACGTGGGCTGATGACCCGACTACTGGAACTGGCCAATCGCTCAATCCTCCAGAACTACGTCGTAACCGCCCAGCAAGTAACTCGCAAACAGGTGGAAACGGCCCAGCGACTGCTCGACGAATTAGCAGCACTCGTAGCCATTGGCGTAGATATTGATACGTACAACCATAAGCTACTCGACCTGTTCAAGACCATACCGCGCAAAATGGGCAAGGTCAACGAGCATCTGGTGTTGCAGACGCCCCAGTCGACCGACGATCTGCAGCCCTTGCGCGACCGACTCGCCAGCGAGCAGGACACCCTCGACGTGATGCGGGGGCAGGTAGAGCTTACTCAAGCAAACGACACCCCCGACCAGGCTCCGCCATCGCTGCTGGAATCCCTGAATCTGACTATGGAGCCCGTTACCGATGAGCGCGCACTGTCCCTGATAAAGCGCATGATGGGTGCCGATGTCAATAAATTCGACGCGGCTTTCAGCGTCAGGCAAGCTAATACACAGGCCGCTTTCGACGCCTATGTAAGCCAGCAAACGAACCGAAAAACACAGTTACTCTGGCATGGCAGCCGAAGCGAAAACTGGCTTTCAATTTTGAAGACAGGGCTGGTGCTGCGACCCGCTAATGCCGTGATTACCGGCAAGATGTTTGGGTATGGCATCTACTTTGCAGATCAGTTCAGCAAGTCATTAAACTACACCTCGCTGCATGGATCATCCTGGGCTAGAGGTATGCAACGCGAAGGCTACCTGGCCATTTACGAAGTGCACGTCGGAACGCAATTGGTAGTGAAACAGCACGCAAACTGGCATACGCAACTCGATGCCGATCGGCTGAGACAAATCGACGCTGAGTACAATTCCGTGTTTGCCCAACGAGGTGTGAGCCTGCTTAAAAACGAATTTATTGTTTACAACCCGGCCCAGTCGACAATCCGGTACATGGTTAAAATTAAAGTCTGAGATGAACGCAGCACTCAAACAAATCACCCCATCGGCTGTACGCATGGCCGCTACCACCTTAATCCTGGCCGAGGGCAGCACATCGACACTTATTGTCAAGCAGTTTCTGCGGAACCGGGGGTATCAGGCCTATCAGGCCGAAGTCTCGAAGTGGTTATTCGTCGTGGCCCTGGAAGAGGATTGGGCCATCAATGACAACGGTCTGTTCCGGGTTTATTACTTCCCTACCCTACCGGCCTTACCGCAATAAAGAGCGGGTGGGAAAAGCAGTGAAAAATATTTTTTACGCAAAGAGAACAACGTAAAAAAATTACGTTCATCAAGTGAGATCTTTGACATAACAACAGCATACAACGGCCCGACGTATCGGGATTCAATCCAACTGCTGACAGTAAACAACAAAGACAAATGAACACTGTAATGACTTCCGCTCGTGCCACCGCCCGCCCGGCCCTGACCAGCCTGATGCGCTGGCAGGAGCCGCTGGCGACTCGCCTGCGCCACCGTTACGCTTTACCGGGTATGGTGACAAACCGTCTGCTTAATGTAGAGCTGGGGTTGTATCTCCTGACGGAGTTGTTACCCCTGTGCCCTCCGCACTCGTTACCCGACCTGCTCAACGGACAGGGAGAGGCCTACAAACAACGGCCTATCTGGTCGCCCCGGCAGCACCGGGCGTTAAGCCAGGCGCGGGCCTTATTGGCTCCTTACCGCGATCGCACCGTTTGGTACAAAGCTCTGGACAAATACGCGACTTTAACGCCGGAAGTGCGGGCATTCTCAATCAGCGTACGGGGTGGCTGGAACCCTGAGATTAGCAGCTACACCCTACGTGAGCGACTGCAACTGTTTCAGGGCGCTTTGGCGTAATAAAAGTAGACTATTCCTATTCCTTTTTCTTATGAAGTTCCTTTCGATTGAGCCATTTATTCCTTCCGGTAGCGACTATGAAAGCTCGAAGCAACTGTTTCAGGCCCTGGGCTTCCAACTAAACTGGGAAGCGGATGGCATGGCCGGTTTTGAACGCGACGGCTGTAAATTTATACTACAGCAGTATGATAACGTGAGCTTTGCCGAGAACCTCATGCTTAGTGTACGTATCACCAATGCGGATGAATTCTATTGGGACGTAACGGAAAAACAACTCGCCGAGAAATTCGGTATCCGGGTAAGCAAGCCTATCAATCAACCCTACGGCCGCGAAGTAAACCTGATTGATCTGGCCGGTGTGTGCTGGCACTTTGTGGAATAAATATATCAATGTTGTCTAGGCGGTGCCTAGAATGAACTGACGGCTTCGTAAGTGAGTAGATGCTGTTTATAATGCATTCACTACCTTTGTAAAAATACGTGCTACATGAACTGGCAGGAGTACATAGTTGCAAATGAAGAGGTCTTGTCGGGGAAATCAACCATTAAAGGAACAAGACTATCCGTTGAATTTTTGCTGGAACGGCCGAGTGTCACCGATGCAGACGTCACCGGTTTTGCTATTGCTGAACAGCGAATCATCCTGACGTTCGACGGTGATTATGGAACGCTAATCTTCAAATAGGGTTATCGCCCACCCGGCGTTGTTTACTTTCGATTAGCCAATATTGCTGCCGACGAACCGGCGTATATCCTGATGAATATATTGAAAGAAGGGTACTTAATCGACAATATGCATACGGTTGTTGAGAATGACAAGATACGTCAGCGTCGGATAGCTCAGGAGTGATACTTTTGTCGGTGATTTGAATGACCTTATGTGAATGCCCGCTTAACTTAATGGCCAGTTAACCTAATCCATTTAGCCTACATTCACTTCTTATGAACAGACGGAGCTTCATCAAGCACAGTTCAGTCGTTTCCGTATCCGCAACTTCTTTGGCAACAGCCGCCTGCTCATCGCCTAAAGCAGCCGAGTCAACCGATAACTCCACCCACTTTGACGATACATTCGCCCTTAGTGAGCTAACCGTCTCCGATCTGCAAAAGAAGATGCAGTCGGGTGAGTACACGTCAGAAGAGATTACGCAACTCTACCTCGACCGTATTGAGGCCATCGACAAGAAAGGCCCTGGTTTGAACGCGGTAATTGAAGTCAACCCCGACGCCCTGAAAATTGCCAAAGCCATGGACGAGGAACGCAAAGCCGGTAAGGTACGCGGCCCCATGCACGGCATTCCGGTACTTGTCAAAGACAACATCGACACGGGTGACCAGATGATGACTACCGCTGGCTCATTGGCCTTAGAGGGTCATAAAGCAGCAAAAGATGCGTTTATCGTTGCTCAGTTACGGAAAGCCGGAGCCGTCATATTGGGTAAAACCAACCTGAGCGAGTGGGCAAACTTTCGCTCAACCCGGTCGAGCAGTGGCTGGAGCAGCCGGGGTGGACAAACGCGCAATCCGTACGTACTAGACCGGAATCCAAGCGGCTCCAGTTCAGGTTCCGGCTCGGCGGCATCCGCTAATTTATGTGCCGTAGCGGTAGGCACCGAAACCGATGGCTCTATCATTGCTCCGTCGTCACACTCTGGGCTGGTTGGTCTCAAGCCAACAGTGGGGCTGGTTAGTCGCAGCGGCATCATTCCCATCTCGAAGACACAGGACACCGCCGGACCAATGACACGTACCGTAACCGATGCCGCCATTTTGCTGAGTGCGCTGGCGGGCGTCGATCCGGCCGATACCGTTACGTTAGAAAGTGGTGGTAAGAGCGCGACCGATTACACCCAATTTTTGAAAGCCGATGCCTTACGTGGCAAGCGTATTGGCGTCGAAAAATCATTCTTGAAAGGGCACGAAGCCGTCGTTGGCCTCTACAAAGAGGCTATAGGGGTATTGAAAAAGCAGGGCGCTACGGTTGTCGAGATTGAACTGATGAAAGGGCTTGGCGAAACGGGCGGAGCCGAGTTTACCATGCTGCAATACGAGTTCAAAGACGGCCTAAATCGCTACCTGTCTACAGCCAACGCGAAGGTTAAATCGCTGGCCGACGTGATTGCTTTTAACAAGCAGAATGAGGCCAAGGCCATGCCATTCTTCAAACAGGAAACCCTCGAAAGCAGCGAAGCCAAAGGCGACTTAACCAGTAAAGAGTACACCGATGCACTGGCCAAAACACGAACCTGGCGCCAACGTATCGACCAGCTCATGGCGGCAAACAAGCTGGATGCCATCGTCGGAACGAGCATTGGCTTTGCGGGTTGCATCGATCTCATCAACGGCGACTACGACACCGGCTTTTACTTCTGCCAACCAGCCGCCATGGCCGGTTACCCGCACCTGACCGTCCCGATGGGAAACGTTCACGGCCTACCGGTCGGCTTCTCCTTCATCGCCAGTGCCTACCAGGAAGGGCCGTTACTCGCCTTGGGCTATGCATATGAGCAAGCGTCGAAGAAGCGGGAACGGCCTACGTTTGTGCCCGTGTTGATTCCTGGAGTAAATTAGGTAATCACACAGATATTTTTTCGGGTAATGCCACTCTGAATTATCTTGTACTCCCTATTTTACTTGTATGGATTATTATCTCGGCGTAACAGACTGGCGTTGGTACAACTTTCTAAGCAACCGTGCTCCGGAAGACGTTAATTTTTGGCAACCCGGTGGTAAGAGCGCATTTCGTGCACTTAAGCCGGGCGGTGCTTTTCTATTCAAGTTGAAACATCCGTATAATGCTATTGGAGGACTTGGCTTCTTCGCGGCTCAAAGCCAACTACCACTGTCGCTAGCTTGGGATGCATTTGAATCACGTAACGGATTTGATTCTATAGAAGAATTTCGGGCTGTAATTCAGACATATCGCAAAACGTTGGAACGTAATCCAGTTATTGGTTGCATTGCCTTAACTAATCCTATATTTTTTCGCAGGGAGGACTGGATACCAGTGCCAGAAGATTGGGCTAACAGCATTGTACAAGGCAAGAAATATAATTCAAGTAACAGCACTGGAGCAGGTTTATGGAAACAGGTCGAGACGACGCTTACTAACTATCTCACAACGGTTCCTGGAAAGCAAGAGTCATTTTTAGTAGATGAAGAAGAGCCACATTATGGGAACTCAGTATTAAAGAAAGTAAGAATCGGGCAGGGAGCTTTCCGGCTCTCTGTAATCGATGCTTACCAAAAACGATGCTCAATTACGGGTGAGAAAACATTGCCTGTGCTGGAAGCGGCTCACATTAAACCGTTCTCGGAATCGGGTCCGAATCAAATAGCCAACGGTTTGCTACTACGCTCGGACATGCACAAATTATTCGACGACGGTTATATAACAGTTACGCCTGATTACAGAGTTGAAGTAAGTAAACGTATTAGGGAAGAGTTTAACAACGGCCGAGAGTATTATCAATACCATGGTAAACAGCTAATCATCTTGCCAGAGTTAGCCCTCAACAAGCCTTCCGCAACCTATCTTGATTATCACAACAACACAATCTTTCGTCCGTAACATCAAACCCCTCCCTGTGTCAATGGTTTCCTGCCCTACGCTTTAAGCTCTATAGTTATAAGGTCGGTTCGTATTGTTATCATCCGTTCGTTCACCAAACCTACAAAATTAGCCCATTCATTGTCTCAACAACCGACCATCCAACGGTAGCGGACGCTGGGCAACTACCTCCACCTGAGCGAACGCCGGGTGTTGCGGGTGCAGCAACAGGTTGTAAGATGTGTCAATAATGGCTGAGGGAATAGCAATGGCCAGGGAAAACGGATCGAGAAGCCAGTCGGTCAGGATAGTTTGGGTTTCGGCCAGGGTGCCGGCTCGCCAGTAGGGTGGTAATCGGTTGGGGTTAAGCCAGAAAATGGCCTTGTCGAGATCGACGGGTAGGCGGATGGTGCTAAGCCAGAGCCGGGGCAGTTCAGGCAACGTAAGCGGAGGTAAATGAACCAGCGTTTCGAGTAAAGCCAATTCGGGTGTCCGGCTGGTATATAGGATGCCAATACCCTTGGGATTCCAGCGGCCTCCGTGCCGATAACTTCCAATAACGGATAACGGATCGGTATGGTACGGTTCTTTGTTGATGCGATAAACTTCCATGCGTAATCACCCAACAATGCCCCATTCGATGCGGCCTAGCACATCATCTACCAATGAAAACCCGGATACTGTATCGAGGACGGCTAAGGGCGATTGAGAAACAACTGATGCGGGGGTTTCGGCAGTTGCAGACGAGCGTTCATAAGTCGGCCTGGGTTCCTGAAAACTTCCCATTTCACGCACCGACACAGACTGCTGGGCTTCAACGGGCGTTTCACGGTAACCTAATTCATTCAAAGGCGTGCGCAGCCAACGACTCAACAGATCAGCTCGGCCATCGAACACCGCCAACCCGTGTCGGATCAGTCGTTCGAGTAACAACAACCGCTCACTGGCTGCCAGCGTCAACAATTCATCAGCCTGTTTCCCGTGCAATCCTCGAATGGACATATTCAGAATATGCGCCATCTCTTTATCGGTCAAGCCAACCAAACTGGCAACCTCGTCAACTCGCCGACGTAGTACACCCTTACGAGCTTGCTGAATCAGATCTGATACAGGGCGCTGGTATGATTTAATTGCCGATATAGGTGTTGCTCGAGGAGTGTTCATTATAATCACCGATATGCATATAGTGCAAATATACACAATAGTAATGGCAAATCTACCGCATCATTTCTTCTGATAATCTTCCACTAGGTCCCCTACTCGAAACAGGACATACCTTCTGGTACCAAGGGGAATCAATCAAATAACTACTGTTTGAAAGTTACAGCGATGGCTTCGCTCAATAGGACTAGTGCAAAAAATGCAATGGCTGATGTATGATGGCCTGATTTATACCATACGAACGCCGTGCTACCGAACAGTACTAACTTGAACATCGACAGATCGGGATACACAAGACGATGGTCTGACCGAGGGGCTGCATAGTACCCCCATAAAACTATCGCTATGGCAGGTACTCCAATGGCTAATACGTACTTCCAGCCATTGCTCTCTCCCGTTTCGTATCCCCAGGCACCTAGCATGTAAAGCATACATAGTTCGAGTGCGAAAGCCAGAACCTGGTTTGTGTATTTCAATATGGTTATCATTTATTGATCAACACGAGCTATTGAATTACAGATGAAAAGCTAACACATATCCCTGACGGCGTACCGCAATCTAGCCATTACGTGTAGCTAATCAGGATTCTTGACTCGTAGGGTCGTAGTAAGAATGAAGAACCAGCGTAGTTGGATACAACTACTTCTCCGGCTTCAAGTTCTGGTACGTACACGTCACCGTCCGAGAAGTTAGCCAACACTAGTATACGCTCTTCGCCCAGTGTGCGTTCATATACCCAAACCGAGGGATGATCGGGCGACAAGTCTTTATACGTACCCTCCCAGATGACGGGCGTTTTCCTGCGCCAACGAATGAGTCGCTTGTAAAAGCTAAGAATCGAATCATCCCGCACCTGCTGATCCGCTACGTTGGTTTGCGTATAATTTGGATTTACCTTGAGCCAGGGGCGGCCCGATGTGAAACCCGCATTCGGCCCATTATACCACTGCATGGGCGTACGGGCATGATCGCGGGCAATGTAGTTGACCGATTCGAGAAAGGCCGACTCGGACACTTTTCCGGTTGCCACCAGCGCTTTGTAGGCGTTAAGCACCTATACGTCGTTGAACTCGGTTATGCTGTTGAAGTGGCAATTGGTCATACCGATCTCGTCGCCCTGATAAATGGTTGGCGTACCGCGTTGCGTCAATAAAACGGTGGCCAGCAGGGTAGCCGATTCGTACTGGTAATTCGCTACGTCGCCGAAGCGGGATACGCATCGCGGATTGTCATGATTGCCAAAATAGATATTTTGCCAACCCGCTCCCGTATCGCCTTCGTTCTCCATCGCGCGGTCCCACGTATCGAAGATATGCTTCAATTCCAGCAAGGCATACTCCCGCGCTGGTTTAGAAAAATGATGTTCATCGCGTGGGATGGCGTGGCCGAAATGATAGATCATGTCTAGTTCATGCCGATCTTCGCCCACGTACAGCTTTGCCTGTTCCGACGAAATACCCACGCCCTCACCGATGCTGATGCAGTCGTACTGACTCAGCACTTCGCGATTCATTTCCCGCAAAAACTCGTGAATCCGTGGACCGTTGGCATAGACTGACGTATCACCAAACCGACCAGACGGATAATTAGGGAATCTCTGATCTTTTGACAGAAACGGAATCACATCCATCCGGAAGCCATCTACGCCTTTGTCGAGCCAGAAGCGCATCATCTGGTAGACATCCTGCCGCAGCTTCGGATTCTCCCAGTTTAAATCCGGCTGTTTGTCGAGAAATAAATGCAGGTAATACTCTCCCGTTGCTTCATCGAACGTCCAGGCCGGGCCGGAGAAAATCGATAGCCAGTCGTTGGGCAGATTGTTCTGTTCCGATAGATCCTGAATTGATTGATGGTCTATCGGAACGGGAGGGCGCCAGATGTAGTAATCGCGATACGGATTGTCTTTGCTTTTACGGCTCTCCACAAACCACGGATGTTCGTCAGAGCTGTGATTGACGACCAGATCCAGCATTAACTTCATGCCGCGCTTGTGCACACCAGCCAACAGCTCATCGAAATCGTCCATATCGCCGAATTCGGTCATAATGGCTTCGTAATCGCTGATATCGTACCCATTATCAGCGTTGGGCGATTGGAATATAGGGCTAAGCCAAAGTATGTCGACACCCAGATCATGCAGGTAATCGAGCTTCTGGATAATACCCATCAGATCGCCTACGCCATCGCCGTTTGAATCGTTGAAACTCCGGGGATAAATCTGATAAATGATCGCGGATTTAAAGTCACTCATGAAACTACCAAATCATGTTAACCTGGTCTTTGTACCAATGAAAATTAGGCTGTCCAGACACAACCGGCCAGTATCCCATAAGGCTACAACCAGATTACGTCTATTGAAGGAATTACGGTGGTCGTCGAAAATCAGCTACCGCATCAATTCATCAAACGTGATGCTCACGTAATACAGGCCACCAATTTGCGCTAACCCGTACCCTTGGGTGTAATACTGGTTCAACAGGTTAGTCCCGCCCAGCTTAACCACGGACTTAAACGACGGGACTCGGTACGACACTTGTGCGTCGAGGCTACTCCACGAGGGCAACCATACATCACCCTGGGTTGTGCCCTGCTCTATCCAGGTTTCGTCTGTCCAGCGATACGTAACAGTAGCCCCAAGTCGGTTCGTTATCCGGCTATTGCTCAGGCCGATGTTGTAGCGGTTCTTAGGCGAATTGAAGTAGTTACGTCCCTGCTGCGACACTTCCGGGCTACTCATCTCTCGTTTGACAATGGGTCTGCCCGAACGATCGCTCAGGATAGTTCCCCGTGCATCGCGGAGTGTTACTAACCCGTTCTGATACGCATAGTTCCCGTGCAGCGTGTACCCTTTACCAAGACTGTATTCGACGCCAAATCCGATTCCCCGGACAAAAATTTCGTTCGAACTATTGACGTTTACCAGCAACGGCCGGTAGTTTGACGGTGTTAACAGAGCCGCAGGGTCACCGCCGGGTATCAGCAGTTGATTAAGCGGTTGCGTTGTAATAAAATTGGAATAACGGCTGGCAAAGTAATAGGCATCGATGAAGAACCGATCAGCCACCAGCGCCTTATACCCAATCTCCCAGGTTTTAAGCGTTTCGGCGGTAAACCGAGTGGGGTCAATTACAAACGCCTGGGGTGCTGTTAAGGTCGTGTTGCCTGGAGAAGACATTACTTCAGCCTGCAAATAACCCGGATTGGCATTCAGTCCTGCCCCGTTATAGGCCTGTAGCAATCCCCCCACTTCACCTCCCTGCCCGATTGGCGGTACTCCAAACAGTTGCAGGGGTGATGGATTATGGAACGCGGACTGCCACGACACACGCAGGTTATGCACACCAGAACTAACCACAGCCGCTGCCCTTGGTGTCAGTATGCCTTTGAGATACTGATTTTTGTCGTACCGGGCAGAAACGGTAGGTTTTACCGACAGCGCGCCAATCGAAAACGATCTCGAAGCTTCCACATAAGCGCCTACTTCGTTGATGGTATATTCCGACCCGTCGGGGCGACGTACAAACAGCGTTCCGCCCGACGCCAGCGCGTAATGGCGTAGGCTGGCTCCGGCAATAACGGTAGCGGCTCCGTGCAGCAGCTTCGTAAAGTCATACATACCCTCGTAATGCCACAATGCCGAATTGTCGCGGAAGCGTAACCCCCGGTTCGTGGTCGAGCCCGGAATAAAGTTCGTATTGAACGTATTCGCGTAGGCATCCCGAACCCGGTTGAACTCCGGCGAACCCGGCAGGTAACGCCCTCTGTCGGCTACCGAACGCGCCAGGTCAATACCCCCGTTCTTCCCGCCGTCGAAATAAGCTAATCCAAATTCAGACGCCCATTGATCCAGTGGTTTCCAGGTGTTGTTGATGGCTCGTGCCGTTTGGCCGATGTTCCAGCCTTCGGCGCGCTGCTGCGTGGTATACGCCCGCAGAAAAAAGTGATCACCACGCAGTTCGGCTTTGAACTGATTACGTCGGTAGTCAGGAAAATACTCCCGGAATTCGGCCGTACGAATAAAGTTGCCATTCCCGTAATACCACCCAACGGAGGCTTCGATCGTGTTAGTTAACTTATAATGCAGCGATACGTCGGCGCGGTTGTTGAACACCTTCCCATTATTGCCGAGTACGTCAAGCTCCGTATAGCCGGTGCGGGTGACCAGCTTATTCCGTAACAACGAGTTTGCATAATCGCCCGGAAACAGAAACGCCCCACCGGTATTGATATCGTCGCCGTAGCGATTGACACCATCGTACTCAAAATTTGTGTTCGAATTATTATTCGGCACGTAGCTAATTCCCGTTGCTACCCCGCCCCGAACGGGGTCTGTACTGAAAAACCCAGTACGAGCGCGCGTTGAGCGGTCGCTGTAATCATCGGCGATAAAATCCGTAGCAGTTATCCGCTGAAAATTAACCTTAAAGGCAAAGCGGGTACCCAGTTGCCTGGCGTAGCGAATGGCGTAGTCTGAGTAGGCTTTAGCTCCAGAACTAGTCTTACCAACATTATTAACCCCGATTTTCACCTGGGCGCTCAGTCCCTGATACGTAAACGGACTCTTGCTGGTTGTCGACAGTACGCCCTGAAGCGCATCGGGTCCGTACAAGGCCGATCCCGCGCCCGTCATTAACTCCATACTCTCAATGTCGAGGTCGGGAATGCCAGTGACTGAACCAAAGCCAAATCCGAAACCCGGTGCCCGGTTGTCCATGCCATCGTTAAGCTGCAAGAACCGGTTGTTATTGTTCGCGCCGAAACCCCGTGCGTTTACCGACCTGAACAGCAGGCTCTGCGTTATCAGATCAACGCCCTTAACGTACTGGAGTGCATCAAACGGCGTAAGGGCTGGCGAGTTGGCGAACTCCTGAAAACCTAACTTTTCGATGGTTACGGGCGCTTTTCGAATATCTTCAGACACCCGGCTTGGCAACGTAACGGCTTCATCGGTTACGGTAGCTTCTTCACTAAGTTTGACGTTTACCGCTCTGAAATTAGAGCCACGTACCGCAACCGACTGTCGGCTGTATCCGCCCAAAAAGGCCTGTAGAGTTAAAGGGAGCGATTCGGCGGTTTCCAGATTGAACTGGCCATCAGCATCGGTTGTCGCGCTCGTTGCTGTTCCCCGGATCGAAATGGTTACGCCACCCAACGGCTGACTTTTTGCGTCGGTAACCCGCCCCGCAATCTTAATCTGCGCCTGAGCAGCTCTACTACACAAAATTGTGAAGTACAGAAAAAGGAGTAGTTGTTTCATAAGTGTCGTTCGTTGGATAAGAAGCCCGGTCATTCACAAAGACAAGGCTGACAAAGATACGCCATCGAACAACCACCTATTAAACACAGACCCTGAATCCTATCGCCTAGCCTTCCAGCGATAAGAATCAGGGTCTGTGTTCAGCACTGCGTATAACTATACCTGGCTTAGAACGAGTAACGCAACGTAACGCTATACGTACGTGGGTCGCCGACAATGCCGGCATAATGACCCGCACTTCCTGGAGCGGCCAGTAACTGCTCAAAGTAATTGGTGTTGAACAGATTCCGGCCCCAGACGAAAACGGTGATGCCGGTAGACGCTCGGAATCCAACCCGGCCATTGATCAGCGAATAGCCCTCGATGTTCAGGTATTTCGAAGGCGATGGGCTCGACGAGAACGAGGACCGGTAGAAAGCATCTACCCCCAAGAAGTAGTTTCCTTTCAGGCCAATAAACTTTCCGCGCGCGGTTGCCTCGCCCCCTGCAGAACCTGACCATTTCGAGATACCGGGCAGTACGCCACCCGACACATCTTTAAAAGCTTGCTCGCTACCTGTTTCTTCCAGCGGCACCGGCGCATTCCTGAATGATACGTACTTACCGTCCGTGTAGGCAATGGCAGCGTTTAAGGTCAGGAAATTAGCGACGCGGATGTTTCCGTCTACTTCAACCCCCAGCACACGCACTTTCTCGGCATTGGCCAGATAGCCCCGGTTTACGCCCGGCTCAGGCGTTTGTACCTGCGTCTGGTAATCTTTGATTTCCGTGTTGTAAAGCACTACGTTCAGGACAGAATTCGGAGTCGGTTTTGTTTTGACGCCGAATTCGACGTGTTTCACAAACTCGGGTTTCACCTTCGCCAGATCAAGCAGTACCTGCCCGTTGGCCGTTGGTAAGCCGCCAATGTTGATTCCGACCGGTTTATAGCTGATCGCGTACGTACCAAAAGCATTGATCGCGCTGCCAGCTCGGTATTGCAGGGTAAGCTGACCCGAAAAATTATCCGACGATACGTCGGTATCAAACGCCTGATTCGTATAGACGCCGTTTTTCAGGGCTAGTAGAGCTGGGTCGGTCGTTTGCAGACCGCCGTAGGTTTCGCGTTTGTAATTGGCAACCTTCTTGTCATAGTTATATCGGATACCGGGCAGAACGTGGATTCGATCCGTTACAGCCCAGTCAAGCTGCCCAAAAGCTGCTAAACCCGTGCTCTGGATTCGGTTGGTAGTACGAATACCGAAGTTATCGAACAGGCCTGGGGTTTTCCAGAGGGCGCTGGTCGAACTTTGGGCAAATCGCCACTGCGCCGAGCCGGCCTCTTCGGTCTGCACGGGGTCAGCTTTTAAATCCTGCCAAAGACCGAATAAACCAACAACGCCACTCAAGCGGGAAGAAACCCGCCCCGAATACCGGACTTCCTGCGACCACTGATCATGAACGGAGTTACCGGCTGAAACGGTAAAGACGGGTAAACCGATGTAGTCACGGTCGTTCAGCGGGGTCCACTGCCAGTGCCGCCATGCCGTGGTCGAGGTTAACGTACCGTTCCCGATTTTCAGATCCGCATTCAGCGATACGCCACCCAGGTTGTTATCGGCTTTCGAGGGCGTATCAAGGTCAACGATCCGATCGAACGCGCTTGAGTAGGGAAGCTTGTAATTTAAATCCGCAATGATAGCGTTGAATTGCCGGTAGGCCGCCCGTTTGGTCGGTACAACACCAGCAACCGGCCAGCCGTAGCCATTCGGTTTTTGCTGAGTCACATCCCCGATCAGGGTAATCTTTACGTTATCGGAAGGTGTGTACAGGAGTTGCCCACGCACACCGATATTGTTAATATCATTGATAGACTGTTGGGTATGCACATTGTAAAATGTTCCGTCCCGCTGCGTACCCGTAAACGATACCCGCGCAGCCAGCTTCTTGCCCAAAGGCCCCGTGAGTGAACCCTTGGCCTGGATGTACCCGTAATTGCCGTAGCTCAGTTCAAACGTTCCACTCGGAGTAAAACCAGCAGGACGCGTGGTAATGTTAAACGCTCCGGCCGTGGTGTTCTTACCAAACAACGTTCCCTGAGGGCCGCGCAACACTTCAACCTGCTCAATATCAATAAAATCGAGAGCCGTAGCCGCCGGACGGGCGAAGTAAACACCATCCACATAAAAACCGACGCCGGGATCAATTCCATCGTTTGTCAGGCCGTAGGTAGAGCCTAAGCCGCGAATGTTCAGCGTCGTGTTACGGGCGTTAGACGCATACAACTGAACGGTCGGTACCAGCTCTTTCAACCGGTTCACGTTAAAAGCGCCAGCATCTTCGGCCCGGTTTCCACTCACGATTGAAATGGGAATGGGAACATCCTGCGCCGACTCCTGACGGCGCCGGGACGTAATAACAACGTCGTCCAGTTGATTAGCGCCTTCTACGAGCTGAATTTCTACGTTGTTATCGCTGATAACGGTTTCTTTGGTCTGATAGCCGACGAACGATACAACGACGGTGAACGGAAGTTTCTGCCCCGTGAGCAGATTAAACTGGCCGTTTATATCGGTTGGGCCGCCATTTGTTGTCCCTTTTATGGTTACGGTAGCTCCGATCAATAACTCCCTGGTGCGTGCATCAATGACTTTTCCCGATACCGTGGAGTTGATAACCGGGGCATTCTGAGCCGATAAAAATGAGGGTATAAAAATCGCTCCCAGTACCAGAACAGATTTTAAAAATTGCTTCATTCTCAGTTGTAGTTAGCAGTGTATTAATGTTCGTCAATGCACAGAGAGCCTGGTTTTCAATTCATTTTTCCATCTCTCCCTATACTCCCGGTTGTAGATAGACTATTAGTACTTATAATCTATTGAATTAGTAGGGATTGCAAAGAAAGGCGTATATTGCTGGCACTTCCAAACAGTAGAGCTGATTATTTTGGTGTCTTATTCATTTTTCTTGTTTTGAAGCTAGCCGTTCGCGGAAAAAGCCAATTCCAACGCATCAGTTAGTTGCCTGAAAAAAGCTGTACTATTTGTAGTTCCCCTTTTGATTCCGAGTACAATTCAGGCCCAGCAACCGACACTGCCCAAACTAGTTCTGGAACAAGAACAAGCCTGGCTTGGGCATTTCAATCAAACCCGATTCAATAATCATTGGGGTATCTGGCTAGACATTCATCACTGACGTACTGACTTTTCCGATTGGCTGAACCAGAATTTATTCCGGGCCGGACTAGCCTACTACGTCGCCGACAATCTATGGCTCACGGCGGGCTATGCCTATGCCGGATCTGCTTTATCGCCCAGTGGTACCATTCGGCCTGAGCATCGGCTCGGGCAACAATTCTGGTAGACGGGCGGGCCGGGCGGTTCAATCTGTTGCAGTGGGTTTGGGCTGAGTAACGGTTTAATCACCGTGTTCAAGCGAACCAGTTAGCGGATGGCTACCGTTTCAACTGGCGGTTTCGGTACAACTTCATGTTGCAAATACCGTTTAAAGGCGAAACTATTCAGCCTGGTATTCTCAACTTTACTGTACAGGATAAAGTCTATGTCAATGCGGGCAAACAGATCACGTATAACTACTTTGATCAGAATCGCTTTTTTGTTGGACCATCATATCCTTTCCGTAAGAACCTGACGGCGCAGCTTGGCTACATGAACCAGTATGTTCAACAACCTTCGGGCAGTGTACTGATCAGTAACCATACCGCACGGCTGTTCGTGTTGCATACGCTTGATCTGCGTAAGCAGCCATAACGATCAGGAAGAGGTAAAGCTTCGTTAACCCAGCGGTTTAGCGGAAGTAGCCGGTTAGTTCACCGTAAGCCAGCACATGCCCTTTCATAGCATCCAGAACCGCTTGCTTATCAGGAGCGCTGGAAAAAGTCAGGAGCTCGTCCAGTGCGTAGACGCGAAATACGTACGCATGCCGGCCAACGGGTGGGCAGGGGCCAATGTAGGTCAGATCGCCGGTTGAATTCTTACCGGTTTTGCCACCCAGCATACGCATCTGCTCAACGGACAGGCCTTCGGGTAAACTGCGCACAGAAGCCGGTAAATTGTAGATAACCCAGTGCGACAAATTATAGATGGGAAAAACGGGAGTCGGTACGTCGTAGTCCGTCATCAGCACTACGTACGACTCGGCATGGGGTTGGTCGCCTTCCCACATCAGAGCCGGGGATGCCTCCTGCCCTTTGCAGCTACAATTGATGGGCATGTCGCCATTGGGTGGAAATGACCTGCTGGTTACAGCAACCGTTTTCCTGAGCGCAGCATGATACGTCTGTTCATCCTGACGTTGGTTTTTTGCCCGGATATGCATCACAGCCGCCACTGATCCACAGATAAGTAAAATACCCACAAACACCCAGAGGAGGACACGCATAAAAAAGCCGGTTAAATACGTTATCGTATCTATCCGGCTAATTTATAATAAAAACTTTGCTAAGTTTCCGGTTTCCCAACCTGTTTGTGGGCCCATTCACTCATATTAGTAATACTACTTAAGCGTAATTCTACGTGTCCTATCTAGGCGGCCCGGCTACTTTGCGGCCGACGTAACGTTGCAGAACGCAGTGGCTGCGTGTTCGAGCGGGCTTCTTCAATCACCTGTTCAGAAACAAGACCGAGGTGGTTCGCCCGCTTCAGTACGTAGTCGAACGGTAAATTGAAATAATTCGCCACTTCACTGCGGAACGAATCGGGAAACTTCGACAGGCGTAGGCCAAAGAACTTACGCACTTCATCCTCCGGCAGCATAGCGGCTAAGGCTACCCGTTCGGCCTCGACCAGCAGTTCCAGGCGTGATGGGTATAAATACTCTAAGCCAATAGAGGCCGTCAGGATGTTGAGAAACAAGTTCTTATACATCGCCGACAGTTCGGCGGGCAGGATAATCCAGCCTTGTTCCCGAAACTTAGCCGAGAAACCAGTAAGTCCCTGCTCACCGCGAATCTCTCCGGCAATAATCTCGTTGGGGAAACGCAGGCGGTTTGCCTCACTTTCGCGATCAGCCTTTTGCAGCCGAAACACAACCGCTTCTACGGGGCTTTTATGAAACAATAAGTCAGCGGGCATGACGCGGGTGCTTTCCCACTGGTCGGTCATGCGCATAAACAGACTTTCGTTCACCGGCAAGTTCTCGGGGTTACCGAGGCTGATAAGCATCCGGCGGAAAGCCGCCAGAAAATCGATCTGGAGTTGATTCGGATTAGTGCGTCCTCGCTTCATGCGGTTGAGGAAACTGGGCCTTGGTTTTGGAGCCAGAACCCAGCGTCATTAGTATGGTTGTTGATTGTAATTGAGGAGGTAAATTTAAGCAATAAACCGCTGAAAACAAAGGAGTAACGCAGACTTAATACGACAAAGCTATTTATCAGAAAACAGAACTGAATTCGCCAATAATCAGGCAATTAAACTGGTGGCGGGATCGTTCAACTGGCCAATGTTCTAACCAACCTGTAATGAAGAGTATGCATTAACCACCAGGCATCAATAACCTCTTCCAACGCAGGCAGAGACTAGTTCTTTACGTTAAAAAAGCGATGGTCAGAAAACCACCACTTTTTTAACGTTTGCTACGCAGCAATCCAGCTGGTCATAAACAGATATCGACTGGCCTAATCTTGCTCCATTTTATTCAGGATTAGCCTGGAGCTTCTACACAATGGCCCCCATCAGCGGGTCCGTCTTCGAAGGTGCTCCCGTTTCAACGTGCCCGGCGAATCGCTCCTCAAAGCTGTTGTTACCGCTGATCCGCACGCTTACATCATACCAGTCGTGCTGCTTACTCAGGTCAATCGTTACGTTAGTTTTGGCTCCTGCGGCCAGCCGCACCTCTTTCGCTTTCGTTTTATAACTGTTGTCGACCAGGGTCAGCGTATGGGCTTTCGTGTCGTGGTTCTGGAACATCAGCAGCAGGTTACCCGTCAGCTTGCTTTGTCGCAGGCGCTGGGCCTCGTAGCCGCACTCGATCTGAAGCAGGGAATTCTGTTTACTACCCATAAACTCCCGATAAAATCCGTTAGGACCGTAGACACGCAGATGGTACTGACCAGCTTCAAAGTCCTGCGTCGACCAGTCATCCCGCAAGGTATCCCCCGCGACTACCGAGTAATCCCAGGCGCGCATCACTTCACCCTGATACGGCCGGACGGCGTACACCCGGAACGGAGCTCCCGCAGCCTGCTTTCCAAATACTACGTTGCCCGCCTTGAACGTCAGCCCAAACGGTTGCGTATCCAGCCCGGCAACTCGGTTCACGTACAGTTCATACGGCAATGCACAAGCTGACCGGATGCCTTTTTCCTGCTGCGGAAAGTGGGGCGACTGCGCAGGCTGGCTGTTGATCTGGGTAATGTCGGCGGCTGCCAGTTTTTGATAATCAGCAGGTGCATTTTTGAACTGAGCCTGGTGAATTTCCTCCAGAAATGGCCCGCGCTCCAAGAATTTAGGCTGCGTAATGGCCTCGCCGTTGTAAGGTCGAAAAGTTGATGTCAGGTCTCCGCAGATGGTACGTCGCCAGGCCGTGATGTTTTCTTCCCGGATAGTCTTCCCGGTTTTCTTCGCCAGAAAATGCTCCAGAAACTGTAATGACGAGGTATGATCGAACACTTCGGAGTTTACGTACCCACCCCGCGACCAGGGCGAGGCAATAATCATCGGAACCCGGTAACCCAGCCCAATAGGACCTTCGCGCAGGCCGCTCGTCTGCGCCGACGGGTTGGTCTGCTGCTCCTTCGTCACAAAATCGAGTCGGGGGTCGATACCCGCCGAGACTTTGCCGGTATGCTCTTTGTACGGATTAGGCACTACGTAAGGCGGCATGTGGTCGAAGTAGCCGTCGTTCTCATCGTAGGTGATGATGAAGATGGTTTTCTTCCAGACCTCCGGATTTTGCAGCAGAATCTCCATTGCTTCGCTGACGTACCAAGGACCAAACCACGGCTGGCCGGGATGGTCCGAGAAATGAGCTGGTGGCATGATCCACGATACGGTTGGCAGCGTGCCGTTCTGCACGTCCTGCCGGAACTGGTGAAATACGTCGCCTTTGGGTACGTTCAGCGTCCGTTCGGTACCGCCGTCGGTGTAAGCCATCGCTGCCAGTTCATGGAAGAACGGGTCCTGGCGGTTTGTTACAAATGCACTCTCGTGCAGTTTTTTGGCCTCATCCGATAGCTTTGCGTAGCCGTCGGCGGTATAGCGCTGCTGCGCCGTTTCGATGTTGGTCAGCAGTTTGCGGGCAGCCGTTAGCTTTTGGCCGGTCTTTTCGTCGGCCGGGCCTTTTTCCAACTCAGCGATCAACTGACGCACCGATTCGTTTTTGACCTGTAAGTTGGCAATACCCCCTTCGTGCAGCCGGACGTTGTACTGCTGATAATATTCCAGAACGTTGGTGCCGAAGTTGCTGAGCCAGGCGCTTTCCTCTCCTTTCAGTCCGTAGCCCATGGTAATCTCGTTCTGGTACACCTTCCAGGGAATACCGGCCGCCTGAAGTCGTTCGGGGTAAGTGGTCCAGTTGAGTGTCGGGTATTCGTAGTTACTGACGTTCCAGAGATGAGCCACGGCTTCCGGCTCGTTCTTTTCACGTACCGTTCCCGTCATCCAGTAGTGGCGGTTGGGGTGCGTACCGGTGATACTAGAGCAGAAATTATGGTCGCAGACCGTAAAGGCATCGGCCAGTGAGTAATAGAACGGGAAGTCCTGACGGTCGCAGTAGCCCATTGTCAGGGGCATATCGGCAAAGGCTTTGTTATGGGCTTTCTTTGTTTCCAGCCACTTGTCGTATTTGCCGTCGTTCATGGCGTCGGTCTGGTCGGTCCAGCCGTGGGGCAGCGATCCCATCCAGGCTACCTTCGTGTCTTTCACGTTGAGGTGAAATGGCCCGTACGTATCGCCCTTTGCATTCGTTTGCAGCCAGACGGTGTTCTTGTCCGGTAACTGAATGGCGCGGGGGTCGTTGAAACCTCGTACACCCTGCAACATACCCAACTGGTGGTCGAACGAGCGGTTTTCCTGCATCAGAAATACGATATGCTCGGCGTCGTAGAATGTACTGCCTGGTTCAGGCGCAATCGCCAGCGCTTTCTGAATCACGGGAGGCAGCGTCTTATCAAACAGACCGGCACTTGACAGTAAGGCTGCTTTTTTGAGAAAATCGCGACGATTAGCCATTGGGTGGGTTATTAACGGTTATAAAGTGGTTATTTGATACATCGTCATTGGTAGCCATCGATTGTAAAAATAACGATGATTACTAAATGACGACGAACCTGCTAATGGATTCATGACTAAGTGCTTAAAACAAGTAACGGGCTCCCAACTGAACCGAATAGGGCGTCCCGTGCTTCCGGGTCGTGCCCGCGTTTTCGTTGACGCGGTAGCTGTACTGGCGAGTGGTGGGGTTGAAGCCGGTTGGTGTCAGCAGCGTCTGGTTACTGTCTTACCCAAAAGGGTTGCCTGGAGATATAAAAAAACGTTGCATCGCTTTTAGTGATGCAACGTTCACGGATGTATACGTAACGGAAGCAGCTGAATTAGTCCCGCGATACGGTGCTGGCCCCCGACACTTCGGAGTTTACGCGGGCACTGCCCCGGTACCGTACTTTGCTGGCTCCGCTGGCTTTCACGTTTAGCGCGTCGGTAACCTGCACGCGGGCATTGCTGGCTCCTGATACGTCCAGTTCGGCCTGGTTGACTGGAAATTCGTACGCATCCAGTGTACTGGCACCCGATAAACCACCCGACAGCCGAGTTCCGTTACCGGTAATTATTAACTGCGACGCTCCGGAAAGATCGTGGCTTACCCGGGCGGCATTCACGCTCACCGCAGCTTTGGAAGCGCCGGACAGCTTTACGTCGAGTTCGTTCAGGTTCGTAAAGCCAACAATCGTTGACTTCACGGCGCCGGAGAAATCAACCGCACGTACCGTCGGCATTGTAACTGTGAATACAGTCTTGTACCGCTGTTTACGGTTGTAGTTACGGTATTGCGCGTTGAGCGTTGAACTCCGTACGTTCACATCCAGATCATCCACATCTGTTCGATTGCCCCGTACCTCAACCTGGTAGATATTGCCAAATCTGACGTCAACCTGAAATCCGCTACCCATAGCTAATTTATTGAAGTCAGCCAGCGAATAGGTGCGCGTTACTTCCTCATACGGCCCGATGTCTTCTTTGCAGGACGCCAGAAAGGTCAGCAGAACTAGTAAAGCAGTGTAAAAAGTGGCTTGTCGTTTCATTGTCGTGTGTCATTCGTTTTGATGGCACAAAGTTCTGACTGCCTTTCCGATGGCGAAAGCATGACAAGCTGAATCTACGCATTACCGCCCCGAACCCGATAAATTACCTGATGAACAGCACTACCGAAATCCGTTGGCGAGTCGCTTTACGAACTAGCGGATACGTATTGAAGCTATAGGTATCGACGTATCAAACGAATGGGGGTTCAACAAGAAAGCCGGGACACGTGTCCCGGCTTTCTTGTTGTTTGGATTATTCGACCGTCACGGACTTAGCCAGATTCCTCGGCTGATCGACGTTTCGGCCGCGCATCACGGCAATGTCATACGCCAGCAGTTGCAGCGGGATCACCGAAATTAAGGGCATCAGCACATCGTGTACTTTCGGGATTTCAATGGTAAAATCGACCATACCGGGCAGGTGCGTATCGCCCTCGGTTGTGATGGCAATGACCCGCCCTTTACGCGCTTTCACCTCCTGAATGTTTGAAACCACTTTTTCGTACGAACTATCCTGTGTAGCAATGACCACGACTGGCATATCTTCATCAATGAGGGCAATCGGACCGTGCTTCATTTCCGCAGCCGGATACCCTTCAGCGTGGATATAGCTGATTTCCTTTAGTTTAAGCGCTCCTTCCAGCGCAACGGGGAAGTTCAGCCCCCGGCCCAGGTAAATGAAATTCCGGGCGTAGGTGAAGATGTACGCAATCTCCTTGATCTTATCGGCGGCCTTTAAAACCGATTCTACCTTCATCGGGATACTTTCCATCTCGACCAGCAGTTGACGGAACAGCGAATCCGAAATGGTACCTTTCCGTTGGGCAGCGGCCAGGGCCATTAACGTAAGCACCGTTACCTGCGCCGTAAAGGCTTTTGTACTGGCCACGCCAATTTCCGGACCAGCGTGCGTGTAGGCCCCGGCATGTGTTGCGCGGGCGATGGACGAACCCACTACGTTGCACACGCCAAAAATGGTTGCTCCTTTCGACTTAGCCAGTTCGATAGCCGCCAACGTATCGGCGGTTTCACCCGACTGCGAGATGGCAATCACAATGTCGCCTTCTTTAATGATGGGATTCCGGTAGCGAAACTCCGACGCGTACTCAACCTCAACCGGAATCCGGGCCAGCTCCTCGAAGATGTATTCGGCTACTAAGCCCGCATGCCACGACGTACCGCATCCAACAATAACAATACGTTTCGATTTGGCGAGCTTATCGAGATAATCACGTAAACCACCCAGCTGGAGCATTCCCTCGTCGGCCTGCACCCGCCCCCGCATCGAATCGGCAATGGACCGGGGCTGCTCAAAAATCTCTTTCAGCATAAAGTGGTCGAAGCCACCTTTTTCAATCGCTTCCAGCTCCAGCTCAATCTTATGCACGTACGGCGTCGTGGTCGTGTTATCGAGCGTTACCACCTTCAACGCTCCGTCTTTAATAACCGCAATTTCGTAATCGTTGAGGTAGATCACGTTTTTCGTATACTCAACTATCGGGGTGGCGTCCGACGCCAGAAAATATTCATCCTCGCCGACGCCAATCACTAAAGGCGAGCCTTTACGAGCAGCAATAAGCTGGGTTGGATCGGCCTCGTTCATGACCACGATGGCGTACGCGCCAACCACTTCCTGCAACGCCAGCCGTACGGCCTCTTCTAACGTACCGGCATCCGATGCCCCGGCCTGATTTTCCCAGATGTCTTCGATAAACTGACCCAATACTTCGGTATCCGTTTCACTGCTAAACGTATGCCCTTTCTTGAGCAGCGCCTGCTTAATGGACGCGTAGTTCTCAATGATTCCGTTGTGGATAATAGCCAGCTTCCGATGAAAGGAGTAATGCGGATGAGCATTCACGTCGTTGGGTTCACCGTGGGTTGCCCAGCGGGTATGCCCCATGCCAATGGTGGCGTGCGTATCCTTTGTAGCCAGTTCCTGCTCAAGAGCCGCAACCTTTCCTTTCTTCTTGAAAACCTGTAGCCCCTGACCGTTCATCAGGGCGACTCCGGCGCTGTCGTATCCCCGGTATTCGAGTCGTTTCAATCCTTTTATGACCAGCGGACAGGCTTCACGATGTCCGACATAGGCAACAATACCGCACATAAATGATGAGTAAGTTAAGCGTCTATTCCCGGCTCCCAATGACTACCGGGTTCAGACAGGGTGATGATATTAACGTTAAAATAAATACAAAAAGCCGGGTAATCCGGCTTTTTGTAAGTGAACATACCGACCAACTATTTCGAGGTCGTATAAAAAACAACAAGTTTCACACTGGCATTACCATCCAGCGCCAGGCGCCAAATCCGGTCTGTCAGGTACTGCTGAGTGGTATTGGTAAGACCACCGGATGATGTCGGTGAAAACAGAGGTCCACCTGGTGTCGTAATTACTAATCCTGTATTTGGACTAAGGCCTGAGACAACCGACTGCAGATAACCACCAATGCTGAAGGTATAAGTGTTCGTCCGCTCATCGCGAAGAGGGGCCTGCACATCGGCAAAACTACTGATCAGCCGATTCGATGGCCCACTTGTGGGCACGGCGAACAGGAAGTTGGCCGTTGCATCGCGACGAAGCCGGTTCTGCTCATCCACTTCAGCCAGCACCAATTGCGGTGGATACCCCAGAAACGCATTATTGGGCTTGGTAGGCGTAATGATCAGGTCGGCCCGGTTGATAGCTACCCGGCCGGATTGTACCAGATTCTTCAGATAAGGAAACGAAAGCTTCGTTGTAACACCGGCAGCGGGCTGAACGAACAACCGGTCGTTTGTTGCCGCAGCGGGCAGACTCTTGCTACGTTGCAAGGCAGCCAGGGGCGTTCCGCTCCGGTCGGCTGTAATCTGATTGAATCGTTTACCCGCCAGAAAGAATCCATAGACGCGCGTCGTTTTCTCGCCAGCAACGTGATAATATACGACCACGGCCGACCCTTGCGAAAATCCTACCACAGCTGCCTGGTCAGTGCCGGTCGTGGTTAGCATCAGGCCACGCGGAAACTGCGACCGGAACAATGCGGAATTGGCCGCTTTTCCGGCATCGGTGTTCGCCAGAGCCATTAGATCACGTCCATACGAATCAGGTAAAGGCAAGCGGAACGACAATGAATCCGTTGTATTGGGCCGCGGCCGGATCGTCTGCCGAACCAAAGGCTGGGCTTCAGCCGGTATACTGCTGCTGATGTCGTAGTTAATCCGGGTATTTAAACTGTCCGTCAGCCAATACACCTGCAACTCCTGCGCCTGCGTGGTATCGCCATAGGCGAACCGGTTATAATCCAGAAACAAGCGGGTTGAGTCCAGTATGATCCGGTTGGCCGGCGTAGCCGTTGTCGTCGACGAATCGTTCACCACAAAATCGCTGGTGGTCAGCAGTTGCACAAATGCCCGCGACTGAACTTTGCCGAACACGGGGTCCGCATACCGGCCAACCATTAGATTGCTCTGGTCGTTACTACGTACTGAATCAAACCGGATCGTTTCGCGGACGATAGTCACCGTATCGGTATATGAAACATCTACCGGTGTGGTAGGTGGTAATCCAATTTCCTTGGGTTCTTCACAGGCCAGAACGCCCGCTACAGTAACGGCCAGTAAAGCAAGTGGAGTGCGACCCCAGCTACCCAGCCAGTTGCGTATAGAGGTTATAATAACGTTCGGCGACATCTTCATCTTCGGCAGCATCAAATTTATGTTCGGGTAAATCAGTTAAAATTGCGTTCAGGCTCTCGCTCGACTCTTCTTCGGCGCGAACAACCGCGTCGGCGTAGGTGCTACCGATGCGAATAAAACCCTGAAAGTCTGCCGTCTTCAATTCTGCCAACATCTCATCATCAATATCCATCATGCGCGCTTTCTCAATGATGTCTCCTTCAAAGCGGTGCTCAAATGCGTTGTTATAGACCGTAAAGACCGATTTGGTGTCTTTAAACATCGGATCGTTTTTGTAGGTCGTTTTCAGGTAAAGCGGAATCAGGGCCGTCATCCAGTCGTTGCAGTGCACGATGTCCGGTGCCCAGCCGAGCTTCTTCACCGTTTCCAGCACACCTTTGCAGAAGAAAATGGCGCGCTCATCGTTATCTTCATAGAAGCGGTTCTCTTTGTCATGGAAAACGTACTTCCGCTGGAAATAGTCTTCATTATCGATAAAATACACCTGTAATTTGGCCGTTGGAATAGAAGCTACCTTGATAATCAACGGCTTTTCTTCATCGCCTACGGCAATGTTGATACCTGACAAGCGCACTACTTCATGCAACCGGTTTTTGCGTTCGTTGATTAGTCCGAAGCGCGGCACCAGAATTCGGATTTCCATCCCCCGCTCCTGCATAGCCTGCGGCAGTTTGCGGACGAAGTCAGCGACATCAGACGTTTTCAGGAAAGGATTGATTTCGCTGGCAACGTAAAGGATACGTAGTTTGCTCATAAGTATACGGGAAGCGTGTGTTGTCTTTGAAAACTAAAAAACTTGCAAAATTATACAATTTTTTCCCGTATTTCAATAAGATTTGTGCAAAAAAAGAGGAGTGAGAAGTCAGGAGATAGGAGTGAGAATGCTGCCGCAACATTGCGTTACCGGACGAATTCTCACTCCTGTCTCCTGACTTCTCACTCCTACACGAATCATGCACCAATTCGACTCCATTGCTTCTCTACGTCAGCATCTTATCCCCTTACGATCTGCCAATACTATCGCTTTGATACCTACGATGGGGGCTTTGCACGAGGGCCATATCAGTCTTATCGAAACCGCCAAACGTGAGAACGATCTGGTCATCAGCAGTGTATTTGTCAATCCGGTTCAGTTCAACAATGCCGACGATCTCGCCCGCTATCCACGCACCCTCGACAGTGACCTGAAGCAACTTGAAACAGCGGGCTGTGATGTGGTTTTTGCGCCTTCAGTGGAAGAGATGTATGCCGAATCGCCGGTTATGAAGTTGAGCTTTGGAGATCTGGAAACGGTTCTGGAAGGCGCATTTCGCCCTGGACATTTCAATGGCGTAGGCATTGTCGTAGCTAAACTGTTCAATATTGTGCAGCCCGACCGGGCTTATTTTGGCCAGAAAGACTTACAGCAGGTAGCCGTGGTCCGCCGACTGATTCGGGATTTAAGCTTTCCGGTTGAACTGGTACGTTGCCCAACGATCCGTGAAGCGGACGGACTGGCGATGTCATCGCGAAACCGCAATCTCACCCCTAACGAACGCGAACAGGCTCCGACTCTCTTTAAAGCCCTTACCCTCGCCCATGACCTGCTGACCGAAGGCCAGAGTACTTCGCAGGCTAAGGCTGCGGTGACGGGATTCTTCAGTACCAATCCTCACTTTCGCCTGGAGTACGTCGAGATTGTGAACGCCGATACGTTACAGCCCGTGAACGAAGTGCTGGCACCGGGACAAACCGCCATTTGCCTGGCGGCCCACCTTGGCAAGGTTCGACTGATTGATAATCTGGTGTTTTAATGTAAAAAGCTGACGAAACGGGTAAACCCAGTTTATTTACCCGTTTCGTCGTTTGATGCATCGACGGGTTTTGATTCGGGTGAACCTTTCTGGCGCAGGTAAATCGACAACACCACAATGGATAGATAGTACGGAAAGAAATTCGCTTTGCCAGTTCTGCAACGATTGGAACCAAAACTCACTGGTTCCCAGAAATTGCCACAGGCTCAGCATTTCTGTTTTGCCTTTCAACAGTTGTTCTGTATTGTATTGCTTTGCAAAATGAGCGTGCATGAGTTAGACAACTATGTTTAAATCAACTTAAGAAAGGTGCTCTTTAACACTTACACAGCCACGACCAAAGCGCCAGTGATTGGTCAACTTTTCTGTACTAATTTTAAGGTTTTCTCGTCTCGTTTACCATCAAAATATGTATCGATTACGTTCTGAAAGACAGGATCAGCGTTTTCAACTAAGCTGAATAAGGTCATACACGAGTTTAATTTCACGTCATCAGGGCTTCCAAAAATCTGATAAGCTGTTTCCCCTTCAACAGTGAGCAGGACCTCGGCTATCTGGACAAGCCGATCTCGTAGTAATGGATGTTGAAGGTAAAGTTCTGCTTCCTCCAGGTTTTGAATAGCATAAAATCTGGAGGTCTCGCTGAACCCGAGACCGGCTATTTGCGGAAAGATATACCACATCCAATGGCCTGTTTTCTTTCCATTTTTCAGCTCGTTAAAAGCCGCCTGGAAGGTTCCTTCCTGAGCCGTAACGAAACGGTCTAAGTCATACGCCTGAGCCATACAGTTTCGAGTTATGGTTATAAATGCAAGGTTGAACGTACTGTTTCTTCTGATGCGTGAACGGTTAGTGCAATACGTTATTCAACGATCCGGAACACCATTTTGGCCTTCTCCCGAGAGAGCGAGTTGAAGTGCCACCACTCGAATTCGATTCGGCTGAAGCCGCCTTGGAACCGATCAAAGTCAATCGCCAACGACTGCAAGCCGCCAAAGCCGAGTGGGTAAACTAATCGGACACGATACCTTCCGGCGCTTTTTAAAAGCTAGGGTGGACGATATAAACGGATTCGCAAGCGACGCCCTGCCCTTTGGAAGCTTTAGCCCAAGAAGAGAGAATCGATATTTTCTATGGGGACGAGAGTCAGGTCAGCAGATAAAGTGCGGGCACCGGAGCAAGCCACTATTTGTCTGACGACCCTTCTTGAGAAAGTCCGGTTGATCGATAACCTAATGCTATGAACAAGAAGAGCCTACCTACTACATCCATTTTAGTTTGAAATGATAAAACGCTTCCTACGCACTATGACCCACCGCCCCTCTAAACGGCGAGCACAAGTTATCCAGGTGGCACTCCCAGAGCCAACGTGTGCATAAAAGAATACGGCTTTGTCAAGCTGCTTACTGACGACGACGGGCGACACCTTAATATAACCTAGTTCGTCGTCGCTTAGTACTTTCAGACTTTTTGTTAATTTGACCTCCACCCGTTGATTTGATAGTAAACTAAGGTCGTCGTTGGTAATCGGTTGCAATTTAACATTACTAGCATAATCAACGAGTGTATTGAACGTTGAGTCCAACCCAATCCGAATACGACGATGCATTCCCTTTATCGAATCGTTGGAGCTATTTTGCATCACATAAGCCTTGTAATGAACCATTCTCGGCTTTTCTGAAAAATCGCGAGGCCAACAGGTAGGTACACAAGAATCTGAAAGAAACCTAGTCGCTTCCATAATAACAGCCAAGCTACTATCCATGGGCAAAGTCCTTACAGAAGATTTTTCTGGTTGCTGAGCGCAACCAGAAGCTATAACCAGATATAATAGACTGAAGCAGATAGTACTTCTCATGGCGCTCTTCTAAGAATATATTTGCGTAACATCACTTCATATCCGTTATTGGGATAGCCAAAAGCCTGCATATCAAAACGGTGTGTGTACGGTCCACCATTTGGAGTGCTATTCTCACCATCCGTATAGTCAATAGTTTGCGTCATGGCTGCTCCATAATGAGAGGTTTCATGAATTATCAGTTGAGCGAGCAATGTGAAATACGCTGCCTCTAACTCAGGCCACAGAATATTGTCCTCATAACGAATTAAGGTTAATTTATCAATTTTTACAACGTCTGGAACTTGTGGATCAAATGAACCATACTCATATCCATCTTGTCCCCAAAACTCTGGTGCAGACAACTGCTCAACAACAATCTTTGGACCTTGTCCAAAAGTTAAAATTGCTTTTATCTTCCGCTCGCTTAATCCGCTGAACTGCTTTAAAGCATTCAGGATCTTAGGCCTGCTCATTACATAATCGCGAACATTATTACGAATAAAGTTCGCAAACTTTGGGTAACGCTGTTGATCTTCGAAACTCATCTGATAGGTATTGCCTCCATCTGGCTTTCGATTATATAACTGAACGTAATTACGAATACTGGTCATTAGCTGTGGATAGTCCCGTATTGTCTCGATTTCATCATAATCAAAATAAATTTTTGTTCCAATTCGGTTTTGCATCTCCCATGTAAATGCATCAACTGGATTGAGATCATTGGGCATACCCTCATCAATAGGAACTGGTATATTGGGGTCATTAGGACCAGGACCACTAGACCCTCCTCCCCCGGTTACCCAATCCACTGTACCATACTCAGGGTTTAAGATGGGCCATTGTACAGGAGTATATGTATCACAATCCACTTCTTGAACATCTACTAGCTGCCAACTACCACCACTAATCCCATAGTCTCCTAAATCTATATTCATAGGAATATTATTCTGTTCAGCGGTTTGAACCCACCTTGGCGTACTACTTCCTCCTACATGAGCAGGAGCGTTTTGCTGATATATACCTCTATAACATGGTTGGTCTAATCGCCCTCCGCTTAAATTTTTCGGCTTAAGGGTCTCCTTTAGCCGACCGTTCTTGTATTTTAGCCCAAGCAAATAGTACTGTTCGCTTTCGTCGTATATCAACACTGTTCCATCAAAGTTATCTTTAGTAACACGGTTGTTTTTCTTTCGATAATCCTCAGATGGAAAAATAGCCATTACACAGGAACGATATTGTTCGCCATCTTTGCTAATCATTAATTTCTTCTGGATACGAACGTTAGCTTTTGTAGCTTTTAATTTTGGTGATTTTGATTTTTCTTGACGGTTTTCTAAATCATTTTGACTTACGAAAACCGGCTCTTCATAGCCATATAGTAATGGGACGACCACTACCGGCGTTCCGTTGGGCAACACATCATTTTTGGCGTACTTCCAGTATACTAAACGGTTATCGGGGGCATGAGCAGCAGTTCTGGCACCAGCATTTTTGCCCTCAAACCAATGACGAGCCTCGTCAATTGATAAGATAGACTGATTAGGACGGACCAGCGTCTCACGGTCTGTACGGCATGACCATTGTGTTACTAAGATTATTAGAATCCAACCTGAGTAATACAGAAACTTACGTATCATACACAAAGAGTTTAAAGAATTGCTTCTTTTAAAGCAATTCTTTAAACTCTTCCAAAGTAATAATGCCTATTCTGAGCGAATGGCTAATCATGCAACATACACTAGTCATAAGATAATGACAGTCATTCCACAATCCGAAACACCATTTTGGCCTTCTGCCGAGAGAGTGAGTTAAAGTGCCACCACTCAAATTCGATTCGGCTGAAGCCACCCTGCTGCATGGCCGTACGCAGAATCTGCCGATTCTCAATTTGCTGTTTGGTGAGCTTACCGGCTTTGAGCAGCTCGGCTTCTTTAGACGGATACGCCAGTTCGCCAAAGTAGTCGTATTTGGTTCCCATATCGAGCGGCTTGCCGTCTTTCGTGGCTACCGTTAAGTCAACAGCGCAACCGTAGTTATGGATAGAGCCTTTCCGTGGGTCAGCTACGTACTTCTGACGTTCACCTTCCGACATATTGGGTAGGGCATTCCAGAGCTTCCACTGCGCCGAACGGGGCCGGGCGGCATCATACACCAACAGCCGTAAATCAGGATGCTTTTCCTGTAAATATTTGCTGGCACGGGCCAATTTACGAGCCGCCATCGGCTGCATATACGCGCGAGTTAAATCGCCATATACGTCCTTACCCACGAAGTTGTCGGTAGTCGAATACTTCAGTTCCACTAGAATCGAGGGATCAATTTTTTGCACGTCGACAAGCCCTTGTTCGACCATGGCCTGTTCGAGTTTGTCTTGTGCAAATAGCGAAAGAGCGAAAGCGTGAAAGAGCAATAATAGGAGAAGCATTCGAGCGGTTGGCATAGTACGTCTTTGATGTTCGTTCATTGCAAATAACGCCAAAACGCGCTACTTTGCCCCATAAACCTGTACCCACCGCATGGCACTAAATTACATTTGGGTTGCTTTTTTTGTGATTGCGTTCGTGGTCGCGCTGATTAAATTGATCGTTTTTGGCGATACCGAAATATTTAAAGTTATTGTCGAGGGACTCTTCGATTCGTCCAAAGTTGCCGTTATGGACATTGCTCTGCCTCTGGCAGGCGTAATGACATTTTTTCTGGGTCTGCTCAACATTGGCGAAAAAGCCGGAGCCATTAATTTTCTGGCACGTATCATTGGTCCCTTCTTCCACAAGCTGTTTCCTGAAGTGCCCCGAGACCATCCGGCCAACGGGCAGATGATTATGAATTTTTCGGCGAACATGCTTGGACTGGATAACGCAGCCACGCCATTCGGGCTGAGAGCAATGGCCAGTTTACAGGAGTTAAACCCGGCAAAAGAAACAGCGTCGAATGCCCAGATTATGTTTCTGGTGCTGCATACGTCCGGCCTGACGATTATTCCGCTGAGCATCATGGCGCAGCGGGCCGTTCTAGGAGCCAAAGATCCTTCTGATATTTTTATTCCCTGCCTGATTGCAACCTACGTCGCGACCGTTGTCAGCATGGTAGCGGTGGCGATAAAACAACGGATTAACCTGATTAATGGCACTGTAATCGGCTGGATTGGCGGCATCACGGCTCTGATTGCCCTGGCATTGTGGTATCTGTCGACCAAAACAAAAGAAGAGATCGAGGTGATTTCGAAAGTAACGGGCAACCTCATTCTAATGCTCATCATTGTGGCGTTTCTGCTGGGTGCGATGCGCAAAAAAGTTGACATTTTCGACGCCTTTATTGAAGGTGCTAAGGGCGGGTTTGAAACGTCCGTCCGCATTATTCCGTATCTGGTTGGGATGCTGGTCGCGATCAGCGCCTTTCGTAGTTCGGGCGCTATGGACTACGTTATTGATGGCTTGAAATACGCGTTCAGCTTTACGGGACTGAACACCGAGTTCACGGATGCGCTACCCGTAGCCCTCATGCGGCCCCTGAGCGGCTCAGGATCGCGGGCGTTGATGATTGATGCGATGAAGCAGTTTGGCCCTGACTCCTTCGTTGGTCGCCTAGCCTGCATGTTCCAGGGTGCCGCCGACACCACGTTTTACATTGTCGCGCTGTATTTCGGCTCAGTCGGCATTCGAAATTCACGGTACGCGATTCCGTTTGGTTTGTTCGCAGACTTGATGGGCGTTATTGCCGGTATTGCCCTCGGCTATTTCTTCTTTCACTGAGCAAAAACCAGCTAAATTTCGTTATGAATTAGCCAGGCATGGCCCGCTGATCAGCACTATGTTTAGGCATTGAACTAATCTTGGTCGCTTAAGCGACTTTCATTGAATGAATATAACTCAAGTCCGCGAACAACTTCACCGGCTTATCGACGAAGTAGACGATATCTACGTCCTGAACGGATTGTACCGTAATCTAATCTCAGATAAACGGCAACGCGAAGCCTACGAGAAAGAGCAACAGGAAAAAGCAAAGAAGCAAACCAGACGATCTAATTAGAGTGCTCCCGATAGCCCACTGACGGTTAAGGCAATGACAAGGGTGTTGAACCCAAACGATAATACACCGTGTGCCAGGGCTATCCGGCGCATACTTTTTGAACAGATCGTTACGTCCGACACCTGGCTCGTCATGCCAATCACGAACGAGAAATAGGCAAAATCAAGATAATCGGGTTCCGGTTCATGCGGGAAATCTAAACCGCCCGGCGGCTTGTCCGGCTCTGTGGTATTGCCATAAAATACGTGAGCGTAGTGAAGTGTAAACACTGAGTGGACCAGCGCCCAGGAATTCGCCACAGCGAGAAGGGCCAGCGTAATACGTTCCAGTCGATCATTGTTCCCTACCCCATCAAGCAGAGCCACTACGGCAAACAGGCTGGCGATTGCCGCTGCGACCACGAAAAGCAGAATCAACGTACGGCTCGAATCCTGAAGTCGGGAAAGGCGGGGTATGTCGCGCGGGTGCGCGACAGAAATCGTTGTCCACATTAAGGACAGCAGCGTCATCGCGTACGATACCCAGGCAATAGTAAGGCGGGCGGGTACACTAAACGTAGCGGGCACAAGGGTTAATACAACGGTCGTAACAGTCAGTGCGATGAATAGACGGTGGTGACTATCTAAGTGGGCAATTTGGCGAAGCAGACCGGATAGCATATCCTTGAGTGAAATTTCAGTTAAGCGAAGTAATCCGTCTGCATGATACAACCCAAACTCTCCGCCTTTGATTTAACGATGATCGTTGTCAGCCTGGTTATCGGCATCGGCATTTTCCGAACGCCAACCATCGTTGCTCAATCCGCCGAAACACCAACTATTTTCTTTGCCGCCTGGATAGCCGGTGGTCTGGTGAGTTTGTGCGGGGCGCTCACATTTGCCGAGATTGGCTCACGCTATCCGGTGGCGGGTGGTTTTTACAAGCTTATTTCAGAGGCTTTTCACCCCGTGTTTGCCTTCATGCTGAACTGGGTTATTGTGCTTACGTACGGAGCCGGTAACGTAGGCGTCGCGTTGATTGGCGCAGAATATATAAACCCGCTCCTGCCAGAAGTTCTGCACGGCTCAACCGGCATTAAAGCTACCGCCATTGCTACGGTGTTGCTTTTTTACGGCATCAACCTGTTAGGCATCCGATCGGGAGCGCGCACGCAGAATCTGTTGAGCGGACTGAAAGTTGTTCTGATGACCGTGTTATGCCTGGGGCTGTTTAAAATACCGACTTTACTTGATTCAACGCCCGCTCCGGCTGCAACCATGAGCAGCAGTAAAGCCTTTTTCGTTAGTCTGATTGCGGTATTTTATACGTACGGCGGTTATCAGCAGGTGTTAAACTTTGGTGCCGATGTCAAGAATCCCACGCGCAATACACCCCGCGGTATTATCGGTGGTCTGTTGCTGATTATGGCCTTATATCTTGGCTTAAACTACGCATATTTTCGGCAACTGAGCTTCAGCGGACTACGTAGCTCTACGTTGATTGCTGCCGATCTGGCGCAGGCCCTATTCGGCCCCTGGGGCTTTACTATCTTTTCAATCGCCATATTTATTTCTGTACTTGGCTACCTGAATGCAAGCCTGCTTTCCCTCCCGCGTGTGTATTACGCGATGGCCGACGACGGTATTCTGCCGCCCATCTTCAAACGCGTAAATGCCCGCACGCAAACTCAGGAGTTTGCCCTGACGTTTCTGGTGGGTATCATGCTTTTGTCGCTGTTTTTCCTGGGTACGTTCGAGAAGATTGTCAGCTACGTAATGTCGATTGATAGTCTGGCGCTGGCCAGCGCAGCTGCCACTTTATTTGTCTTCCGAAGACGGGCCGGTGCGGATAGCGATTACAAAGGTTATCGTGTATGGGCATATCCCGTGCTCCCGTTGATCTTTGTGGGGTTTCTGCTGGTGGTATCGGCCAACGTAGTCATCAGCGATCCGGGGCCTGCGGCTATTGGCTGGGGCTTATTCCTGAGTGGCTGGCCGTTGTATTACCTCCTGAAGCGAGTGCTATAAAGCCAGGTGAAAGTCAATAGATCGCGATGGCACCGGCTCGTCAGTAATTCGTCACAGAATCAATTAATAGACAACTTAGCATTCCTTCTGCAGCAAATTCATTTTAATACCTATTGTGATCACTTTTATAAGAACGCAAAGGCTTCCTGCAATATTCCTTGAAAAAACTATCTTATCCAACGTTTATACCGTCATCCCTCCGTTTTTCAAAATTTTCAACAATCTTGCTTTGTTATTTGATGCTAATACAGCCTGAAGCCGTTTTTGTTGAAAAGTATGAAGGACTACATCCGCCCGATTAAACGCTTATTGGTGGCCAACCGGGGTGAAATTGCCATCCGTATCATGCGGGCCGCCACCGAGCTGGGTCTTACCACTGTTGCTGTCTACACGTACGAAGACCGCTATTCACTCCACCGGTACAAGGCCGATGAAGCCTACCAGATTGGCCGCGATGATGAGCCGCTAAAACCCTATCTGGACGTAGAGGGCATCGTTCTGCTGGCCAAACGGCACCAGGTCGATGCGATTCACCCCGGTTACGGGTTCCTGTCAGAGAACGTTAAACTGGCGCGTCGGTGCCGGGAAGAAGGAATCATTTTCGTTGGTCCTTCACCCGAAGCCATGGATGCCCTGGGCGATAAAGTACGGGCCAAAAACCTCGCTACGAAAGCCGGTGTTCCGATGATTCCGGATTCTCGGGAGGAAAACATGAGTCCGGAGTTTGCCCTTAGTGAAGCGCAGCGAATAGGTTTTCCGGTTATGGTAAAGGCTGCCGCTGGCGGTGGCGGACGGGGGATGCGGGTGGTACGGGAGGCCGAACAATTCGAAAAATCGTTTACAGAAGCCAAAAACGAAGCCCGTAACGCCTTCGGCGACGACACGATCTTTCTTGAAAAATTCATTGAAGATCCCAAGCATATCGAAGTGCAGTTATTGGGCGATCAGCACGGTAACATCGTTCACCTGTATGAACGCGATTGCTCGGTGCAACGGCGTTTCCAGAAAGTTGTCGAAGTTGCCCCCTCCTTCGGACTACGTCAGGAAACCAAGAATAAACTATACGAATACGCCTTACAGCTCGGCCGCGCGGTTAACTACTCCAACGCCGGTACGGTTGAGTTTCTGGTGGATAAAAACGAGACGATTTACTTCATTGAGGTCAATCCACGGATCCAGGTTGAGCACACCATTACCGAAGAGGTAACTGGTATCGACATCGTGCGGACGCAGATTCTGATCGCGATGGGCTATAAGCTTTCGGATAACGGCATTTACATCAATCATCAAGATGAGGTGCCCCTGAACGGCTATGCGATCCAGTGCCGGATCACGACCGAAGACCCCGCCAATGGCTTTAAACCCGACTTCGGTACCATCATTGCGTACCGGAACGCTGCCGGCTTCGGCATCCGCTTAGACGAAGGAAGCAGCTACGCGGGCATGAAAATTTCGCCTTATTTCGACTCCATGATCGTGAAGGTGTCGGCACGGGGCCGGACGCTGAAAGGAGCCACGCAACGCCTGACACGCGCTTTGGTTGAATTCCGGATTCGGGGCGTCAAGACCAACATTGGCTTCCTGCTGAATGTGATCAGCCACCCGATTTTCCAGCGTGGGGAAGCCCGCGTTTCGTTCATCGAAAGCCATCCTGAACTGTTCAATTTACGCCAGCCTCAGGACCGCTCGACACGGGTACTTAACTACCTCTCGGATGTGATCGTGAACGGAAATCCTGAAGTCAAAAAGAAGGACGACAGTAAAGTATTCCGTACGCCCGTTGTGCCTCCCTTCGACATTTACGGGGCTCATCCCGACGGCAACCGCAACCGGCTGAAAGAGCTGGGTCGGGAGAAGTTTGTGGAGTGGGTAAAAGATCAGAAATGCGTTCTGTATACCGACACTACGTTCCGTGATGGCCACCAGTCGCTGCTGGCTACACGGGTGCGGACGCAGGATTTGCAGAAGGTTGCCGAGGGTTTTGCCAAGAATCATCCGGAATTATTTTCGATGGAGGTCTGGGGGGGCGCTACCTTCGATGTATCAATGCGGTTCCTCTACGAAAGCCCCTGGAAACGACTGGCCGCCCTGCGCGAAGCCATGCCGAACATGCTGTTACAGATGCTGTTCCGGGGTTCCAACGCCGTTGGCTACTCGGCTTACCCCGACAACCTGATTGAGAAGTTCGTGGAGCAGTCGTGGGAAACGGGCATCGACATCTTCCGCATCTTCGATTCCCTGAACTGGGTCGAAGCCATGAAAGTCAGCATGAAAGCCGTTCGGGAACGTACCGATGCGCTTTGCGAAGCGGCTATCTGCTATACAGGCGACATGCTCGCGCCTAACCAGACGAAGTACACTCTTCAGTATTATCTGGACATGGCCCGTAAGCTGGAAGACGAGGGTGCACACCTGCTGGCGATTAAAGATATGGCCGGGCTGCTGAAACCACTAGCTGCCGAAGTACTAGTACGGGAACTGAAGCAGGCTGTCAGCATTCCGATTCACCTGCATACGCACGATACAGCGGGTATTCAGGCTGCTACGTACCTGAAAGCCATTGATGCGAACGTCGATATTGTTGACTGTGCGTTAGGTGCCTTATCGGGCCTTACGTCGCAGCCGAATTTCAATTCGGTCGTCGCCATGATGCAGGGACATGAGCGCGAGTGCCCGATCAACCTGCACTCGTTGAATGCGTATTCGAACTACTGGGAAGACGTTCGCGAGTATTACTATCCGTTCGAGTCGGGCATGAAAGCAGGCAGCGCGGAAGTGTACGAAAATGAGATTCCGGGCGGTCAGTATTCAAACCTGAAACCGCAGGCCATTGCAACCGGACTGGGTGATAAATTTGAAACGCTGAAAAAGAATTATGTAGTAGCCAATCAGCTCTTCGGCGACATTGTGAAGGTAACGCCTTCGTCGAAAGTGGTCGGCGACATGGCGATCTTCATGACGGCGAATAACCTAACGGCTGACGACGTACGTCAACGGGGCGATTCGCTAACTTTTCCTGAGTCGGTGAAAGAGCTGATGAAAGGTATTCTAGGTCAACCCGTCGGTGGCTTTCCGGAAGATATTCAGCAAATTGTGCTGAAAGGTGAGCAGCCGATCACTGGTCGCCCGAATGAGCATCTGAAGCCCATTGACTTCGATAAAGACTTTGCTACGTTCCAGGAAAAATACCCCCTTAACGACGGCTTCGTCGACTATTTGTCGTACCAGATGTACCCGAAGGTATACGACGAGTACTACAAGGCAAACGAGCAATACGGCGACGTCAGCGTGATTCCAACGCCTGCTTTCTTCTACGGATTGAAGGAGAACGAAGAGATTTTGATTCAGATTGAAGAGGGTAAAAACATCCTGGTTCGTCTGCTCTTCATGTCGGAGCCCGATGAGTTCGGTATGCGTACCATTACGTTCGAGCTGAATGGCCAGAGCCGCCAGGTTCAGGTCCGCGACAAATCCTCGAAAGTAGAGAAGGCCATGAACGCGAAAGTGAGCAAGCCGGAAGATGTGGGCGCTCCGCTGCAAGGCCGATTGACCCGTATTCTGGTTAAGGAAGGCGACGTAGTGAAAAAGAACCAGCCGTTGTTTGTGATCGAAGCGATGAAAATGGAAAGTATCGTAGCGGCTCAAAAAGAGGGTAAGGTTTCCAAGATTGTACTCAAAGAAGGGACTGTCGTAGAGCAGGACGACTGCGTAGTGGAAGTAACCGCTTAATTGAGCCCTATCGACTTGCTTAAGGCCACCTTGCTGAGTGTACGGTGGCCTTATCGTTTTTTTGCGGATGCACGCCTTGTTCCTCCTTTGCCGGATCAAATGCGCAGGTTAATCGGAACGCTCTGATACGTCCCAAGCTGCTGCGCCATATTGGTAGAGTTGCGGGGGCGCTTTTCGAACTCACGATGGATGCGAGGCAGGGCAGGCTGTTGAAACTGCACTCTGTTTAATGGGAAAATCTGATCTCAGAAATATAGACGAACTCGCTAAAGATGGCACATACGGATAGCCAGTTTCTGCCAACAAGTAACTAAAGTTAACAGACAGCCACACAGGACGATACGTGCCACTGATTCAAGTAAACAGGATTCGCCTTACCGATTTGTTCGCCTTGCTCAGCACTTTTCTTCAAACTGAATTATATACAAATTAGTATTAAATAAATCCCTAATACGCTTGACCAAATAAGGGGATGCCTGGTGTGGGGCCTGACAGGAAGTTTACTGGCCAGCCGACGATCGACGGTCTGTAAGGCCAGTCGAGCGTTGCTCGTTTCAATCGAATCAACTATGTACAAGAACCAAGTTGCTACTAATTTTAAGACTAAACCTGGGCTTCATTATCCACGGGGAGCTCATTTTGATGGACAGGGAACCAATTTTGCGCTCTTCAGCGAAAACGCAACGGCGGTCTTTCTCTGTTTGTACAATCCGAATAAACCCGATGAAGAAGTGATCCGCTTCCGCTTGATTGAGCGAACGGAAATGATCTGGCATATTTATGTAGAGGGCCTTGGACCCGGGCAATTATACGGCTACCGGGTCGAGGGGCCACACGATCCCGCTAACGGTCATTATTTCAATAGCCATAAGTTGCTGCTTGATCCCTACGCACGTGCCATACATGCTCCGATCAATCACCACGATACATTCCTGGGATACGATTTCAAAAGCACAGCCCCGGATCGATACTTAATTCCCAACGAACTGGATAGTGGTCCATTTGCCCCTAAAAGCGTGGTTATTGATGAGGCCTTTGATTGGGAGAACGATGCGCCACCGACCATACCGTCTCACAAATCGCTTGTCTACGAACTTCACGTAAAAGGATTTACCCAGCAACATCCTTCTATTGATCACTCGCTGAGAGGGTCATACGCAGCCCTGGCTAGCCCCGAAGCAATAAATTACTTCCAGACATTAGGTGTCACTGCGATCGAGCTGATGCCGGTTCACCAGTTTACGAACGAAAGCTACTGGGGCTATAACACCATCGGTTTTTTTGCTCCTCATAACGGGTATGCCTCGTCGGGAAGCCACGGGGAACAAGTTACCGAATTCAAACAGATGGTTAAGGCGCTCCACAAGGCAGGTTTAGAAGTAATCCTGGATGTGGTGTATAATCATACAGCCGAGGGCAACCGGTTTGGCCCTACTTTACTATTCAGGGGCATTGACAGCCGCACTTATTATCGGGTGGTTGAATCGCAGCCGGAATATTACATGGATTACACAGGCACGGGCAATACACTGGATCTAACTCACCCACGGGTGCTGCAACTGGTCATGGACAGTCTACGCTATTGGGTTACTCAGATGCACGTTGATGGGTTCCGGTTCGATCTGGCCACGGCCCTGGCCCGAAACGAGGCTGAAGCCGGCCGAGTTTCGTCTTTTTTAGATACGATCGCTCAGGATCCCGTGTTGGCCCGGGTGAAATTAATTGCCGAACCCTGGGACATCCAGGCCTATCAGGTTGGCCATTTTCCGGTTCGCTGGGCCGAGTGGAACGGACGATTTCGGGACTGCGTACGATCCTTTTGGAAAAGCGATGAAGGAAAGGCCAGGGAAATGACCTATCGGTTACTGGGCAGCCCGGATTTGTATGGCAATGATGGACGCTCACCAACCCATAGTATTAATTTAGTTACTGCCCACGATGGCTTTACCCTCCACGATCTGGTCAGCTACAATGATAAACATAACGAAGCCAACGGTGAAGATAACCGCGATGGCCACGACCATAATTTAAGCTGGAATCACGGGGTAGAAGGTCCCACCGACGATGCTGGTATTATCGAACTGCGGGAACGGCAAAAACGTAACTTTTTAACGACCTTACTACTAAGTCAGGGTATACCCATGTTGGTGATGGGCGACGAGTTTGGTCGCACTCAACAAGGCAATAACAATGCGTATTGTCAGGATAATGAAATCAGTTGGATGAACTGGGAGTGGAGTCCACGACAACAAGCTTTGTTTGATTTCACTAACCAGCTTGTTGCGCTTCGGCAAGCGATTCCGCTGCTTCATCGCCGTAAATTCTATCAGGCTCATGAGATCGTCTGGTTGCGGAGCGATGGCTTACCCATGGGTCATGACGATTTCCATAACCCACACACCCGATGCATGGGCTTATTAATGGACGGCTCAAAAGTAGACGAACAGGGCGAAGATGGTACGTTGATCGGCCAGCGCGACGGTCAACCGGAGGTGTTCCTTTGGCTGTTAAATGCGTATTGGGAAGAGCTATCCTTTCATCTGCCCAAAACAAGTTTTGGGCATTGGGAAATCATTGTAAACACGGCTACGGGCCAGGTTCATCCTCAAGATGATCTGATGCCCGGGGGGAAAATCTATTGGATACCAGCTCGCTCTTCCTTACTATTTCGCGTTCATCCTTAAAATCAGCAGCACCAATTGAGCAATCAACACCAATTTCCTGTACCAGTAATTTAAACTTACTTTCTGACTAAGTTCTAAGTTTCCATTGAGGTGTAAGCGTCATATTACTACGGTTTATAAAAAATAATAGCCATCCGATAGGTATGATTCAGTTTCTTTACACTAAGCGGATTTTATGACTACACTACAACGTTTCTTAAACACTTCATTGCCAGCCCGATTAGCTATGCTCCTGAACATGGGCTTTGTGTCGTGATAGCCCTTTGGGGACCTGGTTGCAGCTATTTACTTTACCAGAATTGAAAACTGAATTCGCCAATGAAAGAACCAGCTTGTTGACCAACAGAGAAAGATAACTTTATCAACAAACAAGAAGACTCAGGACATTCTGTTCACCTCCTGCTTTCCGGCTCATCTGCTTCGAAAGCAGGAGGTGTATTTCAATATGAACTGTGGGCACCGGTGCCCACAAACGCTCAGGAACGCCGGTTGCGTTTTACACGCATGCTCTAATTCTACTTATTCCGCCCATTCGTCAGCCGAAACACGTCTGTGACCGCTCGATAATCAACGTAGCCATGGTGGCCTCGTCATTTTGTTGCGGATTCACGTTTTCCCGGTCTATCTGTAGACTTTCAGCAGAGTAAGAAAACTAATTCAGAGCAATTATTCGACTTCATGCCTTCTACTAAATAAATTAAGGTAACCTTTTGTTGAACAAATGCTTACGATAGCTATCTTATATAAAAATAGCTTAAAAGATTTATGGACAATCCTCCCCCCATCCCGCCAACAACACCTCCATACATGAGTCAGAACGACGAACGGATGTGGGCGATGTTAACGCATTTAAGCGCCCTACCCGGTTCACTTGTGCTTATCGGAAGTATTGTGCTTCCCCTGGTAATCTGGCAGATTCAGAAAGGGAAATCGGCCTATGTAGATTACCACGGCAAAGAGGCCGTTAACTTCAACATCACAATGGCCATTGCCGCGGCCATATCGTTTCTATTGATGTTTATCCTGATCGGCTTTGTATTGATCTGGATAGTTGGCGCTGTGTGGATTGTGTTCACCATTATCGCAGCAATCAAAGCGAACAATGGGGAGTACTATCGCTACCCCGTAACGATACGGTTCATCAACTAGAAAAGTCATTGGTTGTCATTCGCCTTTGTTTGCCAGAACCACTAATGATGGTAAATGACGAATGACAACCAATGACTTAATAATCAAATTTCAGTTCCTTCTTCAACCGCTTCGGGCACCTCCCTACCATCCCCGTCGATACTAGCCGGGCGAGGTCGACGGCGGTTGACGAGGTAAAACAAGGGTGGTATGATCAGCGGTGTAAAGAACAAGGTTGTCGTTAAACCACCGATGATTACCGTTGCCAGAGGCCGCTGTACGTCGGAGCCAATGCCGCTCGAAATGGCCGCCGGTACCAGACCAATGATCGCCACAACCATAATGGCCATAATAGCCCGGAATTGCTCCTGAGCCGTTTCAATGGTAATGTCCAGTAATGGCTTTTCGCTGCTCCGAAGGTTACGGTTAAGAGCCGACACCAGCAAGACACCGGCCATAACCGAAATACCGAAGATCGACACAAATCCTACCCCAGCCGATACGTTAAAATTGTAACCGCGCAGCAGCAAAGCCCCAATACCACCTGCCAATGCAAACAGCAAACAAGTGAGCGTTAACAACGTATCACGGACGTTACCATATAGCATAAACAAGAACAGGAATACGACCACAATCGTCAGCGGAATAGAAATAGCCAGCTGACCACCGGCCCGCTCAAGGTTTTCATACTGCCCGCCGTAAATAACACTATAGCCTTCAGGAATCTTAACGTGCTGCCTTACTTTCTGACTAATCTCTCGTACAAATCCTCCCTGGTCACGACCCCGAATATTGGTCCGTACCGTAACCATGCGTTTGCCATTGATTCGATAGATGTTCGTCTGTCCTTGCACGTAACGAATATCGGCCAGTTCGCTCATCGGAATCAACGCACCCGTTGCCGAAGGAACTTGGAGCAGCCGAATAGCGTCGATACTTCCGCGACTTTCCGGCGTGAAGCGTACGATAATATCATACCGCTTGGCTTCGTCGTAAACCGAGCCGATGGCTTTACCGCCAATGGCCGCTTCGATCATGTTTTCAATCTCCGAAACGTTAATACCATACCGAGCCGCAGCGGGTCGGTTAATCTTAATAGCTAGTTGATCCTGCGGACCTTCCTGCTCAATATTAACGGACACCGCTCCGTTCATCCCCCGCACCAAAGCCGCAATACTATCGGCTTTGGCACGCATCAGATCCAGATCATTACCAACCACCGAAATGGCCAGGTCAGCCGCGCTGCCCGTCACAATCTCCATAACCTGGTCAATGATGGGTTGCCCCGATGAGAAGAACGCGCCCGGAAATGCTTCCTGCAGTTCGTTCTGCATCGAACGTACAATCTCCTTCTTCGACACGCTATCCGCCCAGGTGCTGTAATCTTTCAGGCCAACCAGGATCTCAGTCCGGTCGGATGGAAACGGGTCGGTGCCGTCGTCGTTACGTCCTGACTGCGTAATGACAAAGTTGACGGGCTTGTACTTGCCTATGATATCGCGGATTTTTGGCGCAATCTTGGCGTTTTCCTGAATGGTTATACCGGATGGCATAAACGCCCGCATGAAAATCGACCCCTCGTCAAGCTCTGGCAGGAATTCCGTTCCGAGTTTCAACCCAAACCCGATCATAATCAGCACTATCGCCAGACCACCGCCCACAACCAGGCGTGGAGCCTTGAACAGTGTCGATTTCAGCAGCCACTGATAGCCCCGCTCCAACGGCGACAGTAAGAAGTTCTTGTGTTCTTTAAGCGGCTTACCGTCCGGCGAAAGCGCCTTGCGGAAGGCGAACGATATCAAGACTGGAATTATAGTCAAGGCACAAAGCAACGAACCAATAACGGCAAACGACAACGTCAATGCCATCGGGCTAAAAAGCTTACCCTCCACCCGCTGCATGAGCAGAATCGGCATGTAGGCCAGAATGATAATCGTGACCGAGAAGAAGATTTCCCGAGCTACCTCGCCCGCTGACCGCGCCGTTACGTTGACAACACCCTGATTGCGCTCGGCTGGCCCCGCTGATCGGTACCTTCGAATCAGGTGTTCGGCCATGACGCTCGCTCCGTCGACGATGATACCGAAGTCAATGGCACCCAGTGAGAGCAGGTTAGCCGGAATACCTACCAACTTCATCAAAATGAACGCGAACAACAGCGAGAACGGAATGGTGACCGTCACGACCAAAGCGGCCCGCAGGCTACCCAGGAACAACACGAGCAGAATCACCACAATCGAAATGCCTTCGATGAGCGTATGCGCAACCGTCTCCAGTGAGTGATCAATCAGAAAGCCCCGATCATACAGTACACGCAGATGAACCCCTTTCGGCAGTTCGCGCGCTTCGAGGTCAGCGATTTTCGCTTTGAGCAGCTCAAGAACCTCACTAGGATTTTCACCCCGGCGCAAGAGCACAATTCCTTCGGTTGCGCCCACGACATCAAGTTTCTCGTCCGGTATCCGATACCCCAAAATTCCGGATGGTGAGGGTGGGTTAATCTCGACACTTGCCACATCGCGCACCAAAACCGGTACGCCTTCATTGACCTTTAATACGATATTGCCGATATCTTCGGGTGTCTTGAGCGCCCCAAGGCCGCGAACGGCAAATCCCTGTCCCCCCCGCGCAATGATGTTCCCACCTGTATTCTGATTGTTTTTTTCAACGGCCCCGATCACGTCCTGCAGAGTCAGATTAAACTTGCGGAGATTAGCCGGGTTCGGAATAACCTGATACTGCTTGATCGGTCCGCCAAAGGTCGTTACGTCGGCCAGGCCCGGAACTTGCAGCAATTGCGGAATAATCGTCCAATCCTGCAAATCGCGTAGTTGCATGGGCGTCATACTGGCCGGTGCTTCAATGACGTACCGATAGATCTCACCCACGGCTGTTGTTAACGGGGCAAGTTCCGGCTCGACTCCTTCGGGCAACTGAGCCTGGCTAAGCCGTTCAATGATTTGCTGGCGGGCAAAGTAATCCGATACGGTCTCGTCAAAATTTAGCTGAACGACCGACAGCCCGAAAATCGTTCGCGAGCGCCGATCCGTTACGTGCGGTACGTTGTTGAGCACCCGCTCAATGGGAATTGTAACCTGCTGTTCTACTTCCTCAGCCGCCCTGCCTTCGTACTTGGCAATAACAATGACGTTTGTATCGGCTATATCGGGGTACGCTTCAATCTTCAGGAGTTTGAAGCACCATAAGCCTAGTCCCATCATCGCAACCGCCAGCCCAACAACGACCCAGCGGTTACGAAGAGAAAATATTATTAATTTCTGAATCATAATGTATCAGGAGGAAAGGGAGAGAGGGGAGGAATGGAAGGAACGGGACAAAGTGTACTGAGCACGCCTAATTTTCCCTTTCCCCCTACTCCTCCTCTTTCTTTCCTCCCCCTTTTTATCAATACCCAAAACTCAAACCTTTCAGCTGCAATACATTATCGACAATCACGGACTCATTCTCGCGTAGGCCGCTCTGCACAACAATCCGATCGGCTCGTTGCTGACCGAGCTGAACGGCCCGACGTTCGATCGTCTGCGGGCCCGCCTGGACGAATACGTAATCACGCCCCTGCACGGTCACCACCGCATCGCGCGAAACAGTCATGAACTGACCTTCCGTAACTCCAAACTGCACGGTGGCAAACATGCCTGCTTTCAACCGACCGTCGGGGTTGCTCACGGCAATGCGCAGCTTAATCTGGCGGGTGGTGTTATCGACGTAGTCGTTAATATCGTCGATACGGCCTGCAAACCGCTCATTTGGAAACGAGGCAAAATTGAGTGTACAAGGCAATCCTTTCTTGATACTACCAAACTGGTTCTCAGGAATTTCGCAGACGACCAGAATGGTATTCGGCTTTGCCCGACGTAACGCTTCCGGATCAAAACCAGCGAGTTTAAGCGTGGCTTCGTCGGAAATGATGGCCGCTTCTTCATTGGCCAGTTGCGTTTGGGCTTCAATCACTTCTTTGCCCGATGCCGCTCCGTGGGCCTGCAAATCTTTTACACGCTCCAGGTTTCCGCGCTGCGTTTGAATGTTGATCCGGTGCTGCAAAATGGCCGTGTAATTGTCTGATAAACCAGGATCATCGAACAGAACAAGCCGCTCAGCCGGGTTTTCCACAGACCGCAATACCATGGCGGCTATATGGCCTGGCGCGGCAAAATCAGTTTGTACGGCTCCAGATTTCGCGGGCTGCGTTCTGAATGGCCGGATCATAGCGGCATCTGGAAACGTAATGCGCATGCCATCCGAACTGATTGTCGGACGCGGTACGGAGTTTACCACTGGTTTTGCCTTGTCCTTACAGGCAAATGCAACAAATACCAGCAAGACGAGTGAATGACGAAACTTCATGTTAATAGTTATTGATCTGACCGGTTACATACAGCAGCCGGACGTAGTTTTGACGGTAGGTATAAAGCTCTTCGTAATACGTCGTTTGCGTATCGAACCAGGAGCGCTGGGCTTCTAATAAGTCGATGAGGGTGGTAGCGCCCCGCAGGTACGCGTAGCGGACGGACGCCAACACCCGATCGGCATCGCGCCGGATGCCGGTATAGCGATCGATGTTACGTCGGCTGGTCATAAATGACTGGTACGCCGTTTCGACCTCCGACCGAATACGCGCCTGCGTTAACGTAGCGGTCTGACTGGCCTGCTCCTGTAAGACCCTCGATTTCTGAATTTCGCCCTGATTGCGGTTGTAAACGGGCAATTCAAGTGTCAGAAATATACCCGCATACGGCACAGCGTTCTGCGGGTTCCAGATTAAACCGGCTTCATTGCGGGGCTTAGCCAGCACCTGTTGCAGATCCACGTTGCGACGGGCTGTTTCGAGATTCGCTTCCGCAACCTGCACATCCGAGCGGGTCGTAGCGGCTAGGCGAATCAAACTATCCGGACTGGCCACTACGGTGGGGTACAAACGTAGCGGATTGATAACCATCGGATGAACGATCGAATCGTTCATGGCTACGCTGATGCTGTCGGTTGTCCCCAACACCAACTGCAATTCATTCAGGCGATTACTCAGCGTCTGCTGCGCGGAACGGGTCTGAATGTCATACTGGTCGGAGATTAACTGCGTACGGGTAAGGTCGGTACTGCTAATGACCAAATCTTTAAGCCTTACTTTGTTCAGCTGTACGAGCGTGTCGACGTTTGCTTTTGCGCGTTGCAGTAAGGCAAGCTGCACCCGAGCGTACCAGGCATCGAGGAACCGGTTAGCCACATCGAACAGCAGATTGCGTTCAGTTTCGGCAACGCTTTTTGCGGCCAGGTCGGTATTAGCTTCGGCGAAGCGGCTCCGGTAAGTACGTTTGTTATAAATGTCAAACTCCTTGGTCGCCTGTAACCAAAACTGCCGGCGCTGCCGATTAAACGGGCTTACCGCATCGGAAACCGGAGCGACTGCCCCCTGGTTTAACTGAAAGAGAGTTTGATTATTCAGTACAGGATTCGGCCGGAGATTCGCCGTAACCTGATCGGCCTGCGCAGCATTGATGTTTAAACGCTCAACGCGCAGCACCGGGCTCGTAGCCCGGACTTGTTGCAGGGTCTGTCGCAGCGTCAGTGGCGTCTGTGCAGAAGTGCACAAACTTAACAAACTGACAGACAGTAAATAATAGATGCGTGTTCGGTACAGCATTCGATTAAAAGGAACTCAGCAAAGAAACAGTCCCGTCGATCGAAATACTGCAAAAGCTCAATTAAAAGGTTGTTAAATATACTTAGTAGAATCTTGTGTGCTTCGCTCAGCAAATCATGTCGGCTGGCTAAAACCAGGGTCGACGGACTTTAAATGACTTGCGTAGGCCACTAATCAACAGGAATGCTCCAACAATACCGAAGATAATGGCCAGCAACGTAATGTGTAAGATGGCGAACAGGACGGCGACCAAAATAATGATGACGGATGCCTTTAGCTTCCAGCTAATGCGTTGCCACCAGTTCAGCTCTTCACGTAACGGCAGGCCAAGGCCCTGCCGGATGCGGTTACCGAGCCGAAGCTGATTTTTGGGCTTCGGTTTCGGCCGGGGTTGTTGCGTCGTTGTTTCGGTTGACATTGCCAGTACGGTCTGCATTCGGTGGAGTCGACGCGTAACTCGGGTGTTGGTTAGCTCAATTGGCGATACGTCAGCGCGGGCAACAGCGATATCATTTACGTTCGTATCACGTACGGCCAGCTCCTCTCCTTTATCCAGCAAATCGAGCGCCAGCGCAACCGAATCACGTGTTACGGGCTCCACTGGCAGCCGGGCGGCCGCACGAGGGGTTCGCTGAAAATAAGCAACAGGGCGATGGCAGGACGAAAAGAAAAGGCACAGAGAAGCTGCGAAAAGGATAACGGCGTTTTTCATCAGGTTGTATTTCGTACAAACAAAGTTGTAGGCGCAAAACCGTTTAGACAACGAAACAGGTAAGCCAGTTAATATGATTTGCTTAAAAAAGCGCCAAAAACTGATTGACGTATCGGCGCTCCCGCCGACCAATAAGTATAGATAAGGAGCCTCCCTACTTTTTCAGCTAAACTGTTTGATCCATTGTGTTTATGCGTCGAATTCTGCTCTGGTTAGGTGTATGTATAGGAACCGCTCAACTTGCTAACGGTCAAGCCTCGGAACCTGTTTTCAATTATGATGAAGCGAAAGTAGGTTCCTATACGCTTCCCGATCCCTTACTTGCAGCAAACGGCAAGCGCATCACCACCAAAACCGAATGGAAAAGCCGCCGGACAGAACTGCTTAATCTGTTCGCCGACAATGTGTACGGGAAAACGCCGACCCAACGGGTACGACTGCGCTTTCAAACGACTCATACCAATCCCAATGCGCTAGGCGGACGAGCCATACGCAAACAGGTCTCAATCTTTTTCGCAGACTATCCGAAATTACCCTCAATCGACGTACTGCTTTATATCCCGAAAGCCGCCAAACAACCAGTCCCCGTTTTTTTAGGACTTAATTTCTGCGGCAATCACTGCGTCACAACCGAGGCTGATATTCCGCTGTCGACCCGTTGGATGACTAATGCTCCCGGTGAAGTTTCGGTCAACAGCAAAGCCACCGAAAAAGCCCGCGGTATGCAGGAGCGTCGCTGGCCAATCGACACGATTCTGGCCCGGGGTTACGCGGTAGCGACTGCTTACTATGGCGACATTGAGCCCGATCATCCAGCAGGATGGCGGTCAGGTATACGGTCAGCCCTCGGCGATACGACCCGCTCCGACAACTGGGGAGCCATTGGTGCCTGGGCGTGGGGCATGAGCCGGATACTCGACTACTTGCAAACCGAATCGGCCATCGATACCAAACGGGTTATTGGCATCGGGCACTCGCGCATTGGTAAAGCGGCTTTGTGGGCCGGTGCGCAGGATGAACGCTTTACGGCTGTTATCTCCAACGAATCGGGTGAAGGAGGAGCGGCACTCGCCCGCCGTTGGTACGGCGAAACTGTGGAGCGTCTTAACACCAGCTTTCCGCACTGGTTCTGCAAGCAGTACAAAACTTACAACCAGCGCGTCGACGCCTTGCCCGTCGATCAGCACGAGTTACTGGCTTTGATTGCCCCGCGACCGCTTTATGTTGCCAGCGCCGATGGCGATCAATGGTCAGACCCGAAAGGCGAATTTTCAGGGGCCGTTCAGGCAGAATCTGTTTATACGTTATTCGGCAAAACCGGATTGGGCACAACTTCGTTTCCGGCTATCAATCAACCCGTTGGCCAGACGGTACGTTACCACAACCGCAGCGGCAAGCACGACGTTACCGTATATGACTGGATTCAATATCTGCGGTTTGCCGACGAATTAGTTCGGTAGCCGTGCCTACCTTTAGGGCATGATACCCGAAAATGATCCGCAACCCTGGCAGGTTGAAAACTCCGAGTACATCCACCAACGTCCCTGGTTTACCGTTCGCAGGGACTCCGTTCGGATGGCAAATGGCGGCTACATTCCCGACTATTTCATCTTCGAATATCCGAGCTGGATCAACGTAGTGGCCGTTACCACCGACGGTCAGTTGGTGTTCATCCGTCAGTATCGGCATGGTATTGCGGGCGTTCACTACGAACTGTGCGCGGGCGTTGTCGACGCGGGCGAAGGTCCCCTGGTGGCAGCTCAGCGCGAACTTCTGGAAGAAACCGGCTTCGGCGGTGGGCAGTGGGAGCCTCTGCTGACGCTTTCGGCAAACCCCGGCACGCACTCGAACCTTACTTACTCCTATCTGGCAACCGGCGTTGAGTTGAAGCAAGGCCAGCATCTTGAAAGCACCGAAGAGATTACGGTACATCTGGTGTCACCCGAACGTGCCCAACAGATTATCGACCATGGCGAGATGATGCAGTCATTGCACATAGCACCGTTGTTGCGGTATCTGTTAAGTCTTAACCAACCATCCGTTTAAATTGGCTTTTCAGCTTTGCGGGCAGGTGCGGAAGGGCAAGTAAGGCTTGTAACGCATCCTGATCGGTCGTCTTACCTAAATACCAGTCGGCCACATCCCGGATGGTAACGGGATAAGGCGATTGCTCAAGTAACTGGATGCGGTCTCCCTGCTGCAGGCAGCCCCCCTCAGCCACCCGAAAGTAGATGCCGCACCGAACGGCCTCACTGAACTTCCTGGCCATGAGTCGGTCATCGAAGCGGGCGTTTAGCTTATAACACGGAAAACGGGGCTGAACGGCCCGGAGCGTTACGCTACCGATCCTATACAGATCGCCGATACAGACATCGTCGTCGAGTAAGCCAGCCGTCGTCAGGTTTTCGCCAAACAGGCCATGCGACCAGTCCGTACGCACGGGTAGCTGCTCCTGCCAGTACGCATAATGAGCGACATCATAGGCATAAACGGCCTTATCGAGTCCGCCATGAACGGTCAGGTCGGCCTGTGCATCACCCGCGATGTTTAAGGACGTAACGGCTAACTTGTCCGGAGTCGGCTGTTTATAAATGCCTGTTTCAATAACTCGCCCACCCCAGGTTATGGTGGCTGGCGTTCCCACATTGACGGATAAAACTTCCATACGTATTGCCCCTGTATTGATTTCGTTAAACGTACTACGCGACGGCTTCACAGCGCCCGGCTGCTTACTGCGCTCGAAAATAGCGTATCTTTGTGGCCCTTCGTCAATTGTTCCCGTAGTTAATTAATACGTGTAATACCGCTCAGACAGTGATTATTCCTCTGGCCCATCGCGCCGACCAAACCCAAGAGTACTACTTCTCCGTCAAGCTGGCCGAAGTTCGTCGCCTTCAGGCAGCCGGTCATGATGTCATCAATATCGCCATCGGCAATCCCGACATGATGCCTTCGGATGGCACCATCGATGCTCTCATTGCATCAGCCAGGCAGCCAGGTTCTCACGGGTATCAACCCTATAAAGGTACGCCAAACCTGCGCCAGGCGATTACGCAGTTCTATGCGCACACCTATGGCGTTACGCTCGACCCTGATACGGAAGTCCTCCCCCTCATTGGTTCCAAAGAAGGCATCACGCATATTTCGTTAACATTCCTGAACGATGGCGATGGCGTATTGGTACCTGAACTGGGCTATCCTGCGTACCGGGCCGTTAGCCAGATGCTGGGCGCCACTGTGCGCGAGTATCCGCTGCTCGAACACAGTGGCTGGCAACCCGACTGGGACGTAATGGCCGATTTGGTTGCAGAATCTGCCAACAGGAATGCGGCAAAAATCATCTGGCTAAATTATCCGCACATGCCGACGGGCGCTCCGGCTACGCGCTCGCTGTTCGAACGGGCGGTTCGTTTTGCGCACGATAACCGTGTGCTGCTCTGCCACGACAATCCTTACAGCCTCATTCTGAACAAGAAGCCGCCCATCAGCCTACTTTCGGTCGATGGAGCCAAAGACGTAGCAGTCGAGCTAAACTCCATGAGCAAGTCGCATAACATGGCGGGCTGGCGGATCGGCTGGATGGCCGCAGCCAAACCGTACGTCGACGCCGTATTGACCATGAAAAGCAACGTTGACTCCGGCCAGTTCAAGCCCATCATGGACGCAGCCGCGGTTGCGCTCACCAACTCCGACGACTGGCACCGCCAACGTAACGATGTGTACCAGGGCCGGTTAAATGCGGTTCACGCTTTCCTGGATGCACTCGGCTGTACGTACTCAGCGGATCAGGAAGGGCTTTTTATCTGGGCTAAGCTGCCCGACTCCGTCACTTCTCCCGAAGCGCTGGTCGACGATCTGCTTTATAACAAGCATGTGTTTATCACGCCCGGCTTCATCTTCGGCCCGAAAGGTCAGCGGTACATCCGCGTTTCGTTGTGCATGCCCAAAGAGCGCATCGAGCAGGCAGTGGGTCGTCTGAACCGGGATTGAGAGGATTAAATGGATTAGCAGGATTTTGTTTGAGATGAGACACATGGACTTGACTCGGGAAGTCATCGGCGGAGCGATGGAGGTTCATCGCGTACTCGGGAATGGCTTTCAGGAGGTCATTTATCAGCGAGCCTTGGCTCATGAGCTAAACTGTCGAAGCGTTAGTTTCGCCCGGGAGTTTGAAATGCCAATCTTTTACAAAGGCGTATCTATTGGAAGCCGACGCGTTGATTTCTTGATCGAGAACGTAGTAATGGTTGAATTGAAGGCGTTAATCAAATTAGAGAATACGCACTTAGCACAGGCAATTAATTATCTGGAAGCTTACAACCTTGAAACAGGGCTCCTTATAAATTTTGGCGCATCAAGCTTAGAATTTAAGCGACTGCAAAATCCTCATTTCCGCAACCTGTAAGTAAAACAAAATCCCGTTAATCCATTCAATCCTCTCAATCCCGGTTATGACAATCAGCATTATAGGTATCGGCTTACTCGGCGGCTCATTCGCGTTGGCAGTACGTGAAAAATACCCCAAAGCCCGGTTTGTTGGCGTCGACGCTTCACCGGTACACGGGCAACTGGCGATTGCCAAGGGCATTGTCGATGACGTTCGTTCGCTCGACGAAGCTGTAGCGATAAGCGACCTCATCGTGTTGGCCATTCCGGTTAATGCCATTGTTGAATTACTCCCATCGCTGCTGGATCAATTACCCGAGAAAGCGACTGTAGTGGATCTGGGGTCGACAAAAGAGCTGATCTGCCAGGCCGTAGAAGGACATCCCAAACGTTCGCAGTTTGTGGCAGCCCACCCCATGGCAGGTACGGAAAACTCGGGGCCGGGGGCCGCCTTCCGGGAGTTGTTACCCGGCAAAAATCTCATCATCTGCGACCGGGAAAAGAGCCGCCCCAATAGCCTGAAACTGGCCGAAGCGCTGTTCCTGGACATTGGCATGAAGATTTTCTACATGACGCCCCAGGAGCATGATTTACACCTGGCTTATGTTTCGCACCTGAGCCACATCAGCGCCTTCGCCCTGGGCCTGACGGTGCTGGAAAAAGAAAAAGACGAACAGGCCATCTTCGATATGGCCAGCACGGGCTTCAGCTCGACGGTACGTCTGGCTAAAAGCTCACCCCAGATGTGGGCACCTATTTTCGCTCAGAACCGCACCAACGTATCACAGGCGCTGGCTGATTATATTGAGTTTTTGCAGCAGTTCAAGCAGGTCATCGACGATCAGGACGTACCAACCTCGCTTGAATTTATGCAGCGCGCCAATGTAATCCGGCGCGTGCTGGATGGTATTGAAAAGCGGTGAGTCTTATTGGCCATTCCTTGTCATTAATAATGGGTTATCATTGCTTGTATCAGGCAGAACCAACCTACCCTGACAACCCATGATTAAGGACCAATGACTAATTAACTAAGGTTTTTTGAGAAGGTAGTTGATGCCAACGGTTGTTTGTGTTTGCAGGGTTGAATTATCCGATAAACAACGGCCGTAATTCCGCTCGTGAAGGGCTTCGAGCGACCACCGCTTACCTAGCTGGTACTGGCCCCCTACCCCTGCATTGACCATTCCGAACCGGTTGGTTTCTTCAACCCGCAACGTACCACCGGTTGGCGTTGCTTCAAACGTATACGTCCGGTTGCGGCTCTGGCCGTAATAATAGCCAGCCTGTCCGAATACCGTTACCTTATTCGTACGTATGAAGTAGTACCGGGTCGACAAACCGGCGCCCGTGTAACTGTACTGCTTGCCATTGGTCTCGTGCCGCCCCTCAACATTCACCGACCAGCCATTCTTCACAAAATACTGCGCCCGTGGCGTTATCCGCCCGTAGGTGCCTGCAGGCCCGCTCGTTCCGCCCCCAAGCCCCAGCCCAACGCTAAATTTACCCTGACCCAACAGGTCATTTTGCTTACTCTTCGGTTGGGTCTGAGCCACAGCTACCAACGGGAGCAAGACGAACAGAAGTGAGAGTTGTCTTTTCATAAAACAGTTTCCCAAGTTACGCAGTAGATATATAGTACAGTCGCAGTAATCCAGGCGACTTAACATTTATTAACAATAATCTTAGCGTTTATGCAACCACAAACTGCTCAGCCAGCCACCCAGTCTGGTACGTTCACCATCGGGAACGATATTACCATCAATCGGCTAGGCTACGGAGCCATGCGCATCACCGGCCAGGGTATTTGGGGCCCGCCCAAAGACCGCGACGAGGCCATTCGCGTTTTGAAACGGACGCTTGATCTGGGCATTAACTTTATCGATACAGCCGACAGCTATGGGCCTAACGTATCGGAAGAGTTGATCGCCGAAGCCCTGTACCCTTATCCCGAAGGCTTGCTGATCGGTACTAAGGGGGGATTGCTTCGGACAGGACCGAATCAGTGGCCGGTTGACGGAAGCCGCAAGCATCTGGAAGAAGCGCTCGACGGCAGCCTCAAACGCCTGAAAGTCGACCATATTGATTTGTATCAACTACACCGATTCGACGATAAGGTACCCGCCGAGGAGTTCCTTGGCTTTTTGCAGGAAGCGCAGCAAAAAGGCAAAATTCGGCACATTGGCTTATCAGAAGTGGATGTCGATAAAATAAAGCAGGCGCAGGAATACTTTGAGGTGGTTACAGTCCAGAACATGTACAGTTTCGGCCAGCAGCAATGGAATTCGACGCTGAAGTTCTGCGAAGAAAACAACATCGGGTTTATACCCTGGTACCCGCTGGGCGGTGGCGACCTGGAATCCGAGCAGGCTATTCACCGCGTAGCCGAACGTCACGGTGCCAGTGAATATCAGATTGCGTTAGCCTGGTTGCTGGCCGCATCGCCCGTCATGCTGCCGATTCCCGGTACATCGTCGGTGAAACACCTGGAAGAAAATACGGCGGCCGCTGAAATAAAGCTGACCGAAGAAGACCTTCAGGACTTACCGTTGCCCAAGTAATTCACTGAAACAGACTTCTTATGACTTCTCAACAGAAACAGGATCCACAGCAGTTGCTGATGTCAACGCTGCAACGGCTCCAGGATGGCGTCGAACGCGTTTCGCCGGCCAGCGATTTGATTGATCAGTGGAGTCAGGTGCTCGGCGAAAGCAATCAAACGCTGGAGAACATTGCGGATGAATTGTACGTATTGAAACGATCAATGGCTGAAGGAAAAATTCCGCAGATCGCCGGGGCATTACACACGTTGAGTAAACTCACGAAGCAAGCCGCGAACGAATCGTCAGAGGCTGACTTGGTGGGTCAGTTGAACCAACTCGCCGAACTTCTCGACGATGCCTCAGCTCGTATAGCACAGTCCCGCTAAGCCGGGCCGTTCAAGCACAAAAAAGCCAGCCGTTTACGCGGCTGGCTTTTTTTATGGTCTGATGCAGTACTAAGCAGCTTTGTGCAGCGCTTTCACTTTTTCGAAAGCGGCTTTCAGTTCGCTCAACTGTTTTTGCAGATCCTCCTTGATGTAAGCAGGAATATGATCTTTTTCGATGGCATCCTCATAGGCTTCAACCGCTGCATTCTCACCAAACTCTACCGAGCTCAGGACAGTATCGCGGTCTTTGCCGGTCAGCGCGGATTTGATATCGATCCAGGCCCGGTGAATCTTGCTCGATACATCCGTCGACGTAGCGTCAGATACGGCGGAACCATCGATCCGAACAATGTGATCAGCAAGCTGACTCCGGAAGTTCTGGCTTTGAATGACGTAGTGCCGGAACAGGTCATCCAATTGCGGATCTTCGTTGTCTTCGATGGCTTTTTCAAACCCCATGATGCGGTCGTTATTGATCTTCACCAGATCATTGAGATCATCGACAATTTCTTCATTCTTGATCATAATCGTTGTGTTTGATAGTTGTGAATCAGCCAATATAACTGCGTCTACTCCGAATTGTTCATCCATCGGGCGAACATCTTTTTGCGGAAACTGCGTACGCACGAGCCAGTCATTTAAGTTACTCAAGAATGAACAGTGGAATAAATTTATACTTCGGCCAGCTCATACAGTCTATTACGACTATATAATAAATTCCTACTATAATGATTTTTAGGCTTAGTTTACTTTTTTTTATTTTTCTTTCGTAAACGGCGTGTTTTATCCCGTTAGCTCGGTTAGTTCGTGTTTCAACAAATTATTTTTCGGTCATGCAAAACCATAGTACTAGGTTGTTCGTAGTTACATTAATTCTCTGACGAACAGGGGAACGATGCACTAACTTTTTTACTCAATGAAAACATTACCTCAAGACAATACTGATGTCCGTCAGATGCTGAGCGGTAAAGAATCCGCAGCCGTCGGGCGCCGAATGTTTATGCGTTATGTAGGCGCTACGGCCGCGGCAGGCGTAGCCTTAAGTGCCTGCCGCGATCAGGTTATGGAACCCGTTAGCCGGGGGGCGGCCCGTGCGGGCGACACGGTTGATCTGGGCGATATTGGGTATAACGATGTAGGTGTTCTGAACTACGCATACGCGCTGGAACAGTTGGAAGCTGCTTTCTACACCCAGGTTATTATGACCCCCTACATGGGCATGAATGGCTACGAGCGGACGGTTCTGATGGACATTCGTGACCACGAAATTGCTCACCGCGAACTGTTCAAAGCCGCGTTGAGTAGTGCTGCCATTCCGGGTTTAACGCCCAACTTCAGCAGCATCAACTTCAGCAGCCGGGCGTCGGTACTGGGCACGGCCCGCGTTTTTGAAGCCGTCGGCGTATCTGCTTATAACGGAGCGGGTAAACTGATTAAAAACGCCGATTACCTGACACTAGCGGGTAAAATCGTTTCGGTAGAAGCACGGCATACGTCGATTATCAGTGAAATGTTGAATCCAATGACTGCATCTTTTGCTGGCGACGATATCGTAAACCCAGGCTCAAGTTCAGGCTTAGGGGAGGCACGCATGCCCGAAGAGGTTCTAGCTCTGGTAAGACCCTTTATTCAGGAAACAGTCAACGGTAAAAACTACGTAGTAAGATAAGCCCCCAACAGCCATGAATTTACAAAACATACTTAACGAAATAGAAAACGTTGACGCCGAAGTGTACGAACGGCTTGACCACGTATCCCGTCGCCACGTTTTCCAGAATCTGCTTAAGAAAGCGGTTCTGGGCGTAGCGCCTGTTGCTTTCGGTGCTATTTTAAATAAAGCGTATGCACAAAATTCGGCGGTAGTCGAGGTGTTGAATTTCGCCTTGACGCTGGAATACTTGGAAGCCGAATTTTACAACCGGGGACTGGCAGCGCCTAATCTGATTACCGGTGCCGAGGGTCTGAATACGTTCCGGCAAATTGCCAAGCACGAAAATGCTCACGTAGCGTTGCTGAAATCAGCCCTGGGTGGCGCGGCTGTTGCAAAACCGAATTTCGATTTCACGGCCAAAGGTACATTCCCAACCGTATTTAGCAGTTACCAAACGTTTATCGCCGTGGCGCAGGCGTTTGAAGACACGGGTGTTCGCGCTTATAAAGGCCAGGCCCCTCGTCTGATCGGTGCGCCGGATGTCCTGACCGTTGCGCTGCAAATTCACTCGGTTGAAGCTCTTCACGCGGCTAAAGTACGCTACTTTAATGGTAATAAAGGATGGATTATGGGATCGGCGGGCTTCCCGGCCGCTGTCTACGCGGGTGAAGGAGAGGTAACACAAGGCGGTGTTAACCTTACGTCGCTCACAGGTCTTAGTGCTGACCGTATTTCGGAAGCGTTTGATGAACCACTAACTAAAGAGCAGGTGCTGGCCATTGCCACTCCGTTCCTGGCCTAGTGATTTCTTCTCCCAAACAAAACGACCGACAGAAATCCTGTCGGTCGTTTTGTTTAGAGACTATTTACCTACTTTAGCCATTGGGCGAACTCGAGGTTATGCCGCCGAGACGTAACGTTGCCCCTTTTTCGTAGGCGGTCGGATTAGACGGGTCAAGGCTGATCTGTGCAATGATGCCATTCCAGCCGGGTATCCGGCTCAGGTCAATTTCGTACACCCGATACTGCCCATCCCCAACGATCGGGAAATTGACGTATCGGTCTTCGAACGGCATGAAATCAATATCGCCGGGTCGAAGCCAGCTCAGGCGGGCCGTGGTCGCCTTGGTTTTGAAAGCGGCCTCTATGTACATCTTGGGCACATCACTTGCCTTCCAGAAAACCCACGGACTTTTTATGCGGAAATCCCGCTTTGTGGTATCTGTCCGCTCCCACCGGATGTTCAGCTCGTTCTGAATGGGCCAGCCTTTATCCTGCGCGTTATAATAATGCCATCCTTCGCGGTCGCGGTCGAACCGGAAATTCGGAGCGGCCGAAGGACGGGGCTGACTATAGGCAAATTGCCGGATGTCGGCCAGCGAACCAACAACCAGGTAGTATTCATAGTCGTACTGCCCGTTATGATCGATCACCAGGAACCCGTCGCTGTTCATATATCCGCTGGACTGGTCAAACTCTCCACCGATTTTAGGCGTTCCGAATCCAGCCGTCCGGTACCGGAATTCGTTCCCTCGATACAACCCAACGCCCCGGCCTTTATCGTTCAGTAACGCAACCCAGTTTTCAGTCCCGTACCGGGTAATCATTTCCCGGTCGGTATACTCCGATATGGCAGCATTGGTGAACGGCTGCAGCCCCGTATACGTCACCATCCGGTAGTAGGGACCATTCAGATACACGCAGGGCGTTTCCTGCGTACGGGCTTCATACTGGGTGGTATCGGAACGATTGACCACCAGGCGGCACCGCACGTGCACTACGTTCCCCTGAAGTTCATACCAATGTTCCATAATGCAGTCAGCGGGCTCATCGAAGAGCGGCCAGATCGACGGGATCGTTTTAACGTACAGCTGATTCTGCGTCTGCTGATAGCTAAGGATACGGGCTGGGTGATTGTAGTAATCGCCGGTTTGAACAGGATTCCAGCCTAAGCTTCGCCATTGGTAAACCGGATTCTTACCGTTCACGCTGTACGGAATCGGTCCCGAATAGAACGCCGTCTGGAGTTGCCGCCCTAAATCGGCATTGTTGATCATGTTTTCTGAGCTACCGGCCTCAGCGAGGAAGTTGATCGCCCCTCCCATGTTCAGATCGATGGCGACCCGAACTTTATCGTTGGTCAGGAAGAGCCGCTTTTCGGGGGCGAGTTGCTCCTGAGGGGGTAATCCGGTGCTGGGCGTATTTGGCTTTACGGGCGCTACGTATGGCGCAGTAGCTGGGTAATCCCGCGTACAGGTGAAAGCCAGGAACCCAATACTAATATAAATTATCGACTTGTAGAAGCGAAGCATGAACAGAGAACAGTGTCTGGTTAAACCAAAAATAAGGCGCTTATGCGCGTTTTCCAAGTATACTTATTCTGTAACCCTTCCGTCACGACTTGGTAAAATCTAGGAATAGTCACGCTTTTTTTGGAATAATCATCCGCTGTTTCGGCTGAATCCACTATTTTTGCAGGATTTTTGGCCACCCACTAAGGGCCTCATAGTCACGGCATGACGTATTGTCATCTTTAGGAGCCATCACTCATTTGGAGCCGCCCGCACGGTTTATTGTCCGCTGAAAAATGCCTAAAAACACCAAAATCCGCTCAATTCTTATTATTGGCTCTGGCCCTATTATCATTGGTCAGGCGTGTGAGTTCGATTATTCCGGTTCGCAGGCCGCCCGGTCCTTACGGGAAGAAGGAATTGAGGTCTCGTTGATCAACTCCAACCCGGCTACCATTATGACTGATCCGATCAATGCGGATCACGTTTACCTGCTGCCGCTGGAGAAAAAATCCATTATCGAAATCCTGAAAAAACATCAGGAGATGGGCCGGCCGATCGATGCCGTTCTGCCGACGATGGGCGGCCAGACAGCGCTGAACCTTGCCATCGACTGCGACAAGGCAGGTATCTGGGAGAAGTATAACGTCCAGATCATAGGCGTTGATATTCGAGCGATTGAGACGACCGAAGACCGCGAAAAGTTTCGACTGAAAATGCTTGAACTCGGCATTGGCGTTTGTAAAGGCCGTACGGCGCGTTCGTTTCTGGAAGGGAAAGAGATTGCTCAGGAAATAGGCTTTCCGCTCGTTATTCGGCCGTCGTTTACCCTCGGTGGTACAGGTGGCGGTTTTGTGGAGCGTCCCGAAGATTTCGACAAAGCCTTAACTGCCGGTCTGCACGCATCACCGGTGCATGAGGTGCTGGTTGAACAGAGCGTAATGGGCTGGAAAGAGTATGAACTGGAGTTGTTACGGGACGGTAATGGCAATTTTATCATTGTCTGCTCGATCGAAAACTTCGACCCGATGGGTATTCATACCGGCGACAGCATTACGGTTGCTCCGGCCATGACCTTGCCCGATACGTTGTATCAGCAGATGCGCGACTTGTCGATCAAGATGATGAACGCCATTGGGACGTTCGCTGGGGGTTGTAACGTACAGTTCTCGGTTAATCCGCAGACCGACGACATCATTGCTATTGAGATCAACCCACGCGTAAGCCGCTCGTCGGCACTAGCGTCGAAAGCAACGGGGTACCCAATTGCCAAGATTGCCGCTAAAATGGCCATTGGCTACAACCTCGATGAGCTGATCAACCCGATTACGGGAACCACGTCGGCCTTCTTCGAGCCCGCCATCGACTACGTAATTGTGAAAGTGCCCCGCTGGAACTTCGACAAGTTCCCCGGTGCTGACCGTTCACTGGGCTTGCAGATGAAGTCCGTCGGTGAAACTATGGGTATCGGCCGGAATTTCCAGGAGGCTTTACAGAAAGCCTGCCAGTCGCTCGAAATCCGCCGGAATGGGCTGGGTGCTGATGGCCGCGAACTAACAGACCGGCAGGCGCTGACGCAGAGCCTGGCTCACCCAAGCTGGAACCGGCTTTTTCATATCTACGATGCGTTTAAAGCAGGCATGTCGTTCCGCACGATTCAGCAGCTTACCAAAATTGACCCGTGGTTCCTGCATCAGATTGAAGAGTTGATTGAGCTGGAACGCGAAATCCAGCAATACGATCTGGACGACCTGCCACCGGAGCTGTTACGTACCGCCAAGCAGAAAGGCTACGCCGACCGGCAACTGGCCCACCTGCTGAGCGTAAAAGAAAGTAAGGTATACGAGTATCGCCAGCGCCATAATATTCGTCGGGTTTACAAGTGCGTAGACACCTGTGCGGCTGAGTTTGAAGCGAAAACGCCTTACTACTACTCGACATTCAACAACCAGGTACCGATCACAACCGACCGTCCGGAGCCGGTATCAGATCTGCCGGGCAACGAGTCTGTACGTAGTAACCGGAAGAAAGTGGTGGTTCTAGGTTCGGGGCCAAACCGCATTGGTCAGGGGATTGAGTTCGATTATTCGTGCGTTCATGGCGTACTCGCGGCTAAAGAAGCGGGGTACGAAACGATCATGATCAACTGTAATCCTGAGACCGTATCGACTGATCCGGATATTGCCGACAAGCTGTACTTCGAACCGGTATTCTGGGAGCACGTCCACGCGATCATCATGCATGAGAAGCCCGAAGGCGTGATTGTGCAGTTGGGTGGTCAGACGGCCCTGAAAATGGCAGAAAAGCTGACGCGTTACGGCATCAAGATTATCGGTACGAGCTGGGAAGCACTCGATCTGGCCGAAGACCGGGGGCACTTCTCGGAGATGCTGCGTAAGCTGGACATTCCTTATCCAAAATTCGGTACGGTACGTGAATCAGAAGCGGCTATAGAGCTGTCGAGAGAGCTTGGTTTCCCGTTGCTGGTTCGCCCGAGTTACGTATTGGGTGGCCAAAGCATGAAGATCGTTATCAACGAGTCCGAACTGGAAACGCACGTCATGAAGATCCTGCAGGATATTCCGGACAACAACATTCTGCTCGACCACTTTCTGGAAAATGCCATCGAAGCCGAAGCCGACGCCATCTGCGATGGAGAAGACGTGTACATCATTGGCATCATGGAGCACATCGAACCCGCCGGTATTCACTCGGGCGATTCGTATGCCTTGCTTCCGCCTTTCGACTTAAGCGAACACGTAATCAGCCAGATCGAAGAGTACACGAAGAAGATTGCCGTGGCGCTGAAGACGGTTGGCCTGATTAACATTCAGTTCGCCATCAAAGACGAGCAGGTGTATGTGATCGAAGCAAACCCACGCGCCAGCCGTACGGTACCGTTTATCTGCAAAGCCTATCAGGAGCCGTATGTAAACTACGCCACCAAGGTGATGCTGGGCGATAAAAAAGTCAAAGACTTTGATTTCAAACCCGTTAAGAAAGGCTTTGCGATCAAGATTCCGGTGTTCTCGTTCAATAAATTCCCGAATGTCAACAAGGAACTCGGCCCGGAAATGAAATCGACCGGCGAAGGCATCTATTTCATCGATGATCTTACCGACGACTTCTTCCAGAAGATTTACGGCGAACGTAACTTATACCTGAGTCGATAGACATCGGTGATATGTAAAAAACAGTGTGCCACGCCCTACCGAGCGTGGCACACTGTTTTTATCTTTGTCCAATCTAAACCAGGAGGACGACCTCCCCCACAATGGGAAACTGATTCGGGACGACCCGACCTGCTAAAAAAATCGGTCAGTATCATGTCCTGGGTTTATTTAGTGTTTGCTGGACTATTAGAGGTTGTCTGGGCTTACTCCATGAAGCAGTCGGCTGGCTTTACCCGGCTAATCCCATCCGTCGTTACTATCGTTGCCATGATCGCCAGCTTTGGCCTGTTAGCCTTAGCCATGCGCACTCTACCGCTCGGCACAGCCTACACAATCTGGACTGGCATCGGAGCCGTTGGGGCATTTACGCTGGGCATTCTATGGCTTGGCGAACCAATCAGTGCGACTCGCATAATAGCCGCTTTATTGATTATTGGGGGCCTTATCCTGATGAAGCTCTCCTCAAACCAATGAGCCTACAAGTAACAACGTACAGCCCTATGAATCAAGCCCTCGCAGGGTGGCACAACTGTTTTGTTGCAATTTGTGTTAAGAAAACAGATATTTACGTTGTACGTCTGACAGTAGAAATTATGACGGTTATAGCTGTTAAGTTGGAAGATAAAGTTTTTCAGGATTTGAAAGAAGTCTCAAATGAGTACAGCTTACCGTCCGATGAAATGATTAATCGAATTTTGAAAAACTACCTACACGTAGAAAAGATAAACAAGCTTCGTCGGGAGCTGAAAGGCACTGCTGAAGCCGCTGGGTTTATGACGGAAGAAGATATTTACCGGGAGATTTCGTAAATAAAACCTGATTCGTTTTCTTTAGAGCAGGAAACGCAAAGAGGCTGCGTTCCTACTGCTATCGTAATCATCTATGCAAACGCCATCGCGTTTATCAGCCTCTACAGCACTTATTTTTGACACAAACGTACTGGTTTCGACGTTCGTCTTCCCTGGTTTTGCAGCAGACGTTTATGATCATTGCGCGCTCCGCTTTGAACTTTACACATCAGCGTGGCTACTAAATGAGTTCAATGAGAAGTTAGAATACAAGTTTGGCTACTCATCCGAACGGCGTAACCGCATCATTGAAACGATAAAAGAAAGGCACAATATCATCGCTCCTACGAACGATATACCTACCGCATCAGTCGATCCTGACGATAACCATGTGCTGCGGGCTGCTTTGTTTGTTAAGGCTGACTTTCTGATTACAGGCGACAAAGAACATCTCCTGCCGCTCAAGCGAGTCGAAACCACCGAAATCGTAAGTCCGAGAGAGTTTTAGGAGCGTTATATGACGTATCGTAAGCCCGTTTCCAGACGTTTACAGTCAAATAAATTTCAGATCAATAGCATGTCAGAACTGGTCTCATTCAAACGCAAAACGGCTCCGCCCTATCACTAAGGCGGAGCCGTTTTGTTAGTTAGTCTTGCCGTTAAAACCCTAAACCAACCGTGAATCCACGGATCGTTGCCGTTACCGGAACCGAAGAAACAGACGTAGCAGCGCCCGTTGTCAGGTTGATGGTGTACAGCCGTGTCTGGCCGCCCGAGCGTAGCATGGCGTAGGCCGTACCCGATGTGCCGCCGATATCGAAGCCATTAGCACCTTCTATATTCAGTCCTAACTCACCAACGGGCACCAACGTACCGTTGTTGGGGGGGATCTGGCGATTGAGCAGCGCACTCGAACGAGTATCAATGTCGTACAACGTAGTAGCCGTTGCGCCGGGGAAATTATTGGTGTACGCAGCCGCCGTTACGTTCGGGCCACCCGGATTTAACGTACCATCGACAACAACCGAGTTATCGTTCGGGTTGTAGCGCAGGTTTTGTCCGCTGTTGTTGACGATCCGGATCCGATCCACTGTAGGATTAAAGTCGAATCCATAATCCCCAATGGTAACAGCGGGCGAAATCGGAGCGCCAACCGCTGTAGCGGCCCCACTCGACGTATTGATGGTATAGACCCGTCCGGTGCTGCCCAACGCATACAACTGCCCATTAAGCGGGCGGAAATCGATACCATATACACTTTCACCACTTTGCAGACCCGTGAGTGCTTTCGCCGTCATGATGGACCCCGTAGCTGGGTTGATGAAGTGCAGCGTATTAGCCGCATCAACGGCATACGCGATCGGGTCGGTTGGAATCGCCAGGCCAACGATACTCATGGCACCGGGCAGATTCCCCAGCAACTCTGCCCGACCCGTGGTTAAATTGATTTCGTACAGCCCTTGCGTCAGATTGCTGATGAGGGTTGCAATGGCCGATCCGTTGGGAGCTATGTCGAAGTTACCCACCCCGGCCACATCAATTCCCAGAGAGCCCACTTCGGCTAGTGTACCATCGTTGGGTGGGTTTTGCCGGTATAACTTGTCAGAAAATGGATCAATATCATACAATGTAGTTGTGGTCACGCCCGCCTGATTATTGGTGTAGGCAACCCCCGAAATAGCGGCACCCGGCACCCCGTTGATTGACCCATCGGTGATCATAACCGTACCCGTCTCCGGATTTAAGCGCAGGTTCTGACCCATTTGCGTAACCAGCCGAATCCGGTCGACGGTCGGATTGAAATCAAACCCAACGGCGTTGCCCATAATGGCTGGCGTAAACGGTCCGCTGCCAACAGGTGTTGCAACGCCATTCATTAAATTAATGGTATACAACCGGCTGCCACTGCTAACCGCATACAATTGGCCCGTTGCGGGTCGGAAGTCAATCCCCATCAGCCGTTCGTTGTTCAGAACGCCGGTAATGGACGTAGTGCCCATGCTGACCGATGGATTCTGCGTACTTAACTTCACCAATCGGTTGTCATCCGTCAGCACGTAAAACATAAAGTCCGCGGCCAGACGAGCATTGGCACGATCTGGACCATCGGTCGAAACAAATTGGGGTTCTTCCTTACAGGCGTTGAGCATGAGCAGCGACCCAAACGTTAGCAGGACTGCCAGTTTACGTAGTTCTTTTCTGTAGAGCATAGTCATGTGTTAGTTAACGTTGTTTAACGAAGCGCGTGCTTCATTACTTCGGACTATACGAGCCACAGCTACTTACAGATTCGAGACGTATTAAAAAAAGATTAAAATATACTGAACGGGATGATTTAGGGCAAATCGGTCCGGAATAACTAAGTAAGCGAACTCATTACCAGGATTTTTTCAACCCCAGATAGCCGCCCGCTACGTTGGGAAACAGATCGCCCCGATCAATGGCGAACGTAGTAATTAGCGTAGTGCTCAATTTCCGGTCTAAGGGCCATTGACTCTGGAAGGCACCCGAAAACTGCCGAAAAGGCTGCGGATAAGGCTGGTTGTATGACCCGTAGTTCCGACTGATGGACGCTCTAATTGTAAATAGCGGCCCCCGCCGAAAGCCTCCGCTGATACCGGTATACCAGGCGACGAGCCGATTATTCGGGAAGAAACCACCGCCGGTGAATTGATTAACCGCTGCCGCAAAGCCAGCGCGGGGTGCAATAAAAGGTGTACCTACCGTTCGACCCCGGTACGACCACCCTTCGATATACTGACTGTGATTGAAATAATTATCGGCTCCCTGAAAACGCGCCAGTGGGTCGAAAACCGGGCCGCTCTGATTCATTGTGTTCAGCCATTCCAGAACGATACGCTGAAACCGGAAGCGAGTTCGAGTTTTTGAATGATTCAGAAACCGCAAGCCAGTTAGCCCATCCGGAATGTTTTGCAGGGCCAGTCCAGACGCATCGTCGTAGATATGCTGGTGGTAGAGCAGCCAGTTTCGTTTGGCTCCGTTCCACTCCAACGCTATGTCGTAACTACCAACGTGGTTACCAATGCGATTTTCGCCATCGAATCCCGTGAACCGATCATTCTGGACCGCATCCGGGTAACGCCCGCTTACCATCGACAGGTAATCCTGAAAGGAGGATGCCAGATTACCATCAACGGCCAGCGGTGAACCAATCAGGTAGTCGGCCCGCCCGCCCCACTGTACCTGGTGGTTAAGTCCCAGATAAAGCCGAACATGCCAGTGGGGTTTACCAATCCGACCGTATAAATACTTCTGGTGCAGGTAGCTGCCCTTTATATAGGAATTAGCGAACCAGCCGTGCGCATACCCCACCCGGAGCGCAATCAATTTTTTGATAAAGCCCAACGGCACAAAGTCGGGCGTGTGCAGTTGAATTTTAGGAAAAGGAAGCGCGTTGCCCGACCAGGCCACAAAACCCGACGTTAGCAACGTATCGCCTAGCCCATACACCTCACGCCGGTTGCCCCCATACAACTCTAGTTTCCCGAACCGAATTTTGAGATAGGCATCGGGCAACAATACCGCTGGATTGTCAGCCGTCGGGCGAGGGCCAGCATTGGCGACGGCATACAGTCCAAATCCCCAGTCAAATCGTTTTTTTTGCTTTGTTGTCGAATCCGCTCTGGGCTTATAATCACGCTGTACGCTCATCCGCAGCGTACCAAACGAGCCCTGCAGCGGCACCGTACCGTATTGATTGGTTCGTAGCCAGAACGGGGTTTGCTGATCAGACGCTGCGAGTCCGCCTAACTCAACCGAATACCGTACCACCCGAGTCAAATCAACGGATTGCGCCAGTCCCAGCGATAGGCTTATCCCTAGAAAACCTCCAATCAGGTACAGTAGTCGCATGAGCAGACGGGCCGGGTCAGTTAGATACGGTCATCAAACATACGGCATAAATACGGAATGCGTTTAAGCCGTTCGCACAGTTTTAATTAAGCGTTCCCGTTGGGACCCGGCGAACCCATTTCGTATTTGTTACGTAGTTGATGCGCTCTGCCGTTAAACATCTGACGGCCGTTTTGCATTACGTTAGCAGAACCCATTGAAGTCGATGACCGTACCTACTACCCGCCTGAACAATGGCGTTGACATGCCCATGCTGGGCCTTGGCGTTTACGCACCCAGTCATAATAGTGAAGTACAGCAGGCCGTTGAATGGGCGCTTGAGTTCGGTTGCCGCCTGATTGATACCGCTTCGGCCTACGGCAACGAACGTCAGGTGGCCGACGCCCTGCAAGCCGCTAACCTCCCTCGCCAGGACGTATTTATTACTACGAAAGTCTGGAACGACGACCAGGGCTATGACCGAACGTTACGGGCCTTTGACCGGAGTCTCGAACGGCTGCGGCTCGACGTTGTAGACCTCTATCTGGTGCATTGGCCGGTTCAGGAGCACCGGCTCGATACGTGGAAAGCGCTCGAAAAAATTTACGCCGACGGCCGGGCCAGGGCCATCGGCGTCTCGAACTACTATCGGCCGCACCTCGACGAACTCTTCGAACAGGCCAATATCACGCCCGCCGTTAATCAGATCGAGTTCAGCCCGTATTGCTATCTGCCGGATGTGCTGGCGTATTGCCGCGACAAAGCCATCAAACCGGAAGGCTATGCACCCTTAGTCCGGGGGCAGAAACAGGACGATCTGAAGTTAAACGCCATTGCGAAGAAATACGGCAAATCCGGATATCAGCTGCTGGTGCGCTGGTCGTTGCAGCACGACGTAATTACGATTCCCAAATCAGTGAAGCGGGACCGCATCCGGGAGAATTTCGACGTACTGGATTTTGTCATTTCCGATGAAGATATGGCGACGATGAACACCTTTTACGACAACACCCGCGTAGCACCCGATCCACGCGATATTCCGTGAACTACACAGTCGAGTTGCCAGCGTTCCTGAAGCAGATCAGCCAGTGCCAGCAACCCCCACTCCTCGCTTCGGCGGTGACCGACAGCAATCACGGCTATACCCGTTTCGTCAACTGCTTCCTGCGCTTGCTTTCGGTACTGGCCGGTCAGGTATAATTGGGCTCCCCGGTCGGCGGCTTCGCGAATTAACGTATCGTTCATGGCCCCGACCGCGGCTATGCGGCTGATGTTGTGCATATGAGTAGTCAGGCTTCGTCCGGCCTCGGCCCGGTCGTAGCTGCCGAACATCGTTTTGATCAGATTTAACCACCCATCAAACTCTTGCCCCGCGCTCTCGAACAGCATACCGATAGGGCGCTGCGGTAGAAGTTCGCCGGTGTCAGCAGTGGCCTGTTTAAACCCAATCGGCTGTAAAGGGCCAGTTGTCCCCAGAGCCGCTGCCATTCGGGGACTAAAGCCCATCGTCAGCGTTTCGTCGAACGGCAGATGGTGATAAAATACGCCTACATCCGACGGAAGTGCCCTGGGATTAAGCTGCCAGGGCCGGTGCAGCCAGAGCGCATCCAGTTGCTCGGTACGCACCCACGTTAACAGATCAGGAAATGATTCTAACGCAAGGCCTACTTTCTGAATCGGCCGTTGGGATTCGTGATAGACACCACCCTGTTCAGTAGCGGGATAACGAGCTGCGTGGAACTCGTTCCGTAAAAACTCGTCGAGATCATTCAGCCCAATCAATTGAGTTACCATGCTTAGGTAACTCCCTATCCGGAGCATGGTTTAGTAGTACCACCGGTTAGTTCACCCAAAATGAGCTTATTATGGACTTCTTTCACCCGGATATAAAGGTTTTTTGACCGTTTACTCAAGACATTTGACGTTTTAAAATCCGATAATGTATGTTTGTGGCCTTAAACGCGGTCGCTACGTCGATCGGTCAATGCCCATGATTTTCCTCGCTTAAGACCCCACGCGGGTTTTCGTTTTTCTTCAGTTTTGCCACTACCCGGTCTATCAAGCGGCCCGGTGGCTGTTTCTCAATTCTCATCATCCGTTAATACGTAGTCGCTGGCCGTCAGGCTGGGGCATACCTTCTTATATCAATGACCAGGTTTCTACGGTTATTCCTGGCCGCATTGCGCGGTACGGAAACTAATTTCACATCCGGAAGTATCAACCGGGCCATCTTTCTGCTTTCCGTTCCCATGATTCTAGAGATGGTGATGGAATCGCTGTTTGCCGTAGTGGACGTTTTCTTTGTTGCCAAAATCGGTACGGAAGCCATTGCTACGGTCGGCTTGACTGAGTCGGTGCTGACGCTCGTCTACTCGGTGGGGATTGGCTTCAGTACGGCCGCTACGGCCCTGGTATCTAGACGTATCGGCGAAGGCAACCCACGCGGAGCCGCTACAGCGGTAGGCCAGGTTATTCTGGTTTCTCTTACGCTCGCCCTGCTAATGGGTTTGCCCGGCTATCTGTTCGCCGATGACATTCTGCGGCTGATGGGTGGCGACGAACGGCTGATTACGAACGGCGTAGGGTTCACCCAGATGATTTTCGCCAGTGCACCGGCCATCGTGCTCCTGCATACGTTAAGCGGTTGCCTGCGGGGTGCGGGTGAAGCATCTATCGCAATGCGGTCGCTATGGATCGCCAACGGGATCAACATTGTGCTTTGTCCGGTATTTATTTTCGGCTGGGGACCGTTTCCGACAATGGGTGTACTGGGTTCGGCTGTTGCCACAACGACTGGCCGTACGGCGGGTGTGCTGTATCAGTTGTATGCGTTGACCCGGCCCAGCAGTATTGTGCAAGTCCGCCGGTCCGACATGGCTCCGGATCTGGCCATCATCCGAAACCTCATCAGCTTAGCCATTGGCGGAACGAGCCAGTTTTTGGTTGGATCAGCCAGTTGGGTGTTTCTGACCCGGGTACTATCGACTTTCGGCAGCGACGTTGTTGCGGGCTATACCATTGCCATTCGGATCATTGTGTTCACCATCCTTCCCTCCTGGGGTATGGCCAATGCAGCGGCAACACTGGTGGGGCAAAACCTGGGGGCAGGACAGCCCGAACGAGCCGAGACCTCAGCCTGGCGAGCCGCCTTCTGCAACATGCTCTTTCTGTTAGCGGTGGGGATCGTCTTCTTCATCAGCGCTGCTGAGGTGGTGAGCTTATTTAATGATGAACCACGTATTGTTGCCATTGCGGTTCAGTGCCTGCGCATATTTTGCATCGGCTATATGTTTATGGCATACGGCATGGTACTTAGCCAGTCGCTCAATGGGGCAGGCGACACACGAACACCAACCCTCATCAACATTGTGTGCTTCTGGCTGGTCGAAATCCCGTTGGCGTATCTGCTGGCAACACCGCTGGAATGGGGTCCTTCGGGGGTGTTCTGGTCCGTTGCGATCAGCGAAACGCTACTGGCGCTTATTGCCATCTGGGTGTTTCGGCGAGGGCGCTGGAAAACGGTTCAGGTGTAGCAAAAACGGCGTTTACCACTCGCTTTTCAGGCGAAACTTTTCCCAAAACAGGGAGGTTATCACTAACAGGGCCATTCATAAATTCCTCAGTTTGTGCTTACTCATTACCATAATGAGCAATCCCTACTAACGACCGAATGGCCCCCTAATGACAAAGCCAATTTATGATCGACACACATAAACAACCCGAAACCGCTGTTCTGGTCGCGCTGATTACGCAGAAGCAGACCGCTGAACAGACTAAAGAATATTTGGATGAATTAGCGTTTCTGGCCGAAACGTCTGGCGTGCAAACCGTCAGGTCGTTTACCCAGAAACTCGACCGACCCGACACCCGTACCTTTGTGGGGAAGGGTAAGCTGGAAGAAATCCAGACCTTTATACTGGACAATCCGGTCGACTCCATCATTTTTGATGATGACCTGACCCCGGCGCAGGTTCGTAACCTCGAAGCCGAGTTTAAGGAGATTAAGGTTCTTGACCGCAGTCTGCTGATTCTGAATATTTTCTCGATGCGGGCGCAAACGGCGCAGGCACGCGTGCAGGTAGAGCTGGCTCAGTACCAATATCTTTATCCACGACTGACACGCATGTGGACCCACCTTAGCCGCCAGAAAGGCGGTACGGGTATGCGCGGACCCGGTGAGAAAGAGCTCGAAACGGACCGCCGGATTGTAAAAGACCGGATTGCGTTCCTGAAAGAGAAGTTGGGCAAGATAGATAAGCAAAGTGTGACACGCCGGAAAGAGCGCGATCGGCTTGTTCGGGTGGCGCTGGTTGGATACACCAACGTCGGTAAGTCGACGCTGATGCGCACAATGGCGAAAACCGACGTATTTGCCGAAAACAAGCTATTTGCTACGGTCGACTCGACAGTTCGGAAGGTCACCTTAGGCAACATACCGTTTTTGCTGACCGATACGGTAGGGTTCATCCGCAAATTGCCGACAACGCTCATCGAGTCGTTTAAATCAACGCTCGACGAGGTGCGCGAAGCCGATATTCTGGTGCACGTAGTGGACGTATCGCACCCGAATTTTGAGGAGCAGATTGAGGTCGTTAACCAAACGCTGGCCGACATCAAAGCGGCTGACAAGCCAATGGTGCTTGTTTTTAACAAGATGGACCGCTTTGAGCCAAAAGACGAGTGGCTGGAGAAAGCCTTGCCCGCTGGCAACGACGAACCGCTCGACGATGAAGATGCGAATCAGGACATCGCCGTGCCGATAACTGCACGTAAGAAGACTGCGCTTGAGTATTTGAAGAAGACGTACCTGACGCACAAAGCTGACCACGTAGCGTTCATATCGGCTGAGACCGGCGAAAATGTTGGCGAGTTGCGTGAGTTATTGTATAACCTTGTAAAAGAGAAGCATTACCAGATTTACCCGAACTGGGTACACGTTCCGCTGACCGAGTCGGCTGAATATGGTGATGGTTTGGCAGGTTAACGGATTTTCAGCATTTTTGTACGTAATACACGAGCGGTCAACGTTGACCGCTCGTTTTTTGGTCCCGTAGTTCAACGGATCGAACCGAAGCGCCGGAGCGGACGTTTCCCGAACGCCTGGTTTACGTTCGATTCCCGTCGGGACTAGAAATTATCTGTATTCATTTGGTCCCGTAGTTCAACGGATAGAATAGACGTTTCCTAAACGTTTGATATGGGTTCGATTCCCGTCGGGACCACCCGTCATAGAAGCCCGGTACGTATGTATTGGGCTCTTTTGTTAACCAGTGAGTAAGTCTGTAAAGTCTACAAGCAGCATATAAAGCTTCTGGTAGATCAAGCAACTTCCATGATGCAGCGACCTCACGGACTTATTCACGCACCGAAGTATTTTGTATAATCTATGTTTTTCCAGTGAGCCGGAATTGATAGCTATCACAATTATAGAGTAAATCTTTTACGGTTTCTGATAGTGAAGCGCCACACATCCAGATTTGAAAACGATCGTATCCACCAGCTTTAACGTAAGCGCTTCCTGAAGGCTGCCCCCATCGATTAATAGTCTTCCTCTCCCCACCATCACCGGATGGACAACCAAATGAAATTCATCGATCAGGCCGGCTGTGATCAGTTCCGGAAGTAGGCTTACACTGTCTACGGAAATTTTATTACCGGGTTGCTGCTTCAGTTTCAGGAGTTCTTCTGCCGGATTGCTGCGAACAATTCGCGTAGTACTGTCCACGCTGTCTAATGATCGTGAGACAACCACTTTGTTAATTGCCGTCAGTTTTTGGGCAAATCTATTTTCATCGTCTGTTCCGGATTGGTTTTTTGCTACATCGGCCCAATAGGGGAACATGAGCTGATACATGATCCGCCCCAAAAAGAGCAGATCAACATCATTCAACATGTTGGTGAAATAATCGTGAACATCTTCACCAGGGTTAAAAAGAGTATGGTCACAATAGCCATCCAGGCTAATATTCATACCGAATGTTACTGTTCTCATTTTATTAGTCGATGTTAAGTTCTTAAGTGTAAACCGAGCTTTACAGAACAAGTCTGCATGATTTTGGTAGAGGACGCCAGTCCGGCCCAATCAAAAGCTCAACTTGCAATTGACGATATGCTCGGAGGGTCTAGTGGTTATCCTGATTACCCTCAATCGAAACTAGTTAAAGGTGGTAAAGGATGCGAGCTACTATGCCACTCGCCACGAAAGCCCAATGCAAATACGTATCGGGCTTTTGTTGGCTTATATTTACAGGAATTTTAGCTCAGTATGAAATCTATAGTTTCTTTATTCCTGCTTCTGTCAGGTACGGTGTTTGCCCAGGTTAAATTGCCAACCAACGAAGCGGGGCAGGTGCAGTACCAGGAGATTGTCCGGATGCCGGATGCGGCCCGGCCAGCCCGTCAGGTTTACAATCAGATTCGGCAGTGGGCCAGCGAGCATTACGTAGCGGAGAATGAAGCGGAACAGCAACGCGACGACATACACGGCATTCTGTTTGTTCGCTCGTTTTATCCCATCGGCAAACGTAACATTCGCTATACGCTTACCGTCGAAGCCAGAATCGGCCGCTACCGGGCTACGATTACGGATTTAGTCGCCGAGGACGAAGGCATTACGTTGCCACTGCTCCCTGCCAGCTCTACCGTAGACGACCTCAAAAAAGCCGCTAATGGTGAGGTGAAGAGCGAACAGGTCCTTGAACAGATTGCTCAGGATCAGGCCGAACTGTATCAGGAGATTGACAAAGCCTGCCGGGCAACACTAGCTGTCTTAAAAGAGTCGCTGACGGCTTCAACTGCGAAAAAGCAGGAATAATAGCGCACAAAAACGCCCTGCGTTACGTAGCGCAGGGCGTTCTGACCAGAGCAACTAATTAACAAACTACGTATTGCTTACGCAATCACCTTGGTCAGGTTCTGGTAGCTTGTCTGGATGCTTTCAATGCCGGGTGCCATATCCTGCTCCACAAAGATGTATTTCAGACCCGCGGTTTTGGCAGCCGTGAAAATGCGCTTGAAGTCAACGACGCCATTACCGACTTCGGTGATCGTTTTCATATCCGCCTTGATGTCTTTGATGTGCCAGAGCGGGAACCGGCCGGGCTGACCTTTGAACAACTCAACCGGGTCTTTCCCGGCTTTAGTCGCCCAGGCTAAATCCAGTTCCATCTTAACCAGGTCTTTGTCGGTCTGCGACAGAATCAACTCGTACGGAGTTTTACCACCCTCAACAGCATCAAACTCGGTAGCGTGGTTATGATACGCAAAACCGATGCCTGCTTTCTTGGCAGCTTCGCCTGTTTTCTGAAACACCTCGATCGACTTGTTGATCTCATCGACAGTACCGACCGGCGTGCTGGAACATACCAGATACGACAGTCCGCCCTCGCCTGCTTCGTCAATCAACTGCTGGTAATTATCCCGCAGATTCAGCATCGGCGGCATGTTTGCAGGCATCGGATTAGCCTGGCCACCCTGTGGTGCATTGCCGGCTGCGCCACCCGCCGGAGCAGGCCGCGGCCGACGCGGTGCTCCGCCCGCATGGTGTGCCCGCCATGTCATGCCCAGGTCCTCAACCAGCTTCTTAAAATCTTTGGCATTGTAGCCGTAGTACCCACCCCGCGTATTGAACGCCGATTCAACTTCTTTATAACCGGCAGCGGCTACTTTCTGCAAGGTATCCTTGGGGTCTTCGTTCATCTGTCGAAACAGGGTGAACAGCTGGATACCCACCGGACGGGCCGCGGCCGAACCAATAAGAGATTCAGCCTGGATCAGGTGCGGCAGCGCTAATCCACCCAGGGTTAGCGCTCCGGCATTCTTCAAAAAACGTCTACGATTCGTTTCCATGTCTGTATAAAATGGGGATGGGTTATTAATTGCCGGCGCCGGTAGCCGTTACGTCCCCGGCCGGCATAAACTGAATGTTAACCACCTGCATGATTACCTGATCGGCAGCGGCCTGTGGGTTTTTGAACACGAAATAGACATTGTGCATACCCGTTGTGGGTGTAAGTGTGGCCATCACTTTTTGCGACATCCGGCGCTGCATGGTAGCCCGATCGGGCTGACCAGCCGGAGTAACCGTCGACGTACTGGCCGGCGTCGTTGCTGAGGCTGTTGCCGGGCGTTGTGCGGTGGCTGCTGTCGGTGGAGCAGGATTTGCCACTTTAACGGGAGTCGTTTTGCCGATCAGCGGACCGGTTGGCGAATCGAGGTGTACTTCGACTGTACCGCCAAGGGCTCCTACCCGACTCGTTGCCTGCGCTAAGAAGTCAATCTGGCCAATGTCGGTCAAATCAATTTTGTTGTAGCCGATGTACGAGTCATTGCCAATGGTCAGGAAGGACTTACTCGGGGTAATGGTGAACTGCGTACTTTTCTTTTCATCGGCATCTTCGGGCAGCACTTCCGGATTACGCAGGATGATGATACTTTCCGACGAGACAGGCTTCATGACTTTGGTGCCCCGGTCGGTATAAGACGCCCGTAACGCAAACCCGCCTTTACCGTTTTCACCCTCCGGTATTTTTGGCATGAAGCTGCCCTGCACCGGATACGTTTTGGCGGCCATGGGCTTTTCGTCGAGGCTCATGATGTAGTTAACCATGGCCGTAGCGTCGGAATTGGTCAGTTGCGGGTGAGCGCTCATAGAGTGATCGCCCCAGACACCGCCCCCACCGCTGATCACTTTCTTCGCCAGCCGGTCGACCGCGGCTGCATCAGTTTTGTATTTTTTCGCTACGTCGACATAGCTTGGCCCTACTGACTTTTTGTCGATCATGTGGCAGGACTTACAGTCGTTCTGGTTGATAAGCCGCTGGCCAGTGGCGTAACGCGCTACAGTTTCAGTGCCCCGATGATTCTGTGCGACCTCGATAGGATCGAATCCTTCGGGCAGGTAATCGATACTAACCGCTACCTGAGCCGGTGCAATTTTATGAGTAGCCAGGCTCCCGTCTTCTATATCACTCACCCGAACGGCGTAGTCGATAGGGCGATTCGGAAAGAAGAACGACTTGTTGCCTTTCCTGATGTCGAAGGAGACAACCGGCGGCTCATTTCCGGCTTTAATCTCGATGGATTTGCTGCTTTTTGCGCCCTTCGCGTCGGTCACCGTCAGCGTCGCCTGGTACACGCCCGGCTTGTCGAACGTAACGTTTGGATTTGCCTGCTTCACCGTTCGGGCAGGGGTTGTTTTCGACGTAATTTTCCAGCTATACGTTAACGCATCCCCGTCGTAGTCCTTGGTGCCGTTGGCGGAGAGGGCAACGCTGAATGGAATGGCTCCGCCCGTTTTGCTGGCGGACGCCTGCACCAGCGGTGGTCGGTTGCCGCCATTGTATTCGATCTTCACAATGCGGGCATTATCATTCCCCCGGAACCAGGCACTGCCGTATTCCAGTACGTAGAGATCACCATCGGGCGAGAACTTCATGTCGATGGCACTGCTGAAGTTTTCGTTGGGCAGAAACGGCTCCATCGACTTGTAGTTACCTTGCTCATCGAGCGTTACAGCCATGATCCAGCCCCGCATAAACTCCACGATTAACCACTTTCCTTCGTAGTAATCCGGAAAAGCGCGTTTGGCGTTTTTAAAATCAGCTTTGCGGAACACCGGCCCACCCGTAGCGCTACGTCCCGACCGACCAACTAGTGGGAATTCGGGGGAGTTTGCGTAGGGATACCAGATCATCGCTTTCTGCGCGGGTGGCAATTCCGTTAACCCGGTGTTGCTCGGTGAGCGGTTAATCGGCCGGGCCGGATCGTAAGCTGAACCTGCTTTGCCAGCCGCAAAATCGTAATACGAATATGCTTTATTGTCGCCAATCAGGTAGGGCCAGCCGAAGTTACCGGGCCCTTTGGCCTGGTTAAACTCGTCGTACCCACGTGGCCCACGCCCCGTAGAGTCGACGCTCGCATCCGGACCAACCTCACCCCAGTAGATGTAGCCGGTCTTGCTGTCCATCGAAATCCGCCAGGGGTTCCGATGGCCCATGGTGTATATTTCAGGGCGGGTTTTGTCGATACCCTTTGCAAACAGATTCCCGTCGGGAATGGTGTACGTACCGTTGGCTTCGGGATGAATGCGGATGATTTTACCCCGCAGGTCATTGGTGTTTCCCGACGATTTCTGCGCATCCCACGGCCCACGCCCTTCGCGCTCGTCGATGGGGTTAAACGGCGTATCGCGCGGGGACGTATTGTCGCCGGTCGTCAGAAACAAGTTGCCCCGGTCATCGAACATCATGCCTCCGCCCGTATGGCAGCACTGCTCACGCTGGGTCGGAATTTCGAGCAGCACTTTCTTTGAACTCATTACCAGTTCGTCACCTTTCAACTCATAACGCGTCAGGACGTTCTTAGCCACATCGCCAGGTTCTGAGTAATAGAGATAAATCCAGTGGTTCTGCGCGAAATTTGGGTCGGTTACAATACCCAAGAGACCATCTTCGGCTTCGGTAATACGTCCGTCTTTAGCCGTGTACTTCGTGTTGACGGGGATGTTGGCAATCACCGACATATCTTTAGTGGCTGGATTGTAGGCTTTCAACACGCCTTTCCGTTCGACGATCAGGATTCGCCCGTCGTTCAGAAACGTCATTTCCATCGGCTCATCGAGCTTTTCGGCCAGCACAATCTTGGTGAAGCGATTCTCTTCGGGCTTATCGCCGGGGGGTGTCTGCGCCGGGCGCGACGACAGCAGTCCAATCGTTACCAGACCCAGCAGCGCCATTCGCGACACGGGGTGGCTAGTCAGTACATTCAACATCATAGGTTAGCTACTTATTTTTGGCTTACTACCCGACTTGGTTACGCTACGCGCAGAGAATCAATTGAGCACAGCTTACCCTGCCCAATTTACCCACCTACGAAGGTGCAACCAGAGCGTTAATTCCAAAAGTGAACGTAGCGGAGTGCCGGGTTTTTGCAACCGAATGCGGCTAATCCGGGGCTGAATATCCTGTAATACTTGGGGTATAGTCGCTTAAAGAAGTCACACGCGGTCAACCTGGGTTAGCGGTGTCGCTCCACCCCGACCTGTTCGCAAAATTCTAAAACGGGGCAGGTGGAACAATGCGGTAACGTACCGGTGCAGATGTGTTTGCCAAAGGGCATTAACAGCCGATTGATGTTCACCCATTGCTCGTGAGGCACCTGAGCTTCCAGTACTTTCAGGGTTTGTTCGGGCTGTTTGGTCTGTACGTATCCCCACCGGTTAACGACCCGATGCACATGAACATCTACGCTGATGGCAGCCTGTCCGGTAGCCACACCCAGCGCCAGGTTGGCACATTTCGGGCCGACACCTTTCAAGGAGGTGAGTGTAGTGAAATCGGCCGGGAGTTCGCCGTTGAACTCATTGACAATCCGCTCGGCAATGCCGTGCATGGTATAGGCTTTCTGGTCGAGATAAGTAGTGCCGTAGAGCAGATTCGTCAGCGTCGGGATGTCTAACGCCAGCAGTTGTTCGGGCGTTCGGGCCGCTTCAAACAAACGTAACGAAACGGGAATCGTGGTTTCGTCGAGGGTTCGGATCGAGACGATACAGGAGATGAGCTGCTCGAACAAAGTGCCGTAGCCCCGTTCGGCCAGCTCGAACATAGCGGCTTTCGGGTACGGTTTGATGGCTTCTTCAATACGGGCAAGAACAACGCTGAGGTCAAAATTCGGCTTCATAGGTAATCGTCTGTGGTCAATGAGCAGTCCGTTGGTTGTATAAACTATTCAAACCACAGAATGACTACGCATTGACCACAAATGACGATTGAAGGCGCCCCTACACCTTTACGACCACCATCTCGACGCGTCGGTTTTCGGGCCGTTCCTTCAGGCTTTTATTCGTGTTGATGGGTCGCGAAGGACCGTAGCCAATAGTTTCAATACGTCCGGCGCTGATGCCTTTGCTGACCAGGTATCGTTTCACTTCGTTCACCCGATTTCGGGAGAGTTCAACGTTCGCATCGAAGTCGCCAACGGTATCGGTATGGCCTTCCAGCCGGATATTCAGGGTCGGATTCTCCTGCATAACCGTTACCAGTCGATCCAGTTCCGGGAACGACTCCGACTTCAGGTCATATTTCGAGACATTGAAATAGATGTTCTTCAGCGTAATCTTGGCCCCGGTTTCAATGGGCACCAGATTGAAGTCGCGCGTTACGTCAATGCGGTTGGTGGCCAACGTATCGCTCTGGCTGAAATAGCCTTTCGCGGATGCGGTTACCGCATACACGCCCCGCCGGTCAATGGGAATGGTGTAGTTGCCGGTCGGGCTATTGCTGCGGACGGAATCGGCAGGGTCGTCGCCCGAAGCTTCGGCACCGGACAGTAACTGATACGTAACGGTTGCGCCGATTGGCTTCTTCGTTCGGGCGTCGCGGGTGATTCCGTTGATGGCAATAGCAGTTGTTGTTGGGGCGGGTGCGGTCTGTGGCTGGGCTGGTGCCGGGTCAGTACCCACACCGGGCGAGTTGCGCGGTGTGTAGCGCGGCTGCTGGGTTTTGGGCTGCACGGGCGCAGGCTTTGGCGTCCGCTGTGCATACGTATCCTTGGGCTTCCGAAGCGGGTTGATGATATGAACACCCCAAAAGTTAAAGCAAACGTATCCGCTACCATCCTTGCATTCAAAGAGATCGAACGTAGTGAAGCCGGGGTCAATCCGTTCGAAATAGGCCACAAAGTCAACCCGTTCGCCCGGCTGGACCCGACGGCGGGTTTCGGCGGGTATATTTTCGGCCCGCACGAATTTATAGGACCGCTCCCCCTGATTCACGTACAGTCGGGATGTCGACTGGAAGCCAATGTTACTCTCATTGATTTTAAACTCCCGCCCGTTTGGCATCGGAAACAGTTCACCCAAGGGATTGGACCGAGCCTGAAATTTCATGTAGATAATGGTGTACTGGCTGGTCAACTCCACGCGCTTTATGGCGACGTCGCGGTCGTTGACATCATCCACGCGTGGATTTTCGGTTGTGTACTGCACCTGCGCCCAAACGGGTTGGGTTAACAGCAGTACAAAGTGGAAGAGAAGTAATCGAGCGTTCATGGTCGTTGTCTACCTGGCGTTGCAGTAACGTTTAGACAATAACTAGTATTGGATGGTTTAAGCTTGATTTATAGCGTTTTTGTTAGATTTTGAACAGAACAAAAGATGTTCGACTCCCGGTCGACTTTTTCTCGGCCTTAAACCTGAGCGAATCCATCCTGATCCTGCTTACCGGAAGCCAGCGACCCCTACCGAAGAAATAAAAGTAGGCGCGAAAAGGGCAAATCACAGGCTTATAGATTTATAATTTTTCCAGTATATTATCCTATTGTTAACTTTTTAAAATTATTACTTTCTACCTTATTTTCCATATTTAATTTGGCCGAGCGCACATATAACAGGCCATCGTTTCACTAGAGAATAACTTATGTTAGTACTATTTGTAGACAGTTCTTTTATTACATTTGCCTATATTGCATTTTTACAATTTTGATCTTTAATAACCATAAACTAACGAGTATGAAAAAACTCCTACAGGCCAGCTTTCTGTTAGTACTGTTGATAACACAGAGCGGTTATGCGCAGAGTCGAATTATTACGGGTAGGGTCACCTCGTCTGACGATGGCGCTGGCCTGCCGGGTGTTTCCGTTGCCGTTAAAGGCCAAACGCAGGGAACACTCACCAACGAAACCGGCGATTACCGGCTTTCGACCAGCGAAAATGCTACGCTTGTTTTCAGTTTTATTGGCTTTACGTCAACCGAAGAGAAGGTAGGTAATCGTTCGACGATTAACGTCGTGCTGAAGTCGGACGTACGAAACCTGAACGAAGTAGTGGTAACCGGATTCGGCGCGCAGATCAAGCGCGACCTGACGGGCAACATCGCTAAGGTAAAAGCAGCCGACATTCAGGATCAGCCCGTTACTACGTTCGATCAGGCCTTGCAGGGTAAAGCCGCCGGGGTGCAGATCAACGCCGGTTCGGGTAAACTGGGTCAGGGAATTCAGGTGAACGTGCGGGGTCAGTCGTCGGTTTCGGCGTCGAATCAGCCCTTATACGTTCTGAACGGTATCCCGATCACAACGGACAACCTGAGCTTCATTAACGCAGCGACCAACCCCCTGACCGACATCAATCCCCAGGATATTGAGTCAGTCGAAATTTTGAAAGACGCTTCAGCCGGAGCGATCTATGGTTCGCGGGCGGCAAACGGCGTGGTACTGATTACCACCAAAAAAGGAAAAGCCGGCCGCACAAACGTTAATTTTGGCGCGCAGTACGGCTCCAGCAAACCAACGCGGAAACTGGATTTTCTGAATACGAGTCAATACGTCGATTTCTACCGCCGGGCCGCTGCCAACTCCGACCGTATCGACGGACTTGACCAGAGCGATCCGGATTCGTATACGTCCTACATCAACGGGTATATCGACGCGCAGTCGCTGGGTACCTTTGGTACACCTAACCAGGCTAGCACCAACTGGGGCGATCTGGCTTATCAGGATGCACCGTATCAGCAGTACGACCTGAACGTAAATGGCGGCAACGAAAAAACGTCGTTTTACCTGTCGGGGCAGTTGCTGGATCAGAAAGGTATTTTGATTGGGAACGCCATCGAACGCTATTCGGGCCGACTCAACATTGATCACCAGGCTTCGAACCGGCTTCGGATTGGCTTCAACATGGGTCTGACCCGGACATTGAACCACCGACTTTCCAACGATAACCAGTTCGACAACCCGATGCAGATGGTGGCCCTGCCCCCGATGACGCCTTCGAAAGACCCCGCAACGGGCCTGCCGGTCGGTACTCCGCCGGGCGACTTAAGCATCCCGGTTTATTATAATCCGCTGATCAACATTGGCAATGCGTATTACAATACGACCGTTTATCGTAACATCAGCAATATCTACGGTCAACTGGAGATCCTGAAAGGCTTGACCTTCCGCAGTGAGTTCGGTCTGGACGTTCTGGACCAGCAGGAAGAGTTGTATTACAACAGCAAAACCCAGCGAAATTTCAGCGCTCCACAAGGTGTTGGGCAGAACCGGTTTGTACGGGTAGAAAATTATACGACAAACAACTTCTTTACGTATGGCACCACCATTGGCCGCCAAACTATCGATGCTACGTTGGGGATGTCGTACCAGCAGTCACAAACCAAAACAAACTTTATCGAAGGCCGCGATTTCCCGTCTGACGCTTATCGTCAGATTGCCAGTGCAGCCCGGAAAACCGATGGCAGCTCAACGCAAACCGACTACCGGTTCCTGTCTTACTTCGCACGGGCCAACTATAAGTTTGCCGATCGCTATTTGTTAGGTCTGAGCGCCCGTATTGACGGTTCGTCGCGGTTCGGCCGGAACAGCCGTTATGGGTTCTTCCCGGCGGTTTCGGCGGGCTGGGTTCTGACGGAAGAGGAGTTCCTGAAGAATACGCGCAGCATCAGCTTCCTGAAACTACGGGCCAGCTACGGGCAAACCGGTAATGCCGAAATTCTGAACTTCCCGCAGTTAGGTCTGTACACGGGTGATGCCAGCTACGGTACGCTGCCCGGTCAGCGGCCTTCGCAGTTAGCGAACCCCGATCTGAAATGGGAAACCACGAACCAGTTCGATATCGGTATTGATTTCGGGTTCCTGAACAACCGCATCAACGGCGAAATTGACTACTACGACAAGCGGACAAGCGGTCTGCTGCTGAACGTTAACGTGCCGGGCACAACGGGTTTTGCTACGCAGTACCGTAACGTAGGTGGCCTGCAGAACAAAGGGTTCGAGCTGGTAATCAACTCCGATAACGTAGTGGGTGCTTTCCGCTGGAGCACCAGCCTCAACGCATCGACCAACCAGAACAAGATCACGAACCTGCAGGGTCAGATCATCGAAGGAGGTATCAACGCCATGAGCCGCGCCGTAGAAGGCCAGCCACTGGGTGTTTTCTTCACGCAGGAGTACGCCGGTGTTGACCCCGCCAACGGTGATGCGCTCTGGTACAAAAACACGCCAAACGCCGACGGAACGGTTGACCGCAGCACAACGAATGTATATAGTCAGGCGACGCGGGTTGTGGTGGGCAGCCCACTGCCGAAGTGGACGGGCGGTATCACCAATACGTTCAGCTATAAAGGCATCAGCCTGAGCGTCTTCTTCAACGGTGTATTCGGCAAGAAAAACAATTTCTACGGCGTAGGCCGTTACTCGTCGGCAAACGGCCGGTTTGAAGACAACCAGACGGTGAATCAGTTGGCCGCCTGGACGCCCGAAAACCCAAATACCGACGTACCGGAAGCCCGCTTATATTTCAACAATGGCGCGCAGTCATCCAGCCGCTTTGTTCTCGACGGTTCATTTGTTCGCTTACGTACGGTGACCCTGTCGTACAACCTGCCTAAGACGCTGATCAACAAGGCTAAGCTGAATACGGTTCGCCTGTTTGTTTCGGGTCAGAACCTGCTCACGTTCACGAACTACGCAGGCTGGGACCCCGAAGTTAACGCCGATTACATTGTGTCGAACATTGCGCAGGGGTACGACTTCTACACGGCTCCCCAGGCACGGACGATTACGGGCGGTATTAACATTGGTTTTTAATCTAGACGCATTCTCAATCATGAATTCATCCATAAAATATTGGTTTGTAGCCGGAGCGGTGACTGTACTGGTTACGGCCTGCGACAATCGGCTGGACGTTCAGCCAACGCAGAGTATTGAAGCCAGCCAGGCGCTGAACACCGAGCAGGACGTACAGATCACGCTGACGGGGGCTTATGACGGGTTAAGCGACGTCAATTTATACGGCGGAGGCATTCAGTACATCGGAGATCTGGTCGGTGACAACCGCGACGTCGTCTTTGGGGGTACGTACGCGACCGTCGACGAAGTATGGCGTAAGGCCGTTACCACGTCCAATACAATTGTTCGTGACTTTTGGCTTGATGGCTATAGCACCATCAACCGGACGAACAGCGTTTTGGAGGCATTGCCTAAAGTATCGGCGGCCAACCGGGCCAGCATCGAAGGTCAGGCCCGCTTTATCCGGGGTTCGTTGTTCTTTGAGTTAGTGAAAGCGTTCGCCAAGAGCTGGAATGATGGTACTCCTGCTTCCAACCCAGGTGTTCCGCTCGTGCTGACGTCTACATCAACGGTGACTGAAGCCGATAATCGCGCCCGGAACACGGTTGCTGAGGTCTATGCGCAAGTGCTGGACGATCTGACCAAAGCCGAACAACTGCTTCCGGCCACTCAACCGGGTGGTAATGGTTTCGCCACGAAAGGTGCGGCTGCCGCTCAGTTGTCCAGGGTTTATTTGCAGCAGCAAAACTACGCGGCTGCCCGCGACGCGGCTAACCGCGTAATTACGTCCGGCACCTATAGTCTGGCACCTAATTTCGCAGATGTGTTCAACGACGCCACCAGCGGCTCAGAGATGATTTTTAAGATCATCATAACCGATCAGGACGGCATTAATGACCTCAATACGTTTTACGCGTCTTCGCTCAATCAGGGCCGGGGTGACGTACGGGTGCAATCGAAATTCCGGCAGCTCTACGAAGCCGGTGACGTACGCGGTCAGTTTTTCAATACGGCTACGAACAACACATTTACCAGCAAATTCAACGACCAGTACGGCGACGTTCCGGTGGTTCGGCTGGCAGAGATGTACCTGACCCGCGCTGAGGCCAATTTCCGGTTGAACACCAGCGTCGGCGCGACTCCGCTCGAAGACGTCAATCTGATTCGTAACCGCGCGAAAGCGGCTCCGCTGGCGTCGGTTACCCTGAATGCAATCCTGCTGGAGCGCCGACTCGAACTGGCGTTTGAGGGTCAACAACTAGCCGACGTAAAACGGACAGCAGGTACGATTGGCACAACAGCTTATAATGCCAACAACCTCGTGTTGCCGATTCCGCAACGCGAGATTGATACGAACAAAAGCCTGACGCAAAATCCAGGCTACGGTTTATAACGTTCAACTCCTTTTACGCAAACCGGTCAATCCCTGGGTGATTGACCGGTTTGCGTTGTGATAGGGGTAAAACAAATAATCTTTACTGTACTGTTAAACAGCCCTATAGTCTATCAGTTTTTATTATCCCGACGCCAGGGGCAGGCAGCCGGAATAACAAAAGTCGACTCTGTGGCTCAGATGCTCCTCTATAATTCAACTTAAGCTACAACTCAATACGGCCTGGAAGGTATTAAACCGTTGACGTTCCATGAGTTGCCCCTCACGTTCAAGCAATAAAACAGAAGGGGCTGGTTATTAACCAGCCCCTTCTGTTTTATTGCTTCACGATACGTTTTCGGAAGACCTGTTCACCGATTCGCACCTCGACGAAGTAAACTCCGCCCGGTGCGGATCTTAAGTCTAACGCCTGCTGGAACGTATCGCCCGTTTTCTGATGCTTCTGCTGGAGCATCTGCCTTCCGGACAGATTGAGTACGCTGAGCGTTAACGCGCCCCGCTGTGGTCCGCTGAGCGATACGGCCATCTGCCCGTCCGTTGGGTTCGGCGTTACCATGAACGATTGATCGACCGACGAGGGATTGGCGGTTACGGTTCCGCCCCGGACGTACACCTGCACAACCGCCTGGCTGGCGCAAAGATCCAGACCCGATCCCGACACAGTATAGGAGGTCGTTTGCGTTGGCTGGGCGATTACCTGCGGTCCCAGCGTCGTATTCAAGCCGGTTCCGGTCCAGTTGAATACGCTGGCTCCGCGCGCATTCAGCGTAACGGTTTCGCCCGGATTAATAAAGATCGACGAGGTCGCCACCTGTACTGACGACTTCATGCCGATACGGGCCGCAATATTGTGCGCTACGTTCAGCCCCAGGCTATCGGCGTAGCGAAGCCAGTCTCCGCGGTTGTTCTGCCGCCAGGCGGTGGCAAACACCGATTCACCATTCTGCGTCGTCACCAGAGCCACCGTATCACCCGAAGCATACGGCAACGTAATGCCAACGTGGAACGGCAACCCGCTAACGGGTACATTCCGATCGAACGTAACGGTGGTTGGACGATTGTTGGCTACATCCTCAAGAATAACACGCAGGGGAACATCTTTCTGCTCCAGAATAGCCCCCGGACCATTCTGAATACCCCGGCCGTTCCAGACCGTTACGGTAACGACGGACTCGGTGGCGGCCCCCTGTGCGGCCTTGGCAACGCCAAACCTCAATGATGCCCCGGCCAGATTACTATAGCCAAGCGAGTTGTCGAAGAACTCCGATACCGCCCGCGAGCGGTGACTGTTTTGCCCGGCGACGTACCCCGTTCCGTTCGCTTCCCGAAGCACCGTTGGCGTACCGTTAAAATTCGTCAGGTCAGCACAAAGTCCCTGATTCAAGACTTCGATGTATTCCGTACGGATCAGCGGGTCCGACTGTCCGACACTATTGTAGGTGACTAGCGTTACTTTAAACTTGCCTGGTTGAGTATATGTAACGGTCGGATTCTGCTCAGTTGACGTGGAAGGTGTTCCGCCTTCAAACGTCCACTCCCAGCGCGTTGGGAAACCGCCGGATAAATCGTTGAACCGGACCTGACCACCCAGTAATACCCGTTGGGTTTCGGCCCGGAAATTGGATTGCGGCCGGGTAACCACCAGCGTACCGCATACGTTGGAAGTCAGCAGGCTCGTCCGCCGGGGGCTCACGTCCATCACGGCCCGTATTCTGGCTTTCTGATCCAGCGTGAAAATATTCATGCAGACATCGTCCGAATAGTCCATGTAGTTCTGAACCATGTTCGTGGTTCCGCAGCTGACGCGGCCAACCTGACAGCCGCGGCTTTCAGACGCCTGCGGGGGCGTATCACCACAGAAGTCGTCGCCACAGTTCGTATCGCCCCAGATGTGCCGCAAGCCCAGCCAGTGACCTGTTTCGTGCGTTAGCGTACGGCCCAGGTTATAGGGAGCTTCCATAACGGGGAAGTTACCTTTCGATGCGTTCCCGAATGAGCGGTAATAAATGACGACGCCATCGGTACTGGCCGGTCCGGCCGTTGGAATACCCGGCAGACTCGACTGACTCGGGAACTGAGCGTATCCCAGGAGCCGTTCGGACGTAGCGAAATCGACGACCCAGACGTTGAAATACTTGTCGGGATTCCAGTACGTACTCGGCTTCAGTACCCCTTCGATATCATCCTTGGTCCAGTTTGTCTTGTTGCCATTTACGCGGTCAATACCCGGCTCGGCCATGGTACGGCCCTGCCGGTCGACAGAGGCCAGGCAAAATTCGATCTCAATATCGGCCCCGAGCGGATTGTCATTAAATCCTTTCGTGCCCGGTTTCCGGCGAAAGTCTTCGTTCAGGGTAGCGAGCTGAGCCTGCACCTGCGCCTGGCTGATGTTACGTCCCACGCCGACAGCTTCGCCGTTGTGTACGACGTGCACGATAATCGGAATGGTGATGACAGTAGCCGCGGCTCGCCCAGAGGCCATTTTGGCTTTTATATCAACAATTCTTCGTTTCAAGTCCCGCTCGAAGTCGTTGAGCGTTCCCAGTTGCGGATAGCGGGCGCGCAGCAAGCTATCCATTTCCATCGTAGCGCACTGTTCCTGCTTGCGGGGCGGTATCTGCGCCTGTAACGCGGAGAATGTAATGACGCACAAAAACAGGCTAAGTAGTAATCGGAACATAGGCCTATTGAGAAATTGAATTAAACGTAAACCGGTAGCTGGCGTCAATATCAGGGAAATAGTATTCAATCGTCAGCGACCGATCCGTCAAGGTTTTAATTGTCCAGGGAAATTTGCCGCCCAGAATATCCAGGTAAAACTCCAGCGACGCGTTGGCGTTAACGAGCGTCCAGGTATCCGTTACGTAAATGTCATTGGCATCGGCTGTGCACTTCGACGCGCCCTCGCCAATCTCGAATGTATGCTGTTCATCGGCGTAGAACGTATACAGGTCATCCGTCTGGCATGTCTGCTGAAACGGTATTGCCCCTGTCCCCTTTCCTTCATCAAGGATCTGATAGGATACCAGCCGCCAGGACTTTTTAGTCGTACCCGTCAGCAACTGAGAATAAGTGACGGGCTTGGGTTCGATTCGTTCTGAACAACCACCCAGTAACCACCCAAGCAGGACCGGAACCAGTAGTAAGCGTATAAATTGTCGCATAATCGCCATGCTTTAATTCTTAGTAGTGGTGTTATTGGGGGAAGTACGTCTGGGTAAAGCGAAGCGTCGTATCGCGGAACGTTCGCACCGTATCACGAATCATCGTGATCCGTACTTTGGCCTGAAGGTTCAGCGTGATCTGGCGGTTACGGGGATTCCAGGCACCGGTACCGCTGAGTGCCCCGTCGTCTCCCAGAGCGGTATTGACCTGCTCAGGCACCGTCAATGAGTTATCCCCGTTGTCGATAAAGACTAAGGTGGGCTTTTCGGCATTGAACGAAAACAAGGTGTTGTCCCCAACAACCGCCAGGTTCGTCAGCCCAATGTTCCAGTTGCTCACGCTGTACTGCTTACAATCCGTACTGGTTATGGCAATGTTGGCGACCGACGCATTGCCTCCGTTCACCACCCCGGCTCCGGTGTAGGTGCCTCCTAACAAACAGTCATCCTGAATCGTGACCGTAAGCTTCTTGCCGACAACTCCTTCCCGCCCGAAGCCGACCTGCAAGGAACTGGGTTCTACGGACGTTAACGTAAAGACGAGCGACTGCGATTCCAGGATGTTATTGGCGTTGTTGATCAGCTTTAACTTGATCTCGCCAAAGCTCTTGTTAGCCGGAATGACCACGGTGCCTTTGACACCTTCAATCGAATAGTCTTTTCCTTCCCGAGCCGATCCGCTGATGGTGTAATTAACGGTGATCGGCTGATTCAGAATCGGCCCCGCGTTGTGCACCCGGACCGGAATAATGGGGCTGTAGCTTTCTTTGTACGTTAGCGACGAATCGGTGAAGCGCACAAAATAAGGCCCCTGAAAGGTTCGGTCTAAATCCTGTTCTTCGCAGCCAATGGTAAGCCAGCCAACCGCAACGATGGGAACCAGCCTCATTAGCCAATATCCCATTCGTTTCATCTGCCGGTTGTTGAGTATCGTATTCATACGGACAATATCTGTGATTCGGTTGGAGTTAATAACCCGGGTTTTGCTGGCCTTTCAGGGCCGTATTCTGTTGAATTTCGGTTTGCGGAATGGGCCACAGTTCATAGCGCGAATTCCAGTTTGGCGAGAAAGCCGTCATCACGGCCTGAGCCCGACCCGTGCGTACAAGGTCATACCAGCGCTGGCCTTCAAACGCTAGTTCGTACACTCGTTCTCGCTCGACCGCCAGCAGAAGGTCGGCCTGATTGGCATTGGCAACGGCCGGTGCTTTGGCGCGGGTACGCAGTACGTTCAGATCGGCCACGGCTCCATCGGCACCGGTGAGCTTGCCTTGCTGCGCCCTGGCTTCCGCCCGGATGAGGTACATCTCGGCCAGCCGAATCAGCACAATGTTGTTATTGTCTTCCGACGCGGTGCCGTACTTGGCTACCGTCCAGCCGTTGTCGTTACCCCGCAGATTTTGGGCGTTGAAAGTAATAGTCTGGTTACGTGTCCCTGATTCATTCGACACGAGCGCGGCTACAACCTGATTGGAAGGAATGACCTCCCGACGGCCAACCAAGAGGTTATTGAGCGCAAAATTACCGGTCCCCGGGTCGTCGCTCAGGCTATACCCAACTTCCAGGATGGATTCCTGCGTGAAATCGCGGGTAACTACATCTATGTAATTCGGCAGGAGACTATAGACGCCCGAGCTAATTACCTGCGTAGCGAGTTGTTCGGCCTGCGCCCAGTTTTTCTGGTATAGATATAACCGGGCCAGCAGCGCCCGACACGTAATCCTGTTCAGATACGTAGCGTTGGTCGTTACGTTAGTCGATCCGGCCTCTACACCCGGCAGGTCGGCTAAGGCAGCCTTCAGGTCGGCTTCTACAGACGCCAGTATGGTTGCTTTGGGCGTACGGGGAATCGTGCGGTTCGTAGCCTGATCGGTCGTTGTCACCTGTGGAATATCGCCATACGTATTCACCCCGATAAAATTGGCGTAGCCACGCATGAACCGCGCTTCGGCCGTGACCTGTTTACGGGTCGTTTCGGGCACACCACTCACCTGCGGCAGCTTTTCCATAATGAAATTGGCGACGTAGATCGTGCGGTACAGGCTTCCCCACAAGGCCCCAACGGCTCCGTTGGTGGCCGTGATCTGCTTGGTCGCCAGTTCCCGATAGTCGGTAAAGGTGCCGTTATGCTGAATGTAATCAGCGGTAAAATCTCCGGCAATAATCGTCGGCGAAGCGGTACCGCGCAGGGCGCTGTACATACCGATCCGAACGGGCTGAACGTCGGCGGGTTCATTTAATACCAGATTGTCAACCAGGAGTGCCACCGGCTTAGGTTCCAGAACCTCCCTGCAGGAAGCCAGCCCAACCAGCAACAACACTGTACAATATCTTAGGAATTGATTCATGGTAAAACGGCTAGAATTTGACTGGTCCTGACTTAAAAACCGATTGTCAGACCAGCTAGTACGGTTTTGATTTGTGGAAAGGTGAATAAATCAATGCCCTGCGCTGCGGTTGACCCGTCGAGCGTACTCACTTCTGGATCGGGGCCGGAATAGCGTGTGTACGTGAACAGGTTAGTCGCCGATGCATAGACCCGTACGTTTCCAATCTTGTATCGGCTAACAAGCTTTTTAGGCAGGTTATACCCAAGAGTTACATTCTTCAACCGTACGTACGATCCATCTTCCAGAAACCGGCTGCTGAGGTAGTTGTTGTAGGTGTTCTGGTAAACGTATCGGGGTACGCTCGTGATATCCCCTTCTTTACGCCAGCGCTGCAGGGCTTTCCGACTCTGGTTGTTCTGCAAATCTGCCCCAGAATTTAGTAGCGTGGTATTTGAGAAATTCAGAGTACTGTTGCCATACGAGAACTGCACGAATGCACTCAGGTCGATGCCTTTCCAGGAAACCTTGTTGGTGAGTCCGCCAAACAATTTCGGTTGGGCATTCCCGATGACCTGGGCATCGTCGGGGGTGATGCGGCCGTCGCCGTTTTTGTCTTCGTAGATCGCGTCGCCGGTGGCGGGGTCAACACCCAGAAACTTCAACCCCCAGAACGTACCGAGCGGCTGACCAACTAAGATGACGTTAGTATTACTAACCCCATTACCAGCATACCCACGGAAGATCGGTTCGGTACTGGCCAGTTCGACGACCTTGTTTATGTTGCGCGACAGATTCAGATCCGTGTTCCAGCGAACTGGCCCGTCGACGTTCACGGTCGAAATGGTGAACTCCAATCCCCGGTTCGAGATTTTGCCGATGTTCCCCTGAAGGGAGGCAAAACCGGTAGTCTGCGGAATGGGTTGGGCGAACAACAGGTTATCCGTTACGTTGTCGTAGGCATCGACCGTCAGGCTAATCCGCCCGTTGTAGAACGAAGCGTCAAAGCCAATATTGGCTTCGCGGGTGCGCTCCCATTGCAGACCGGGATTGGCCAAAGCCGCCGGGCCCACCCCCGTCGATCCGCTGTAGGTAGTCGACGCCCAGGTGCCCAGAAACAGGAAGTCGCCAATCCGCTCATTCCCCGTAAAGCCATAACTGGCGCGCAGTTTAAGGTCGTTCAGGAAGCGGAACTGCTGCATGAATTCCTCACCGGAGAGACGCCAGCCCACCGAAGCCGACGGGAACAAGCCAAACCGACGATTCTGCCCGAAGCGCGACGATCCATCGTAGCGGGCGGTTATCGTAGCGAGGTATTTGTCGCTATAGTCGTAACGCACCTCCGCAAACGTAGACACTAACCCGCTGTTGGTGACCGACGAGGAACCCTGATCCACGATACCGGCGGAGGCAATGTAGGTGAAATCATCGCTTGGGAACAACCGGCCCTCTACATAGCCGTTCCGTTCGGTACGCTTTAACACCTCAAAACCGGCCAGGGTGCTGAAATGATGCTTTTCGGCCAGTTGAAAATTATACGTTAACGTATTGGTGTTGATGAAAGTCGACAGGCCTGAATTGATGTATACGCCGTACCCTTGTCCACCCACGCTGGGCAGAAAACCACCAATCGCCGTAGAGGCCGGTTCAAAGTTATCTTCGGTAATGTTGTTGTAATCAATACTAACTTTCGAGCGGAACCGCATGTTCGGAATGATTTCGTATTCCGCATAGAGCCCGCCGAGAAGTTTATCCGTATAGCTTACGAATCGGGGCAATACGGCCTGGCCCACCGGATTAAAGTTCGGAAAACCGGGGTAGTTCGGGCTACTGGGGACGTATAGCTTTCCCTGCTCATCGTAGGGGGAGTAATAAGGCAAGCTTTTTACCGCCCCGGAGTAAACACCATCGAGAAAATTGTCGCCTTTAACTCGCTTGTTTTCAGCGCGCGACAACGTAATGTTCGTGCCGAACGAAAGCTTCGCATTGGCTTTATGGTCGAGTTTCAGTTGGCCAGTGTAGCGGGTAAAGCGATTGTTCAGTTGAACGCCTTCTTCATCGCGCATATTCCCGCTGATGTAAAATTGGGTCCGGTCGTTTCCGCCCTGGGCGGCCAGTTGATACTGCTGGTAGATTCCTTTTCGAAGTACGGCATCTACCCAGTCGGTGTTTATACCATCCGTAACGCCTTTAACCAGGCCCAGCTGATCGGGATTCAGGCCCGCGTTCGTGACGGCCTCGCGCTGCAATTCCAGCAATTCGGTCGAATTTAACAGGTCCGGGCGACGCGTTACGTCGGTCATGCCGCGCTGCACATCGGCCGTAAAGGTTGTTTTCTGATTGGATTTGCCGCGTTTAGTCGTGATCAACACCACACCATTAGCCGCCCGTGAGCCGTAGATTGCCTTCGCCGACGCATCTTTCAGGATCTGGAACGACTCGATATCGTTCGGGTTAAACATGGCCAGGGCATTGTCGGTCTGCCCGCCAAACTCACGCGCTGACAGCGAACCATCTTCTACCGGTACGCCATCCACAATAAACAGCGGGCGGTTGCTGGCTGATATAGACGTATTGCCCCGAACGCGAACGGTCAGGCCACCACCGGGCGTTCCCGACGACTGCGTAACCTGCACGCCAGCGGCCTGCCCCTGCAGGGCCTGATCAAAGCTGGCAACTGGAATGTCCTTGAACTTTTCGGGCGATACGGAAGCAATCGAGCCGGTAATGTCTTTCTTCTGGGTTGTGTTGTAACCGGTTACAACAACCTGGGTCAACTCATTGATGGCTTCCTGCATCTGCACGTTCACCACCGTGCGATTGCCAACGGCGACTTCCTGAGCGACCAGGCCAATGGAGGTAAGCACAATAACCGCGTTGTTTCCGGGTATGGCCAGGCTGTAGTTACCGTTGGCATCGGTACTTACGCCATTCGTGGTTCCCTTAACAACAATATTCACACCGGGCAAAGCCTGGCCGTCCTGAGCAGACGTGACCCGACCCGTTATCCGCTGGGTCTGAGCCAGCAATATTGCTGGCAGCAAAGCCAGCAGGACTCCGCAAACAAAGACGTAATAGTTTCTCATGTACAGGTTTATGGTCCAAACAAAATCGTTTAGCGTTGCTCTATTTCTTACCTTTTACTGACGGGGAAAAGCCATACAAGATAATAGTTTCTAAACGAAAAAATATTCTGATCTTATATTCAGTCGTCAAGCATTTTCTCAGCGTGTCGTTCATGGGACGCGCGGGTGCCGATCCACCATATCCGTCAACAGCTAGCCAACGAACCGATACCAGTCGTATTTAGTGGGTTATCTCTCCTTTATAAACGCAGCGAAGCGGCTCCAATTTGGACTGGAGCCGCTTCGCTGTATGGGTAAATGCTACGTACTGACTCTGCTTGTTACTTCGGATTTTTGATGGGCGCACTGTTAGCCGCTGGCGGGTTATACGCTACCTCATTATCGGGGACATCCCAGTAGTCGAGAAAGTTGTAGTTGATGGTGGCCTTCGTGCTCACCTTACCCGCCTTATCCACGACCACCGCCCCTTTGCGACCTCCGCCTTTGCTCACGTCATCGATTACGCCCCACCGGCGGGCATCGTAGAACGACAGGGCACGAAAGGCCAGAGCAACGCGTCGCTCTTTGCGAAGTTCTTCTTTGGCCGCGTCTGCCGACAGACCCGACAGGGAAGCCAGACCGGCCCCCTGATACGTTCGTACGGCGTCGATAGCGGCCAGCCCACCAGCTACATCACCAGTATAGATTTTCGCTTCTGCCTTCATCAATTCGTTTTCCTCGTAGGTGCTCGACAGATACAGCTCATAGCCACCCACATCCTGGTTGGTCAGCACAACCGTACCGGCCATACCTTTTCCTTTGTTCACCAGCTGCCAGCGCGTATTGAACGAGTTGCCGCGGTCAGAGTTGAAAATGCCCGGAGCGGCCAGTTGGGTAAAATTGTTCGCCAGTCGTTTGTCGCCCGCGGAGAAGTCCTGAATCAGGCGTTCGCTCACTTTATACGTAATGGAGCCGACAGCGCCCGTCGATTTAGCGGCCAGGTTGCCATCTACGTTGCTGAAGAAATCGCCATTCGCGTTCGAGCGGCCCGTCAAAACATTATCCGTCGCCTGTACGCCGTCGTTGGTAAGCGTCAGAATCTGTCCCCACTGCGCGGCCGTCATGGTTTTGGCGGTGGTGTTCACCAGAATGTTACGTGCCTTCAGGGTATTGATGGTTCGTTTCCACATATCCGGGCTCATGATAGCGCCTTTACCAACCCGGTTGTAATCGGCGATTAAGCCCGACATGATGCCATCGTAGGTAGCGTCTTTCGTTAATCCACCAAGCAGTGCAACGACCTGATCGAGGTTTTTGGTGGCTTCATCGATGATTTTTTCTTTGGCCACGTACGTTCCGTTCGTCACACCAACTTTGTCGTTGATGATTCCGGCGAAATAAATCGAGCCAATGCGCGAATAGGCATACCCTTTCCAGAAATACGCCCAGGCCTTCACCGTATTTTTCTTCGCCGTCGCTACAGCAGCCTCTCCTGAGAACGTGGTTTTATCGGCAATCTCAAGCACCGAATTCATCGACGTAATGATGTTGTACATATACGCCCATTCAAAATACGTAGGGTTAGCACCCGCGTTGGCATTCACATTAACGGTACGTAACAGACCTATCTGCGTCGGCACCGAACTCGGGTTGTTGACGCGGGTACCGTCGTCGAGCAGCACGTAGTCGGGCATGCCGATCTGGTTACCGTACTGGTTGGCCGCTTCTTCCCCGACGATGTCGCCCATCAGTTCGTGAAAGCCCATCGCCCCCGTCCAGAAGCGACCCGGTACGCCATCGTAGTATTTTAACTCTTTGAACCCACTTACGTACACGCCCCCCTGCGCCAGCGAGATTACGCCCGACTCCGTGGCCGCGCTTCCCGGTGTGGGCTGATTGGGATTTTTAACGTCCAGTTGTTCCTTACAGGCGCCCATGCCCACGATCAGCAGGGTGCTATAGACGAATAGTTTGGTCTTATTCATTAGATATATCGATAAAGAAAGCAGCCGGGCCAGCCATCAGCTGACCGTATTCGTCTGCGGTCAGTTATTTAGAAAGTAATGTTCAGCGAAGCCTGGTAGGAACGTAGATTAGGCATCGTGTTGTGGTCGGTTCCGCGGTCCCAGGCGGAGTTTTCGTTGCCGGTTGTGCTGCCCGAACTCACTTCGGGGTCCATACCGGTGTATTTGGTAAAGGTCAGCAGGTTACGCCCCGACACCACCAACTGCGTCTGTTTCAACACCGGAATCCGCAGGAATTTCGAGAAGTCCAGTCCCAGCGAAATGTTACGTAACCGCAGGTACGATGCATCTTCGTAGAAGTAATCTTTGGTACCGTTGTTCGCTCCCGCCTGATAAACACCCCGGTAGAAGGCCGTCCAGGCACCGGTTTGACCATTGATGGTGATCGGTTCGGCATAATCGCTGGAGATACCGTCGCGGTATAACCACGATTTCGTTTGGTTGTAGATATGACTGCCGTACACCCAGTCGAACTGGAAGCCCAGCGTAACGATGCCGCGGTAGCTGATGTCGTTAATGAACGAGGCATTGAAGATTGGGTTGGGGTCGCCAAAGCTGTACTGGGCGGAGCTGAACAGCGGCTGTTTGGTCGTTTTGTTGACGACGTATCCGTTACTGGCGACCTCATAAGCTGGCTTCTGGGCTTCGGTTAAGGCGGGTTTACCATCGGGCAGAATCTGGTCGAGCGAACGGATCGCCATGAACCCGAATAACTGACCGATTTTCTGACCTGCTTTCAGGACGTAGTTGGTGCTGCCAGCGGCCGACGTAACCACGATCTCACCGTTTCCTTTGACGGCCGTAATCTCGGAGGTCTGGCGACCAAAGTTGGTCGTGAAATTCCAGGTAATGTCGCGCCCTTTGTAAACTGTCGTATTCAGCGAAAACTGTAACCCGTGTGATGCCAGCGAGAACGCATTGTCTTTCAAAGTACCCTGCCCACTCGACGGGGCTACGTCGACGTCATAAATGGCGTTATCGGTATTCCGTTTCCAGTAATTGAACGAGAAATTCAGCCGGCGCAGCCAGTCACTGCCGCCCCCGTTGACCGTGAAATCCGTACCGATTTCCAATTCGCGGGATACTTCTACACCCAGGTCCGGGTTGCGCTGCGCCGGATCGTAGTAGAATACGTTGCTGCTTCCCAGCGTGCGGGTGCTCAGGGTTACGTACCGGTCGAAGGGCTTGGGCTGAATACCAGCTTCTCCGTAGGCTGCTCTGATTTTAAACTCGGGGATTACGCTGCCGAGCGTACTATTCTGCCAGAACGCCAGCGACGAAGGCCGGACGTAAGCCGAACCGCGGGGGAACGTAAAGGGCGTGGAACCCCGGCCGAAAGCCGACGAATAATCGCTGCGGAATCCACCCGATACGCCCGCTAGCTCACCGAAGTCGATGGTTTGGTTCACCAGATACCCGTACGTAATGAACGGTTCGGTGTAGTCCCGCTGCACGCGGTAGTTTGAGCCCTGCGCGGCCGTGAACGGTGCGTAGGTCGGCAGGCCAGTCGCGTAGGTCCAGTATTCTTTATAGTTATTGCTGCGGTAATCGAACGCCAGCTGCGTCGACGTAGTAATGGGTACGTTCAGTTTAAAATCGTTCTGGAAATCAGTCCTGATTATCGCCTGACCCAGGAAGTTCTGGAACAGGGTCGTGTAGTCGAAGTTATCGATCTCGCCCGTAGCGTTTGTCGCGTAAGTGGATACGTAGTAGTTCGGATTGGCAATAATGTTCTGGTTCAGCGTCTGATTCGGGTACGTCCGGCGCGTCGTTTCACGCTGGTAGTTCAGCCCGTATTTGGCGTTCAGATCCAGAAACCTGAAGGGCTTATAGTCCAGCTCAAAGCTCTGGATGATGTCGACCTTGTTGCTCAGGTTGTTCCGGTACTGGCTCCGGTAGTTGGGGTTAAACCCATTTACCCCGGCCGCACTGCCGTAATATGCAGCGTAGTTACCGTCCGCATCTTTAAAGTCATAATCGGCGAACGGGCGTGTGTTGTTCAGCGAGTACAGCGCGTCGCGGTCTGAGTTTTTCAGCCCGTTGCGGGTGTAGGCCAGCTGCGTAATCGTTCGGAACGTCAGGTTTTTAGCCAGTCCCAGGCCGATGTTTGCCACCAGATTCGACCGGTTAAATTCGCCGTTGTTTTTAAGCGTACTGGTCTGGTGATTATTCGAGGCCGAAAAGCTGTAATCCGTCTTGTTATTCGCGCCCGAGATGTTGATCGAGTTGTTGATCGTGTGCGACGGAATGAAGAACATCTTGAAGTGATCGTAATACTTCAGGTTCTGATCGTAGGGCTTGTTGGCGTTGCTGTTGACGTCGAGCGCGTTATACTGTACGTTATCGCTGAACGTTCCATTGGCTTCATTGAACGTAATGGGCTTGCCGTTAGTCGCGATAACCACATTATTGGCATCCGTCACGAACGCGTGCTTGTCGGCCTTGCGTACATTACCAATGTTGAGGTACGTATTTTCGGCGTAACTGTTCGACACGCTGACCCGTAATGGGCCATCTTTGCCCCGCTTGGTGAACAGTTGAATTACCCCATTGGCACCCTGCGCACCGTAGATGGTAGCGGCTGCCGCTCCCTGCACGACTTCAACCCGCTCAATATTGCTCAGATCGATCGTATTCAGATCGGTAGCGCCTACCTGTACACCGTCCATCAGGACAATAGGCGCGGTTCCGCGGTTCACCGTGTTGATCCCCCGGAGCAGGATGTTGGCGCGGGCTCCCGGCGTACCGTTAGGACTGGTAATCTGCGCCCCCGCGATTTTACCCTGCAGCGCCTGGTCGATAGAAGCCGTTGGGGCCTGCGGCAGATCTTTAGCCGAAACCGATTCGACGGCAATACCGAGTTTAGCTTTGGTCGTTGCCACCCCCGTACCGGTTACCACAATTTCAGAGAGTTGACGCGCGTCGGCAACCATCTTCACATCAATAACTGCCTGACTGCCGACTTCAACTTCCTGCGAGGCAGCTCCAACGAAACTATACGTTAATTTCCCTCCTTTTTCGGGGATCGACAGGGCATAGTTTCCGCCCGCATCCGTGGTCGAGCCTCTCGTTGTTCCTTTCAACACCACCGACACACCCGGCATGGCCGAACCATCTTCTGCCGATGTCACCTTACCGGTAACCTTACGTTCCTGAGCCCATACAGGCCCCCAGAGTGAGCAGAGCAACAGCAAACTCAACGATAGAATTCTACTCATACTAATTTCTAATTTAGATTAAGAAAACAAGTCATTATCTCAAAAGTATTTCTTTATTCAATCAATACAAAATTTTGATTTTAACAGTTTTACCAAAATATATTCTTATTTACTGATATAATACAAAATATAATATTAAATGCAATTTTATGACCTTTAATTTATATTGTTAAGTAATTGTGCCTATGTGTTTAAAGTAAACCAGGTAAAAAAATTATGGAGATAATACTGTTTTACCTGTCGACGCTTAGAAGTAAGATTGAGATACGGCCATAAAAAACGCCAGGCATTCCTGCCCGGCGTTCATGTGTTGTCTTGCGGCTATGCGGCTTACATCGTCTGTATAGTCGGCTGTTCAAGACATTTTTCGATCTGATCGGCCATCGACCGCGTATGCTGGTAGCCAATTCGGAACAGCTCACGCGCCTTGCTGATGTCGGTGGTAGTGTACTGGGACAGTTGGGGGGGCTCAATCAATACGTTGCATTTGGCAAACCGATCTCTGGTCTTGCTTTGCACGGCCAGCACCAGGCTGCGTTCAATGACGCCCCGCATGGAGGTGATGGGCTTTCGCGGACCCAGTACGTTACAGTGCGAGCCGATCAGAAAATCAACTTTGTTTTCAATAACATCAACGGGCAGGTTGTTCAGAACCCCTCCATCTACGTATTGACGCTTGTTGATGAGCATCGGTTCAAAGATGCCGGGCAGGCAGCAGGAGGCCAGAACGGGCCGGATCAACTCACCCGTATCGAACACAACCTGCTCCCCGTCGTTCAGATCAACCGCAACGACGTGCAGCGGAATCTGTAAGCCTTCGAACGTATCGTGCGGAATATATTTCCGGTATAAATCAACGATGGTATCCAGCCGGAGCAGCCCCATGCGGTTCCAGGCTGGCCGGATGTGGCGAACGAACGACGACGATTCAATGATTTTCAGGCTTTCGTCGGGCGAGTATCCCTGGGCCAGCAGGGCGCCGGTAATGGCTCCCGCGCTGGTTCCGGAAATCTGGGCGAACGTTAGCCCCATCTCCTGCAATGCTTTGATGACGCCCAGGTGGGTGATTCCGCGGGCGCCCCCACCCGATAACACTAAACCAATTTTCATAAAGCCTTTGCTTGTCGTTGCTTGATAACGGCCCGTTAAAACGTTTAGTTTATGGAATGCGGTCTATAGCAGTTCGGCCAGGCTGCCCTGATCCCTGATCCGCGCTCCGCGCTCGGTCTGCTCTACCGTTGCGGCTTCGATCGTCGGGTCGTGCTCAAAAACCAGAATCCAGTTTTCGGCGGCCGCCTGCTGGAGTAGGCGCGTTTTTTCATCCATCGTCAACAGCGGCCGAACGTCATAACTCATTACGTAGGGCAGCGGTACGTGTGCCGACGATGGAATCAGGTCAGCCATATAGGCAATGGTACGTCCGTTCAGCTGAAATAGCGGAAGGGCCATTTTTTCGGTATGTCCATCTACGTACAGCAGATCGATACCCGTATACGGAAATAAGCTCTCGGTCAGGAATTTCAATTGACCACTCTCCTGTAGAGGTAAGATATTTTCTTTCAGGAACGACGCCTTTTCGCGCGGGTTAGGATTTGTTGCCCATTGCCAGTGCGCCGGGTGCGTCCAGTACGTGGCGTTCTCAAAAACCGGCAGGAGCTGCTCGCCGGTCCGTTTAACGGCTCCGCCAACGTGATCGAAGTGCAGATGCGTTAAAAGCACATCCGTTACGTCGCTTATATCATAGCCAGCCGCCCGGATGGAACTGAGCAACGTAGCATCGCCGTGAAGGTCATAATGGCCGAAAAATTTGACATCCTGCTTATCACCGATTCCCGTATCGACCACCAATAGCCGCCCGCCCTGTTCATAGAGCAGGCAGCGCATGGCCCAGGTGCATCGATTCTGTTCGTCGGCGGGGTTCAGTCGATTCCAGAGAGGCTTCGGCACAACGCCGAACATAGCCCCCCCATCAAGTTTAAAATAACCGGTATCCAGGGTCTGAAGTGTCATATTAGTTTACGCAGATGAAACGGCAAAGGTATCATACCCGCTCCTCGAAACGATACGTCGACGGTGCGTTTGTTCGGCGCGAATTCCGGTTTGGTTGAATCAATTTTTCCAATGAACTCGGAATTACGAATCGAACTGCGGCTGTTATTCGTTATAGTATTGATTCAGACACATACGACCTCTCTTTCGCATGAAACGTATTGTTCACAAGCACCCGCTGGCCATCCGATGGTTTCACTGGATTAACTTTCCGGTGCTGTTCGTTATGATCTGGAGCGGCATGCTGATTTATTGGGCCTATGATCCGTACAAAATTCAGATTGGCGACTGGACGCTTATTTCGTTCTTTCCCGACGGGTTTTACAAAGTGCTGGGGCTATCCCGCCGACTGGCCGAGGGTATGGCCTGGCACTTTGTGTTCATGTGGCTCTTTCTGCTGAACGGTTTGCTTTACGTTGGGTACACATTTCTTTCGGGTGAGTGGCGGCACCTGGTCCCCGACCAACATTCGTTTCGCGACGCCATCCAGGTAACGCTGTATGATCTGGGTCTGCGCAAAACGCAACCGCCATTTATTAAGTACAACGGTGCTCAGAAAATTGCTTATTTCTCCATCATGATTATGGGGGTGGGCTCGGCGCTGACGGGCTATGCGATTTATAAGCCGACGCAGTTTTACTGGCTGACGGCCCTGATGGGCGGTTACGAAATGGCCCGGCTGATCCATTTTGCGCTCACGATTGGGTACGTCCTGTTTTTTGTTATTCACGTAGGGCAGGTTATCCGCGCGGGCTGGCACAATTTCCAGTCGATGATAACAGGCTTTGAAATCGTTAAGCCCAATACCAATGATCGTCCACACACGCCGGAGCCCGTTATTCAGCCTGAATCGTTGCCCAGCGACGAGGAAACCGGCGATTCACCTGTTCAACCCGCTCTATCATGACCCCGAATAAAGAACCCGAACTCCCGCAGGAAGAGATTCCTGAATCGGCCGTGCGTCGGCGGATGCTCAAAGCGTTTGGGCTGTTCACACTGGCGGCAACCGTGCCCGTTGGGGTTTATCAATGGATAAAAGGCAGCCCAAATCTGTACGGAACAAAGAAGCCGTTACGTAGAGTGCTGGACGTCAATGAACAGATTGCCCGGACGTATTTCAGCAATACCAATCTGGTCAAAACGTTTCCGGTGGAAGCCGCGGCCCGCGTTCCCCGCGTCAACGGTTTCGACGGGTTACGTACGCCCTTACCGGATGACTGGAAACTTCAGGTCGACAAACCCGGAATCGAGGAGCCACTTCTGCTGACGATAGACGACATCAGGGCCTTACCGAAGCAGGAATTAATTTATGACTTCAAGTGCGTCGAAGGCTGGAGCCAGGTACAACACTGGGGTGGCGTACGCCTGTCCGATTTTCTCGCTCATTACAAACTGGGAACCCGCAGTGGTAACGCGCCTGACCCCGACAACACTGATGACTTGTATAAACACATCGGCATGGAAACCCCCGACAAAGGGTATTACGTAGGCATCGACATAGAAAGTGCTATGCATCCGCAGACACTGCTTGCCTATGAACTGAACGGCGAACCCATCAATAGTCAGCACGGTGCGCCTGTCCGGCTAATCATACCCGTGAAGTACGGGGTGAAGAATTTGAAGCGCATCGGCCGGATCTTTTTCTCCGACACGCGCCCCCGCGACTTCTGGACCGAACGGGGTTATGATTACTACGTAGGCTTGTAAAACCCAAAGGCTAATGAATTACGTCCTCATTCTTTTAACAGCGTTCGGGCTTGCTGCATCACGACCTACGAAAGGGCCGGTTAAACCAGCGCCACAACCGGTTGTTGTACTTGAACTGTTCACCTCACAGGGTTGCTCGAGTTGTCCACCGGCCGACCGGATATTGCAGGAAATAACTCAACAGGCCTCCCGCTCTGGCCAAGCGGTTTACGGCCTGTCGTTCCATGTGGATTACTGGAACCGGCTGGGCTGGCAGGACCCGTTCAGTAGCAAACTCTTCACCGATCGGCAACGGTTGTATGATCGCTCGTTAAAGACACAGACTTACACGCCACAACTCATTATCAATGGCCATCAGAATGTAATTGGTGGGCAGCGAACACGTATTGAACAAGCGATCCAGGCCATTCAAAAGCAACCCGCGTCGGCATTCATTACCGTAACGGGCCAGGCGACTCGTGACGCCAAACAAGTATCGGTTAACTATGCCCTTTCGGCTTCGGGGCCCTACCGCGTAAACATAGCATTGGTCCAGAAAGAAGCCAGAACCGCTGTTGGCAACGGCGAAAATGGCGGACGCACGCTGGTGAATACGAACGTTGTCCGGCAATTTAAGACGATTGAACAAGCAGGCACGTCAGGCAGTGTTACGTTAGCGGTGCCTTCAGGTTTATCCGCCGATCAAACAGCGGTGTTCGTGTACGCGCAACGAACGGATAATGGGCAGGTTGTTGGGGCTGCGCAGTTGTAGTATGGGTTGCAACTCTCCCGGTTTACGTTGGGTACTAGCGACGTCAATTACTTCTGAACGTTCGCCTGACTAACCGATTGGGCAACCTCGATGAACGGAGCGATCCAGATTTCCTTTTCGTGCTGTTTCAGGAAACGGATAAGTTTGTTGTGCTCCGGTAACGTAACGTTCAGGCTATGCTCACCACCGACGCCGTGAAAGAGAAAAACAAGCACGGAGTTCGTTTCCATTGCCCGCTTGACCAGCGCGATCATCTCCTCGCCCGACTGGCCGCTCATGGCGTAGGAATCAACATTGGCCAGGTCGATTTCGGTGACTTTATGCATTTCGCTCCGTACCCCACGGGCGGCTACGAACTCTTTTTTCACCGAGTCGAAATAGTTTACATCGCCAATCTTCGTATCACCACAGGGGTAGGCAAACGTCCGCTGCGTTTTGGCATCCAGCGCTTGCAGCAACGTATTGGTCATCCGAATTTCATCGGTAATACGTTGCAGGGTGTAGGTACTTAAATCGTACGTTGGCGTCACAAACTCCCGGCCGGGCCGCTGTCCGGTGCAGGGATGAAATAAGGTGTGGTTGCCCAACTCATGCCCGTGATTCGCAGCCACTTTCCAGTCGTTCAGCCGGGCCTTCACGCCGGGGAAATTACCGGACAAGTAGAAGGTTCCTTTCAGTCCGGCCGAATCCAGAACCGGAATAACCTTGTCCAGATGTACTTGTAGTCCATCATCGTAGGTCAGGGCTACCGCGCATTTTTTGCCCTGCCAGCTGGCAGGGGTCTGACCGAACAGAAAGCCGTTCAGCAGGGTGAATAAACTAATCGTTACCAGCGTTTTCATCAATTTCTTCGGTTGAAGGTGCTTTCTCTTGGGAAAATAGGGCTATAAACTTATGGGCTGCTTACCGGCTTTGAGCGGGATTGACTTTCCTTTCCAACGTACTGTTCCGGTCAGATTGGCGGGTAGCGTTACGTTACCGGTTAGTCCACCGGTTGGGGTTTTCTGAAACTGCACGGCAATCTCACCGGCGGGATGCGGCATTCGCCCGTCAACGGAGGTTAAGTCGCCCAGGTAGGGAGTGATACGTACTGACTTAAAACCGGGTTCGGCGGGGTTGATGCCGCAGGTGATCGACAGGAAATCGTACAAGGGCGAAGCGCTCCAGGCGTGGCAGTCGGAACGCGTGGGTTCGGGATTCTCGGCAAACGTAGTTAAGCCCATTGCCAGCATATCGCGCCAGGGCTTGAGTTGGGGAATGAACTGATCGCCCAGACCGACTTTTTTCAGGGCGTCAAACAGGTAGAATTTAAAATAGAATGTGGCCTGCGTAAGTGACGTATCCGTAACTGTTCGTTGCAGAAGAGCGGCCTGCTGCGCAGCGGGAACGGCATCAGTCAAAACGGCCAGGATGTTGGCGTGCTGGCTGAATGAGTTCTTGGCAGGGGTATCAGCCAGTAGACTCCGTCCCGCATCCCAGCACTGGGCATAAACCGCTTTGTTAAGCCGACGTCCCAGTTCGCGATAGTGCTCCGCCCGTTCGTTCTGACCAAAATGAGCCAGCAGATCACCCGCCCGGAAATACGTATACGCTTGCTGCAGCGACAGAATACTTGACCCACCGTTACGTGCTCCGGCCGGCACGCCCCCGGCAATTTCGTCTTTCGCGTTTTTCCAGGCCGACCAGTCCACGAAGTTCCACCACTCCTGCGGCCCGTTCAGGCCGGTTTTGGCAATCCGATTTTCGTGCCAGTTCAAGACGCTGAGCATACCGGGTAACATACTTTTCACGAACGCATCGTCCTGCCGGTGCATCCAGTAATCGTGGACCATACACACCCAGAACAGCGAGAACGTGGGAATCACCTGAAAATCGGCCGATGGGTAACGACTCTGCGTCAGGCCATCGTTAAAACGGCTATGGTCATAGTCCATAATCGCCTTGCGCATCAGCCGGTCATCGCCCGTTACGTAGAGCGAAATCAGCGATTGCACCCGCGTGTCGCCGGTGTACTGCAACTGTTCGTAGTAGGGGCAATCGTAATACGTTTCTCCGGCACACAGCCGGGCCGTTCGCCAGCCTACGTTCCAGATGCTTTTCAGGGTTGTATCGCTGGCCGTAAACTGCGCTTTTTGCTCGAACGGGTAGCCCGTAAACCGTCCTACCAGATCGTCCAGAACGAGGGGCTCACCTTTGGTTTCGACGGTTAGTTGCAGATACCGATACGTCCGGAACCAGAGCGGGCGAAATAAGCGCCTGTCGACGCCATCAGCCACAAACTGATCATCGAAGCCCCGCAGCGTACGACCTTCGACTTCATTCCGGTTGCCTTTCTGCCCCTTGGCGTCCACCAGCGCTTCGGCGTACGACAGCGTCACAACGGCGCCCTTGCCCCGGCTGACGATCAACTCGGGGTACGCATTCGTTAATACGCCATTGTCCAGTAAAAACACGGCTTTCGTGTTCGCCGAAACCGTAACGGGGGCGGTTCCCTGCAGAAATCCGTTTTCCATCCGGCCGTTCTCCGCTCGCCGAACCCGCGCCAGGCGGGTCACCCCTTCCTCCATCATCGGAATGGTGCGCGGCACTAGCCCCCAGTTTCCGTCGGTGCCCAGCCCCCGCGGTTTCGTAGGGAAGCTCAACGGTTTAGCCGACAGCCAGGTTTTATCGTCATAGCCCGGCTGCTCCCATCCCCAGGGATAATAAGCCGCATCGACCCGATCGCCATCCCCGGCCACAATATAGGTTCTCAATTTGGCGATGTCATTCTTTACCGGCGAATACGCCAGGTTCTGGTAAATTTTCCAGCTCGCATCGGTATTAGCTATTTTTTCCAGTTCACCATCGCCCTGCAGCACAAAGCCAAGCTGATAACTCATCTGCGCGAACGGTGCCCCTTCGCCCATGTACCACACCTGTGCAGCCAGCACGTTACGTCCCGCCTGTAGGTAAGGAACCAGATCGAGGGTTTCGTAATTCCAATTTTGCAGATCACTCCGCGCCGGTCCAAGGGCGACGGCACGTCCGTTCACAAACAAGCGATACCGGTTATCGGCTGACACATGCACAACAAACCGGGCTGGTTTTTGAGGCAGGTCGATGGCTTTGCGAAAATGATAGACGCCGTATTGACGAGCCGGAGCGGTAGGGTGCAGAATCCACCGGGCAGGCCAGTACTGACTGGTCCAGGTATTGCCAGAAGGCGTTTGGGCAAACCCAGACAGTACGGTAAGGAAGAGGGCAAGGAATCTTACAAGTGCGTTCATAAAAGCAATATTAGCCACGAGAGACCATATTTTGTCAAGCTCCGGACTAGTTTAACGCGCTGCCGGCTACTGTCTGAACGTGAAGCCTGAATTCCTGTACTTATTTATGCGTCCGTCGTCGTACTTTCGTAGCTGATTTTCTTAATACTTGACCCGCATGTATTTCATTGGATTCGATCTTGGCAGTTCGTCTGTAAAAGCGTGTTTACTAGAAGCCGAAAGCGGCAATGCCGTCGCTTCAGCGTTTTTCCCTGAAACCGAAATGGCGATTGAGGCCCCGCAGCCGGGTTTCGCCGAACAACAACCCGAAATCTGGTGGCAAAACGCTTGCCGGGCCAGTCAGGCGGTCATTAAACAGGCCAATGTTCGCCCCGAAGACGTAAAGGCGATCGGCATTTCGTACCAGATGCACGGCCTGGTTGTTGTCGACAAAGACTTTACCGTATTACGTCCGTCCATTATCTGGTGCGACAGCCGGGCCGTTCCGTACGGCAACCAGGCCTTCGACGCGCTGGGCCATGATAAAGTGTTGTCGCACTTACTGAACTCACCGGGCAACTTTACAGCCGCTAAACTCGCCTGGGTGAAGGCAAACGAGCCCGATGTATACGCCCAGGCCCACAAATTTATGCTTCCCGGTGATTACCTGGCGGCCCGAATGACGGGCGATATTGTAACGACCGCGTCGGGTTTATCGGAAGGTATTTTCTGGGACTTCCAGGCTGACCAACCCGCTCAGTTTCTGCTGGATTATTACGGTTTCAGTGCCGACTTAATTCCGACCATCAAGCCAACGTTTGCGCCACAGGGCGAGTTGAGCGCTTCGGCGGCTGCTGAACTGGGTTTAGCGGCCGGTACGCCGGTTACGTATCGCGCGGGCGACCAGCCCAACAACGCCTTATCGCTGAACGTACTCGAACCCGGTCAGATTGCCGCCACCGCCGGAACATCGGGCGTTGTGTACGGGGTAAGTGAGCAGGCTAAATACGATGCCAAGCAACGGGTCAATACGTTCCTGCACGTTAGCCATACCGCCGAAGCGCCACGCTACGGTGTTTTGTTGTGCGTGAACGGGACGGGCATTCTGAACAGCTGGCTCCGGAACCAGGTATTGAGCCGATCCATCAGCTATAACGATATGAACGTACTGGCTCACGAAGCACCCGTCGGAGCCGATGGACTAGTATGTCTGCCCTTTGGCAACGGAGCCGAGCGTGTACTCGAAAACAAGGATTTGGGAGCATCGTTCCATGGGTTGCAGCTGATCCGACACGGGTTGCCGCACCTGATCCGGTCCGCGCAGGAAGGTATCGTGTTCGCGCTGTACTACGGTATTCAGGCTATGGAAAGCGTTGGGGTTGGCCTGCAGACCATCCGGGCTGGTGAAGCGAATATGTTCCTAAGCCCACTCTTCCGCGATACATTGGCGAACTTAACCGGAGCGGCTATTGAGTTGTATAACACCGATGGATCGCAGGGAGCGGCTCGCGGGGCCGGAATTGGATTGGGCTATTACAAGAGCGCGCAGGAAGCCTTTGTAGGTCTGCAAGTCACGAAAACAATTGACCCAAATATTCGTGATCAGGAACGCTATCAGGATGCCTACGGTCGCTGGTTAAATACGTTGACTACACTTTCCTGAACGAACGTACGGCTATATTGATTTCGCCGTAAACTTTAGAAAAGTGTAGAAATGACACAATTTTAGTAAAAAGTCGGACCTTTCGCTTTTTTCTTGTTGACAAGGTCCTAAAGGTATCTGACCTTTGGGACCTTATTTGTTTAAACCCAATACGCATGTCATCTACTAACCTCACGCTTGGCGATCAAGTGTACTTCCCCTTCGTCGAGAAGCCCATCGCCTTTGAAGGACGAGAATCCGACAACCCCCTGGCCTTTAAGTTCTACCAGGCTGACCGAA